>NZ_LMYH01000002.1:0-56132 GCF_002917995.1 Parasaccharibacter apium
GTATTAGCACCAGTTTCCCGATGTTATCCCCCACCTCCAGATAGGTTCCTACGCGTTACTCACCCGTCCGCCACTAACCCCGAAAGGTTCGTGCGACTTGCATGTGTTAAGCATGCCGCCAGCGTTCGCTCTGAGCCAGGATCAAACTCTCAGGTTCAATCCAGACCAACAGAAATAAAACATCCAGCTTAATTCAACGCATCAAACTTAAAGTCAGATACATCAGCTTCCGTCTTCCATCAGCCTTCACTAACGAAAACGCCGCCAACATATCCCTTCCAGTCTCTACTTTATAACCCATATTCTCTTGTCAATGACCACCCCAGCCGCCCCGAAACTTCCGCTCCAGCGCCGCCGGTGAATGGGCTTATACGCAGATCCCCCTCACCGCACAACCCCATCACACCAAAAAAATCAAAAAAAGTTACACCCCAAAAAACAGCAGAGGGAATGGACCCTGCGATCCACTCCCTCTGACGACCCAAACAATAGGATCATCCAACCTCAGAAATTCGGCATGGAAGGTAACAAATCTCCCCCCTGCCGGAACGGACAGACCCTGATGGCAAGGCCCGTCGCATCATCTGTCTCCACCATCAGGCCAGAGACAGTGGCCTTTCCACTCGCAGGCTGGAACCGTTCCGTCGGCACCTTCTTGAGCATCTTGCGAATGGCGTTCTCTTTTTCCATGCCAATCACACTATCATAGTCGCCACACATGCCTGCATCCGTCTGATAGGCAGTCCCGCCTCTCAGAATACGGTGATCGGCCGTTGGTACGTGCGTGTGTGTCCCGACCACGAGAGAGACCCTTCCATCATAAAGATGGCCGAATCCCATCTTTTCACTGGTTGTTTCTGCATGGACATCCAGAATGGCCGCATGGACGGTTCCCCCGAGACGATGCCGGGAGAGAATCGCCTCCACCGCCCGGAATGGATCATCCAGCGCATCCATGAAAACACGTCCCATTACATTGATGACCAGAACCTTCCGTCCACAGGGCAAGGTGACGACACAGCTCCCATGCCCCGGGGTTCCTTCAGGATAATTGGCCGGGCGGACAACAGCTGGAAGCTGGTCAAGCTGACCGATGAGGTCTTTGCGATCCCAGGCATGATTGCCCAGCGTGATCGCATCCACGCCACCATCAAGCAGATCCCGCGCGATCTGGGGAGACAGGCCGAATCCATGAGAGGCATTCTCTGCATTCGCCACAACCACATCCAGCGACAGCTCTTCCCGCCAGCCTTTCAGCCCACCAAGAACAGCCTCACGCCCTGATCGGCCAACAATGTCTCCCAGAAATAGCAGTCTCAATGTCTATCCTTCATTCTTTACTGATATGAATGACCTCACGCTCCGTCACGATGACTGGCAATCGATGGTCATGTTCATCCATGGGCAGGGCCTCCCTTTCCTGCGAGGACAGACCATACCCCACAAGAGCAGCCTGTGAGTGGAGCGGCAATGTCCTGTCATAATAGCCCCCCCCATAACCAAGCCGCCCTCCCTGTCTGTCGAACGCCACAAGGGGGACCAGAATGACATCCGGCGCCCACCGCCTACCTGTAGGGTGCTGCGTCCCGAAACGACCTTTCCGCATCGGCCGGTCATGCCGCCACTCCCGAAAGACGAGTGGCTGACCCCTGGGGGGAGTTTCCGGCAGAACCACACGATATCCCGCCCGACCAAGCTGCCGACACAACGGACGCAGGTCCGCCTCTCCAGGAAGGGGCCAAGTAGCAGCAATGACAGCTGGTTGCATCCGACGGAGATAGGCCAGAAGATTGGAAACAAGCTGGCGGTTCTGCCGGGGCAGGACAGAACGGCGACGGGCCAAGACTTCCTGACGGATCATCGCCTTGGTCTGATCGGAAGGAAGGGAAAGCAATGCCATGGAATCCATCACCTAGTGAAGCCGCCTTGGCCGTTGGTCTCATCAGCCCTCCCGGACCTGCTAGGGCAGGTGGGCACCGGTAATAACGTGACCACAGCCACGACAGAGCCAGTTCCCTTGGAAGTGCTTATCGGCCCAGAGGTTGATCTTGCCTGACGCACCAGGCAGCTCCGCCTCTCATATTGCACCCCTGCCCGGCGATAGACAAGCACTGGAGCCATGCTTTCTGCGGATTACAGCCACAGACAGAACCGATAGCCTCTACAGAATCTCATTCACCGGCCGCCGCCTCACCCGCAGCCGCTGCACTACCAGAAGGCCGAAGACCTTCTTCCACCCTGCTGAGCAGACTGGCCGCAATATCGGCAGCATCAGCCAGACGCCCTGCCGTCTGCTTGTAGGAGGCTTCGATCTGGCGGCTACGCTCTACCAGACTGCGCTCCTCATCCGTCATCTGCTTCTTTCGAGCCTCGTAAAGATCATCCGCCATGAGAAGCGATACCAGAAACATGGCCTCGCCATCACCACGCGGCCCCAATGTTCTGCGTACTTCCTCAAGACGCTGCGAAATGGAGGCGGCAAGCGCCTTCAGATGGTCTTCCTCACCATCCTGACAGCCAACCGTGTAGCTGAGGCCACCGACCGAAAGCGTTACCTGCGCCATGACCCTTATCTTTCCTCTTCTTCTGTTTCAGGAGACGCAGCAGCCCCGAGCGCCCCGGCATCCATCTCGAGAATTGTCCGCAGGCGGGCCTCAAGAGCATCGATCCTGTCCAGCAGGGCCTGCCTCATTTCCTTCTGTTCCGTACGCTCGGCTTCGGCCTGGATTTCCTGCTGCTCCAGAGCAAAACCAAGCTGGACAAGGGCAATTTCCAACCGTTCAAGATCCGGATTTTTCTGCATGACACTCAACTGCCTGTTCTCCTGCACTGACACCCCCACCTTCATGGCCTATGATGCACGTCTGCCATGGCAGGATTCCCCTGCACTCCCAACATGACCATCCAGCTGATTTCCCAGATAAAGCCAGAATGACCGATCTTTACAGTGCGTCAAGCACCTTTCCACCCTTTCCACGCCCCTTCATCACCATTTCCACCCGCCCTGCCCTCCTGAAGGCTCATCAACATTTCGCCACACGGCCCTTCACCATCCTCTCGCCCCTCCATGCCGGGGCAAGCCTGGGCGTAGACTGGTGGCTCCACCTCACCAGAGGATCTGAAGCCCCTTCCATTCTTGATTGCGGTGCCAGCGCCTCACTGGCCATCAGCGCCCTGCATGAAGGGATTGACGGAGTCGTTTGCCGCGATTTCCGTGCTGGACTCCCCGACGACATGAAACATCGCCTTTTCTCCAGCCGCCCAGAAGGTGACGTCATGCTGGACCTGCCTCTCTTCCAGGAGACGAAATGCTGGTCAACCAGCCAACAATCTGTCACATCTGACCCTCATGAATCACTGTGACCTCTACCCTGTCATCCCCTCACTTCCCGCCCTGACACAGCTTCAGGCGCAGCTTCCTCCCCTGCTGGCGCAAGAGGCCGTCACGGCTCTGCGGCTCTGCTTCGACAGGCCACCAGAGCGGAAACAGCTGGATGCCGTTCGTCAGATGGCCTGGGAAAGAGATGTCGCCCTGATTCTGGCTCCCGCCAACCTTGATCTGCTCCATGGTCTCTCCCTCAAGGAGAGCGATGGCGTCCATCTTTCCAGCCCGAAAGATGTCAAAACCTTTGCCGGACGCAGAGACAGACCGGAAGCGTTCCAGATCGGCTGCCATTGCCTGACACTGGATGACGCCATGCTGGCCGGGGAACAGGGAGCCGATTATGTCAGCCTGCCCGCCATCGGGCTGACAGCCCTGAAGCAGTGGAGCCTGTTTGCGGAACTGCCTGTCGTGGCCGAGCATGTCTGCACCACGGAAGAAGCCTTGGCGGCCACCCAGGCCGGAGCTGACTTTCTGGCCATCACGCTGGACCCGGCAGAGAATGGCCTGGACCATTTCACGGCCATAAGTGCAGCCATCCCCTGACGAAACCCTGTTACTGGTAGGGAAGGATTGAATCCACCATATACAGAACCCCGTTGGACTGCGGATAGCCATCACCGGCCAATGTCACGGTGCCATCTTTGCCGATGACTTCCACATTCCCGAAGGCCGTGGGCTTCAGGATCACGTCATAGCCGGGGCCGGCCAATGTCCGCACCTGTATGCTCCCGCCCCTCTTCGCCGCCTTGCGCCGGATTGTCGGCATGTCCCAGTGCCCCACAAGAATCATCTGGCCAATGAAGCCTGTCAGATAACCATGCCCCGTTGCCCTCATGAGGTCCGGCCTGACCTCATGCTTGAAGGCTTCAAACGGCCCATTGGGAACAGCCAGCACGGTATGATCCTTCTCTCCCTCAAGAATGGACCAGTATCCCGCCCTTATGACGGCAGCCTCAAAATCGGCCAGCTCAATGGCACTGGCCAGATTGTCGCTCAACGGCCTGTCCTCAAAAGAGAAAGCAGGCGGCATGTGGTACCGGACCTGCGGATTGGGAGGCGCATCCGGTGCGGCAGGCCGGTATGTCGCCTGAATGCTTTTCGCCTCGGGCAAGGCCTCCGCATGGGTTGAGCCATGTACGTCAACAGGATCCTGCCGGACCACCCGATGGCCAGAACAACCCACCAGAACGGCAAGAACCATACAGGACAGACCCAGCCTCACGGACAGAGCCTGTCCTCCAAAAGAGCTACGCATCAGGCTCAACATCCTCCCCCATACAGCTTCCATCCCACAACCTTGTCTCCCACAACCTCAAATGTCGTCTGACAGGTAGCGCTGTAATAGCTCGGGGGAATGTTGATGCCCCCCCAGCCGCCACCATAGCCGTACCCGTATCCACCGCCCCAGCCCCAATCCCAGCTGGAATAGCCCGGCGAAACCTGCGTCTGTGTCTCGATATAAGAGAGGAAATTGTGCCCCTGTACATCGTAGGTACGGGCCGGAACCCCAAACCGCCGCAGCAGTTCAACGGTTGACTGACCAACCATGGAATCCAGAACCTTTGGCCGCTGAAGGGCCGGGACCGTACACCCGCCCAGCAGCATGACAGCCCCAAGGACCAGCCATGCCCGGCGCTTTCCCGAACCATTCACATCTCGTTCCATATTCCTCCCCCTGTTCCGCACGCCTGCACCCTGAAAACAGAAAATTCCGCTCCGCCTCAGCTTAACCAAAGAATCTCCTCAAGACGAGGGGCACCCGTTGCCAGCATCACGAGCCTGTCGAAGCCCAGTGCAATGCCAGAAGTCGGCGGCATGTCGGCCAATGCCTCAAGAAAAGCTTCATCCAGCGGCCAGTCCTGCTCTGGTGTGATCTGCATCCGCCGTGCCCGGTCCGTTTCAAAACGCTGGCGCTGCTCCTGCGGGTCCGTCAGCTCCTCGAAGGCATTGGCCAGCTCCAGCCCGGCAGCATACAGCTCGAAACGCAGGGCCACCCGAGGATCAGCCGGATCACGCTTTGCCAGAGCCGCCTGTTCGGCAGGCCAATGCGTCAGAAAGGTCGGTCGCTCCCGCCCTATATGCGGCTCGATCCTTTCCAGAAGCAGGCGGAAGAACAGGTCCTCCCAGCTTTCTCCCTCCCGCAGCGCCACCCCGGCCTCACGGGCCAGACGGTCGGCATCCCCGGCACTGGCCAGCAGGTCCACCCCGACATGGCGGGCAAAAGCCTCCTGCATCGTCAGGCGTTCAAAAGGCCGGTCCAGCTCCAGCATGACATCCCCATGAGAGAGACGGGGCGGCAGGACACGACGCAGCAGGTCCTCCGTCTCATCCATGAGGGACGACAGCCCGGCACCGGGACGATACCATTCCAGCATGGTGAATTCCGGCATGTGGGTCGCACTCCGCTCCCCGTTGCGCCAGACACGGGCCAGCTGGAACAGGGGCTGCCCCGTGGCCGCCACCAGACGCTTCATGGCAAATTCAGGACTGGTATGGAGGTAACGGACCTCGTCCGTGCCATCAGGACGTTCCAGAACCGTGCGGAAACAGCGCAGATGCACCTCTTCCCCCGGGGCAGGAACGGCATAGGGTGTCTCGACCTCCAGATACCCCCTGCCCTCAAAGAAGGCCCGCACGGCCTGCACCATCCTGGCACGCCGGCGCAGCAGGGGCAGGCGCTCCTGTATCCGGGCTGTCATCTGTGTTGCGCTGGAACTCTCCATGACCGTTTCCTTCCACCCTCATCCGGCGATGCCGTTCCCTCCCTATAGGCCAGAGGCCCCGCACGGCACCATAGGCAGAGTTTTCTTGCAGGACGACGCGGCCTTTCGCTAGAGCAACCTCATGCACGATACCGCCTCATCCTCCCCGTCAGGCAGAACCCTCCGCAGCACACAATCGCTTCTCGAGGCGAAGCTCATCACGCCGGAACAGGCCCCGGCACTGGAGGAGGTGGCCAGGCATTATGCCACGGCCATTCCCCCCGCCTTCCAGCGGCTCATCACCAGCCCGGATGACCCGATCGCCCGGCAGGTCATTCCCGATGCCCGGGAGCTGCGGACCATGCCCCATGAAAGCGAAGACCCGATCGGTGATGAGGCCCTCTCCCCTGTCCCAGGCATCGTGCATCGCTATGAAGACAGGGCCCTGCTCAAGCCCCTGCTGGTCTGCCCGCTCTACTGCCGCTTCTGCTTCCGGCGGGAGCATGTAGGGCCCGATGGCGGCCTGCTGGGAGAAGAGGCTCTGGAAACCGCCTTCCACTGGATAGAGACACATCCGCAGATACGGGAAATCATCCTGACCGGGGGCGACCCGCTGATGCTCTCCCCCCGCCGGATGCAACACATCATCCAGCGCCTGTCCTCCATCAGTCACATCGACATCATCCGCATCCACAGCCGTGTTCCCGTCGCCGCCCCGGAACGCCTGACCACGGCGCTTCTCGACGCCATGGAGACTGACCGTGCCCTCTGGATGGTTGCCCACATCAACCATGCCCGGGAGCTGACGGACGAGGCCCGTGTGGCTGTCCGGCAGATGCTGGGCCGGGGCATCCCCGTCCTGTCCCAGTCCGTCCTGCTGCGGGGCGTGAATGACACGACGGAATCGCTGGAGGCCCTCCTCCGTGCCCTGATCGCCGCCCGCATCAAGCCCTACTACCTGCATCACCTCGATTCCGCCCCCGGCACGGCGCATTTCCATGTGCCGGTGGAGGAAGGCCGTGCCCTGCTGGAAAGCCTGCGGGGCCGGGTCTCCGGGCTGGTCTGGCCGACCTATGTCGTGGACATACCGGGCGGGAAAGGCAAGGTTCCACTCGGGCCGGATTATCTCGTCTCCACCCCGGCCGATGAAAGCTCCGGCTCCTCGCAGGCACGGGGACCGGACGGAAAGCCTTACCCTTTTACCTAGAGTGTACAGAGGGAGCTTGCGCCCGCCCCACCGACGCGGCTAGAAGTCTCCCTGAAGTTCATCAGAGAGTTTCCGCTTCTGCCCTGCCTGCATGGCCAGAAGCCTTGAGCAATACCCGATCTTTTGCATGTACATCAGGAGCTGACATGAAACAGCAAGCCAACCTCATCCGGGCCGGGCAGGTCATCGAACATAACGGCCGCCGCTGGACCGTCCTCAAGCAGCAGATTCTGACCCCCGGCAAGGGCGGTGCCTTCATCCAGGTGGAGATGCGCGACCTCGCCAGCGGCAACAAGAGCAACGAGCGGTGGCGTACGGCCGACACCGTCGAGCGTCTCGTCACAGAGGACAACGACTACATCTATTCCTACATGGATGGCGACAACATCGTCCTCATGGACCCCGAGACGTTCGAGCAGACCATGCTGCCGAAGGACATCCTTGGCGATCAGCTCCCCTTCCTTCAGGACAACATGACCATCAGCGTCAAGCTGGTCGAGGGCGACCCGGTGGCCGTCACCCTGCCGCCGCAGGTCACGCTGGAGATTGCCGAGGCCGACCCGGTCGTCAAGGGCCAGACGGCCAGCTCCTCCTACAAGCCTGCCGTGCTCTCCAACGGCGTGAAGGTGATGGTGCCTCCTTTCATCGAGGCCGGTGAGCGCATAGTCGTCCGCACGGAAGACGCCACCTACGTCGAGCGTGCCAAGGACTGATCATGCGTCTTTCTCCCCATATGGCTGTCATGCAGAACACCGCGCAGAAAGCGGCGCGGTCTCTCCTGCGTGACTTTGCCGAGGTCGAGCAGCTCCAGGTCAGCATCAAGGGTCCGGGAGACTTCGTCTCCCAGGCCGACATGCGGGCCGAGAAGACCATCCGTGAAGAACTGGCCCGTGCCCGTCCCGGCTATGCCTTCCTTATGGAAGAGAGCGGGGCCTCTGGCGGTGACAACTGGACATGGCGCTGGATTGTCGACCCGCTGGACGGCACCTCCAACTTCCTCCACGGCATTCCGCACTGGGCCATTTCCATCGCCCTCCAGCGTCGTCATCCGAATGGGGACGTCGAGCTGGTGGCCGCCGTCGTTTACAACCCGGCCTCTCATGAGATGTTCTGGGCCGAGAAAGGCATTGGTGCCTTCCTCAATGACCGGCGCATCCGTGTCTCTGCCCGGCGCAAGCTTTCGGAAGCCATGTTTGCCACGGGGATTCCTTTCGCCAAGGTACCGGCCCAGTACCGCATGCCTTTTGGCCGCGTGCTGAGCAGCCTGATGCCCAAGGTCGCTGGCATCCGCCGCTGCGGCGCTGCCGCCCTGGACCTCGCCTGGCTGGCTGCCGGCCGCTATGAAGGTTACTGGGAGCTGGGCCTGAAGCCGTGGGACTGTGCCGCAGGGCTGCTGATTGTCCGGGAGGCCGGTGGCCATGCCACGGATGTTGAGGGCAACGACCTCGGTACCCTTGATGATGATGTCCATGTCGTCGCTGGCAACCAGCACTTCCATGCCCCCCTGCGTGAACTGGTGCACAGCGCCCTCACGCAGGACTGAAACATCATTCCACCATGACCGGGGATGGAGCCGTGTTCTCTGCTATGGTACCGCCATAAAGATTGCAGGATGCGGCTCCTCCGCATAGGATGCAGGCATGAAAAACCGGCTGGCTTCCCTCTTCCCTCTGCTTTGCACGCCTCTCGTGGCGGGGCTTCTGTGCGCCCCGGCGGTGCGGGCCCAGGTTTCCACGAATCTGGATGCCCTCCCCGAGGCTGCACCAGCAACCCAGACACCCCGGCAATCCGCCCGGCAGGAAAATCGCACGGTGACCCATCCTGCCCCCGTACCGCAGGCCCCGCCCGTACCGCCGGGATATACCCGGGTTCCCAGCATTGCTGCTGAGGCTCCCAAACCGACAGTCATCACCCCACCAGAATTCCCTGTCATCCTGCACCCTGCCGTTCCCGCAGCGGACGTCCAGCCCGACGGAAGCAGCCACAGCCATACCGAGCCGCAGGAGGCGGACGCCCTGCGCATCCTGTTCGACACCGGCAGCACCGGCCTGAACGCCACAACCATCGAGTCCATCCGCCATTATGCGGAGACCATGGCCCCGAAAGCAGACACACGCTTCGTACTCCGCAGTTATGCCACGGTGCCCGGCAGCGACATCTCTGCACCCCGCCGTCTGGCCCTCTCCCGTGCCCTGGCCGTGCGTGGCCTGCTGGTACGGAGCGGCATTGCCACGACACGCATCTATCCCATCGCCCAAGGGCGGCCAGACAGTACCGACACCGCCCCTGCGGACAGGCTGGACATCCTCCCCGAAGCCAACCCCTCTCCTTCAGACAGTCCTGAAAAAGGAAACACGGCACCATGACGCGCCCGACCCGTTATCTCGTCCGTATCGTTGTTTTTCTGCTAATCATCATGGGGCTGGCCTTTGCCCTGCGGGATGTGCTGGTCCATGCCTTCATGGTCAATCCGGGACTGGACGGTGTCATCATCGCCATCCTGCTGCTGGGCATTCTCTGGAACCTCCATCTGACCATCCGGCTCTTTCCTGAAGTCCGCTGGGTCAACATCCTGCGCCAGCCACGAGCCGGGCTGAAAGTGCCGGAGCCGCCCCGGCTTCTCTCCCCCATGGCCCGTGTCCTGCGGGCACGGCGGGATGAGAATCCCGGTCTCTCCCTCTCCACCCAGACCACACGGGCCATGCTGGAAAGCCTGGAAGCCCGCATGGATGAAGGCCGGGAGATTTCCCGCTACATCACGCAGCTTCTGGTCTTTCTCGGGCTGCTGGGCACGTTCTATGGGCTGATTCTCACCGTACGTTCCGTGGCAGATGTCATCAGCGCCATGCCTTCCGGCGGGGCGGACATATCCACCATGTTCGAGCACGTCAAAACAGGACTGGTCAAACCGCTCGGTGGCATGTCCACGGCCTTCTCTGCCTCCATGTTCGGTCTGGCGGGGTCGCTCATTCTCGGCTTCCTCGACCTGACATCAGGACAGGCGCAGAACCGTTTTGCCAATGAGATCGAGGAATGGCTGGCTGACCAGACCTTTCTCGAAAACCCGGAAACAGGACCTGAGAGCCCCGCAGAAGACAGACTGGCCACCATGGAAGCCTGGCTGCCACGTGTGCAGGACTTCATGCGGCTCACGACGGAAAATGTGGCCCTGCTCCAGCAGAACATCACCATCCTGCGCCGCATCCTGGAGGTGGACGGAGAGGACAACGCCAAGATCATTCTTGGCCTGCGCGCCCTGAACGAAACCATGCACAAGCTCTATGCCGATGGTGCCTTCCACAAGGACCAGTCCGCCATTCTCGGCCAGCTGACCAGCATGAATGAGACCTTCCGCAAGGGAGCTCCAGCGACGCAACATGACACATCCCGTGAAAATCAGGGGTCTCTCATTGAGAGACTGACGCGCATCAGCGAGAATCTCCTGCATCATCGTGAAGCAGCCGCTCAGCCTCATGATAAAGTCCTCCGTGAAGGGCAGGCCGCCATCATCGAGAAGCTGGCGGAGATCCGTGAAGCCCTGCCTCATGAACGTGAAACCACATCCCATCAGCATGATGAGGCCATCCGGGCTGGACAGACGCACATCATTGAGAAGCTGACAGAAATCAACGAGACCCTCCGCAGCCATCAGGCACCCCCTGCCGCCCCTGCGCAGGACCTCTCGCAGCTCCAGCAGATCCTTCAGCAGATCGAAGAAGGGAACCAGGCCACACTGCGGACCATGAAGGCCCTGAGCAGCAGCGTCAGCCAGCGTCACTTCGAGGATCCGGCCATCACCCAGCTGCTTCAGGACATGGAAAGGCAGCTGCTCGGCCTGCGTACCGATATCGTTTCCCTTGCCAGAAGTGAGAAAAGCCCCTTCATCTCCCGGCGTGGGGAGGGCTGACCATGGCCCGCCGCCGTCACCGCTCCGGCTCCATCAATGCCTGGCCGGGCTATGTGGACGCCCTCTCCTCCCTGCTGATGGTGGTCACGTTCGTCCTGCTCGTCTTCGTCCTCGGGCAGGAATTCCTCTCTGCGACCATCACCCAGAGAGAACACGCTCTGGAAAACCTGAAGCAGGAGCTCACCCATCTCAGTGACATGCTCTCCCTCAGTGAGGCAAAGGTCAAAACGCTGAGCAGTGCCGAGCAGGAACAGCGTGCCATGGTCGCCACGCTGAAGAGCCAGCTTGATGAGCGACAGCATCAGCTGGACGACATGCAGACCCACTCAAAAGAGGTCGAAAGCGCCCAGCTTGGCAGCATTGCCGATCTCTCATCGCAGATCACCGAGCTGACCCGCCAGCTCCAGGCCGTCTCCAGTGCCCTGGAGATTGAAAAAAAGAACGAGGTGGACAAGGATGCCCGCATCGCCGAGCTGGGGCAGAAGCTCAACATCGCCCTCGCTGACAAGGTCAACCAGCTTCAGCGTTACCGTTCCGAGTTCTTTGGCAGACTGAGGGATATTCTCAAAAATCAGCCGGGAATCTCCATTGTGGGCGACCGCTTTGTCTTCCAGTCCGAGATTCTCTTCCCCAGTGGCAGCGCAACTCTCACCCCGACAGGCCAGAAACAGCTCCTCACCCTGGCCCGTACGTTCCGTGAGGTGGCGGCCACCATTCCGTCTGATGTCCCATGGATTCTCCGTGTTGATGGCCATGCGGACCGCAAGCCGATCCGCTCCACTTTCCCAAGCAACTGGGAGCTGTCATCCGCCCGTGCCATTACGGTCGTCAAAACACTGATCACCAATGGGGTGGACCCGCATCACATTGCTGCCACGGCATTCTCCGGCTATCAGCCACTGGACAATGGCTCAAGCCCGGAAGCTCTGGCCCGCAACCGACGGATCGAGTTCCGCCTGACAGACCGCTAGCCCCCTTCACCCGTGGCGGGGGCCTCCCCGCCACCACACATGCTGACAGAACTTTCAGAATCACCTAATTAGGGCGTCATGACCGACACACCGCTTCACCTCATCCGCAATTTTTCCATCATCGCCCATATCGACCATGGCAAATCCACCCTGGCCGACCGGCTGATCGAAGCCTGCGGCGCCCTGACTGCCCGTGAAATGAAGGGGCAGGTTCTCGATTCCATGGAGCTGGAGCAGGAGCGGGGCATCACCATCAAAGCCCAGACTGTCCGGCTGACCTATCCCGCCAAGGATGGCAACGTCTATACGCTCAACCTCATGGACACGCCCGGCCATGTGGACTTCGCCTACGAGGTCAGCCGTTCCCTCGCCGCCTGCGAAGGGTCCCTGCTGGTCGTGGATGCCTCACAGGGCGTCGAGGCGCAGACTCTGGCCAACGTCTATCAGGCAATTGACGCCAACCATGAGATCGTCCCCGTTCTCAACAAGATTGACCTCCCGGCCGCTGAGCCGGAACGTGTCCGTGCCCAGATCGAGGAAGTGGTCGGCATCCCGGCAGATGATGCCGTGGAGATCAGTGCCAAGACGGGCCTGAACATCGAAGGCGTGCTGGAAGCCCTCGTCCAGCGCCTGCCTGCCCCCAAGGGTGATGCCGAGGCTCCCCTCCAGGGGCTGCTAGTGGACAGCTGGTACGACAGCTATCTCGGCGTCATCATCCTTGTCCGCATCAAGGAAGGCCGCCTGAAGCGGGGCGACAAGATCCGCATGATGCAGACCGGGGCAACCTATCATGTCGACCAGGTCGGCGTGTTCCTGCCCAAGATGCAGCCGGTCGATTCCCTTGGCCCGGGGGAAATGGGCTACATCAATGCCGCCATCAAGACCGTGGCGGACTGCAATGTCGGTGACACCATCACGCTGGACAACCGCCCGGCGGAAAAGGCCCTGCCCGGCTTCAAGCCCTCCATACCGGTCGTCTGGTGTGGTCTCTTCCCTGTCGATGCCGACGATTTCGACAAGCTGCGCACCAGCCTCGGCAAGCTGCGGCTCAATGACGCCTCCTTCCACTTCGAAGCGGAAACATCGGCTGCCCTCGGCTTCGGGTTCCGCTGCGGGTTCCTCGGGCTGCTGCATCTGGAGATCATCCAGGAGCGTCTCTCCCGTGAGTTCAATCTGGACCTCATCGCCACCGCTCCCTCCGTCGTGTACAAGATGCACATGAACAACGGCGAGGTCGAAGAGCTGCACAACCCGGCCGACATGCCGGAGATCAGCAAGATCGACTATATCGAAGAGCCGTGGATCAAGGCCTCCATCCTCGTGCGGGACGAGTATCTGGGGTCCGTCCTCACCCTCTGCACGGAACGTCGTGGCGTCCAGATCGACCTGACCTATGTTGGAGACCGGGCCATGGTCGTGTACCGCCTGCCCCTCAACGAGGTGGTGTTCGACTTCTATGACCGTCTGAAATCCCTCACGCGGGGTTATGCCTCCTTCGAGTATCAGATGGATGGTTACGAGGAGAGCGATCTGGTCCGCATCTCCATCCTCGTCAATCACGAGCCAGTGGATGCCCTGGCTTTCATCGCCCACCGTACCGTGGCCGAGACACGGGGCCGGGCCATCTGCGCCAAGCTGAAAGACCTCATCCCCCGCCAGCTCTTCAAGATCGCCATCCAGGCCTCCATCGGCTCCAAGGTGATCGCCCGTGAGACGCTGGGGGCTCTCTCCAAGGATGTCACGGCCAAATGTTATGGTGGTGACATCTCCCGTAAACGCAAGCTGCTGGAAAAGCAGAAAGAGGGCAAGAAACGCATGCGGCAGTTCGGCAAGGTCGAAATCCCGCAGAGCGCCTTCCTCGCCGCCTTGAAGATGGACTGACCCATGCCCCGGACCGCCGCCCTTCTCTGCGTCCACAATGAAGCCAACAGGCTTGGCTGGTGGATCGCCCACCATATGGCGGCGGGTTTTTCGGCCCTGCTCATCTGTGACGACCATTCCACCGATGGTACGCAGGACATCCTGACCCAGGCAGCCCGCAACTACGACATCCGCCTGCTGACAACGGACCGCCAGGAAACAGACAGCCTGCACCGCCATCAGGATGCCCTGCTGACCATGCTCCAGCAGGAGGGCGACCATTTCGACTGGATCATCCAGCTGGCCGTGGATGAATATTTCACGCCTGATGGCGGCTCCGTGAAGGCGTTCCTGACCGGGATGGAGGCAGAACTGGGGGCAGAGACCTTCCAGAAAACCAGTCATCTCCCTGTCAACTGGTGCCTGACCGGCCTTGGCCAATGGGCCCACAAAACCCTTGATGGGCAGATGCCCCATCCACGGGCCCTCTTTCAGACCCACGCCGACAGCAATTTCCCGGACAGCCGGGTCACACGGTCTTTTTTCCGTCCTTCCAGCAGACAGGGCCTGCCAGACCCGTTTGCCCATATCCATGCAGCGCCGGACTGGTCCGCTGCCCGCATCCTGCATGATGCTGCCACCAGCAGCCACACACCGCAGATGCGCCGCCACTTCGACCGCAGCGAACAGTTCTACGACAAAGGGCAGGCTCTCCTGCCCCAGACGCTGGATATCAGCGCCCATCTCCTTCAGGGCCTGATCCTCGGTGCCTGTTACGCCATACAGAATGGACAGGCCCCTACCTCCTCCACCGGGGCACCTCCCCCCGAGACCGCCTGCCGCTTCAACCGGTTCCATCTGCACCGCGACGGACAGCGGCTTGCCCTGAACAGGGACAGCCGCATGACAGGCTTCCACCCCCTTGAGGAACTCCGGGACAGTCCCACGCTGATACCGCTCTGCCTCATCAAGCCGGAAAGCCCCGTACCGGGAATGGAAAATCGGGCATGGCTGTATGCAGACCGTCCGTCTGGCCTCCCATACCTGCCCGCAGCAGCCCCTGCCTCCACCTGTTTCCCGACCCTGCTGGACTGCCTGCCACTCCATCTCCAACAGGATGACGAAGCTGTCAGGCTCTCGCTCCGCCCGACAGCGTTGGCTTTCCCCGATGACGCCCCCATAACCCTCGTCCCCGCAGAGACCTCCTCATTCTCCAGGCTGGACCCCGTGGAAAACGCTCTCCAGCACTTTACACTCCATGGTTTTTCAGCCGCTGGACTCCATGAAGCCATACGGCAGGGCCGGTGGCTCTCACCATCCGTCATCGGGGCTCTCTATGCCCAGCTGCCAGAGCAGGAGGCCCTTACACTCTTTACCCCCCTGCTCTACCGGCTCTTCCACGACTGGCCCCGCTAGACATCCCCTCTTTCATGAAACATGACGCCGTGATCCGCTCTTCCCTTGACCATTTCTTCCAGATCACCCGGCGTCACTCAACAATCCCCCGTGAAATCAGTGCCGGACTGACCATTTTTGGCTCCATGGCCTATATCATGGCCGTCAATCCGGCTGTTCTGGCAGGTGCCGGACTGGCCCGCCATGACATGATCATGACCACCATCGCCGGTGCCGTAGCCGGAACACTGCTCATGGCCCTATGGGCACGGCTGCCCATAGCCCTGGCCCCCGCCATGAGCAGCAATGTCCTGTTTGCCCAGGTGGTCGTTCAGCAGGCCCATGTCTCACCCTCCACGGCCTTCACGGTCGTCCTCTTCAGCGGGATGTGTTTCACGCTCCTCTCGCTCACACGGCTTCGCCTGAAAATCATACAGAGCTTTCCACCCTGCATCATACTGGGCATCCAGACAGCCATTGGCGCTTTCATCGCCCGGATCGGTCTCATCTCCGCCGGAATCGCCGTCCCATCCGCAGGCGGGCTTGGTTTTGCCTCCCTCTCGCACCCGGCCGTGATCCTTGCCCTAGCTGGGGTGATGTTCTGCCTGCTGCTCCAGCTTCTCCGTATTCCCGCAGGGCTGCTTGTCACCATCATGGTCCTGACCCTTGCCGGCCTTGTCGTCCCCGGCCCTGATGGGCAGCCCCTGACCCAGCTTCCCGGCCACCTGATTGACTGGCCCCATTATCCGGTCAACATGCTTGCGCCCTTCGACTTCCATGAATTCTTTCAGCATCTCGGGCTGCTGCTGCCCATCACGCTCTATATCCTGCTCAGCGATTTCTTCGATGCCACAGGAACGATGCTGACAGTGACACGACAGGCTGGGCTCTGCGGCACCCGAGAACAACCCGACCTGCCTCCCCGCGCCTTTGCAGCGGACGGAGCAGCCAGCATCATCGGGGCCCTGCTTGGAACCTGTACCGTTTCCGCCTATCTGGAAAGCCTGACAGGCGCCGAAGCCGGTGGCCGTACAGGCCTCAGCGCCCTTGTGGTCGCCCTGCTGTTTGCCCTCTCCTGTTTCTTCTGGCCCCTGATAACAGCCATCCCCGCTCTGGCAACAGCCCCTGTACTGGTCTTTGTCGGAATCATCATGCTCAGCAACCTGACCGAACTGCCCGACAATCTGGAAGAGTCCTTCCCACCCCTCTGCATGGTTCTGCTGACGGTCGTTACGGGCAGTTTCATGCTGGCCCTTGCCTGCGGAATGCTGCTCTATACGGCCATGCTACTCATCAGACGGGCATTTCACAAAGTTACACCTGTCATAATTTGTCTTGATATAATTTTTCTCTGTTACATGATTCTGCAGGGGCGGTTTTAATGAAACTGTAAGACAAAAGCCCTGATGTTCCTCGATAAAAAACGTTAAAACAGGGTTGCCACTCTCCCGGAAAAACATCACGGCGCTCCGTGATGTTCCCCGACGGGCAGGATGAGGGCTGGAAAAAATCTCTCCATCCCTGTAATGCCCTGTAAGTTTCATGATCTGAACCCCGGCTGGATAGTTCATGCCCGACCCTACGACGACACAGACAACACCGCTGCACCAGCTTTCTTTTGAAAACGCCCTGGCCGAACTTGAGCAGATCGTCCGCGGGCTGGAAAGCGGCCAGATGAAGCTGGAAGACGCAATCTCCGCTTATGAGCGCGGTGCTGCCCTGCGCCGCCATTGTGAGGAAAAGCTGGGAGAGGCAGAAATGCGTGTGAAGGCCATCGTCCAGAAGGCTGATGGCTCCCTGTCGGAAGAACCTCTGGAAAAGGCAGAACAGCCTGCCCCACGCAGAAGGGCCAACGCCAGCCCCAGGAGGCCATCACCCGCCCCAAAGGAAGGCTGGTCTTCCCCGCCGCCTCATCTGGATGATGAGATTCCATTCTGATGAATCATTGCCTGCACACACTTACGACAGCCACCTTCCGCAAGGAGACTTCCCGATGACCGACAGCCACGCCCTTCCCCTCAAGGATGCCCTCCGCCAGGCCTGTCGTGAGATCGAGGCCAGCATTGATGCTCTCCTGCCGCCAGTGCCGGGTGATGAATCCCTGCTGATCGACGCCATGCGCTATGCCGCCCTGAATGGCGGCAAACGGCTGCGAGGATTCCTCGTGCTGGAGATCGCAGCCCTTTTCGGGGCATCCCGTGAAGCCGCCCTGCGTGTGGCTGCCTCCGTCGAGTTCCTGCACGCCTATTCTCTCGTCCATGATGACCTGCCTGCCATGGATGATGATGACCTCCGCCGGGGCCAGCCTTCCACCCACAAGAAATTCAATGAGGCCTTCGCCATCCTCGCTGGTGATGCCCTCCAGACCAGTGCCTTCGAAGTCCTGCTGGAAGACGCCACAAGTGCAGACCCCACCATCCGGGCCGAGCTGGCGCTGGCACTGGCCCGTGCCTCCGGCAGTGCAGGCATGGTGGGCGGTCAGGTCATCGACATCCGCGGGGAAGGCAAGGCTCTTCCTCTCGAGAAGGTCAAACGCCTTCATGCCATGAAGACAGGTGCCCTCATCCGCTATGCAGCAGAAGCCGGGGCCATTCTGGCAGGGCTCAAGGCCGATGACCCACGCCGCCAAGCCATCGTCCGCTACGGAACCGACCTCGGCACGGCCTTCCAGGTGGCTGATGACATTCTGGACACTACCGCCAGCACCGAAGAACTGGGCAAAACGGCAGGGAAAGATGAAGATGCCTGCAAGTCCAACTACGTCTCGCTGCTTGGCATCGAAGGGGCCCGCAAGGAGGCCCTGCGCCTGAGCGAGCAGGCCCGCCAGTCCCTTTCCTTTTTCGGCCCCCGTGCGGATACGCTCCGTGCCCTCGCTGATTATTTCGTTGAACGCAGGAACTGATTGTTCATGAGCACGTCTTCCTCCATCCCTACTCTGGGCCGTTATCCTCTTCTGGATCGGGTAAGCGTACCGGCGGACATGAAAAACCTGTCCATCGAGCAGCTCACCACCCTGGCCGAAGAACTCCGCTCGGAGACCATCAATGCGGTTTCCACCACGGGTGGGCATCTGGGTGCCTCCCTCGGCGTGGTCGAGCTGACGGTCGCCCTCCATGCAGTGTTCAACACACCGGATGACCGGGTGATCTGGGATGTCGGCCACCAGGCCTATCCGCACAAGATCCTGACCGGCCGCCGTGAGCAGATCCGCACGCTGCGCCAGCCGGGCGGTCTCTCCGGCTTCACCCGCCGGTCGGAAAGCCCCTACGACCCCTTCGGTGCGGCCCATTCCTCCACGTCCATCTCTGCTGGACTGGGCATGGCTGTTGCCCATCACCTCTATGCGGAGGACCATCCTTCCTACCGGGAACGGAATGTCATCTCCGTCATCGGGGACGGGTCCATCTCCGCCGGCATGGCCTATGAGGCCATGAACAATGCCGGGGCCATGGGTGGCAAGGGGGCGGAACGGCTCATCGTCATCCTGAATGACAATGAGATGTCCATTGCGCCGCCTGTCGGGGCCATGTCCAACTATCTCAGCCGCCTGATGTCCTCCCGCCGCTTCCTCACCCTGCGGGACATGGCGGGCAAGCTTGCCAAACGGCTGCCCTCCCGCATTGAGCGCACAGCCAAGCGGGCCGAGGAATATGCCCGTGGCATGATCACCGGCGGCACGCTGTTCGAGGAGCTGGGCTTCTATTACATCGGCCCGGTAGATGGACACGACATGCACCAGCTCGTCCCCATCCTCCGCAACCTGCGGGATGCCGAGGACAAGGGACCCGTCCTGCTGCACGTCATCACGGAAAAGGGCCGTGGCTACAAACCGGCCGAGGCCGCCGGGGACAAATATCATGCCGTCGCCCGCTTCGACGTGGAAACCGGCAAGCAGAAAAAAGGGCCTGCTGGTCCCCCCACCTACACGGATGTCTTCTCCCGCGAGCTGCTCCACCGGGCCAACCAGGATGACAGGGTGGTTGCCATCACGGCAGCCATGCCGTCCGGCACCGGGCTGGACAAAATGGCCCAGCAGCATCCTGACCGCTATTTTGATGTCGGCATTGCCGAGCAGCATGCCGTGACCTTTGCCGCCGGGATCGCCAGCGAAGGGATGCGCCCCTTCTGCGCCATCTACTCCACGTTCCTCCAGCGGGCCTATGATCAGGTCATGCATGACGTGGCCCTCCAGAACCTGCCTGTCCGCTTTGCCGTGGACCGGGCCGGGCTTGTCGGTGCGGACGGCGCAACCCATGCAGGCTCCTTTGACCTGAACTATCTCTGCTGTCTGCCCAACATGACGGTCATGGCTCCCTCTGATGAGGTGGAGCTGCTTCACATGACGGCCACGGCATGGGCGCATGACAGCGGACCAATCGCCCTGCGTTATCCCCGTGGGGCTGGTCTGGGCCAGAAACTCCCCGATGAAGGGGAAATTCTGGAAATCGGCAAAGGCCGCATCATCCGCTCCTCCGAAGGAGAAGGCGTGGCCATCCTTGCTCTCGGCCCCCGCCTGCACGAGGCCCTGAAGGCCGCCGAAACGCTGGCCAGGGACGGTATTGCCGTCACCGTGGCCGATGCCCGCTTCGCCAAGCCCGTTGACGGTGCGCTGATCGAATCCCTCGCCCGCCAGCACAGGGTCTTCATCACCATTGAGGATGGCGCACCGGGTGGGTTCAGCACGCAGGTAGTGCAGCATCTGGCCGAAACTGGCCTGCTTGATCAGGTCCGTTTCCGCCCCATGGCCCTGCCGGATACGTGGATCGACCACAACACTCCTGCGGCCCAGTACGAAGAAGCGGGCCTGACAGCCCGTCACATTGCCGATCTGGCCCGCAAGGCCTTTGATGGCAAGGCTGGGGCCTGATGGCCAAACGCCGTGCGGACCAGCTCCTTGTGGACAGGGGGCTGGTGGAGACACGCAGCCGGGCACAGGCCCTCATCATGGCCGGGCTGGTCTATGCCGGCCCGCATGGTGACAGGCCCGTCAAAAAAGCAGGGGATCAGCTCGCTGAAGACATGCCCCTGACCCTGAAAGGGCAGGACCATCCCTGGGTCTCCCGTGGTGGGCTGAAACTGGCCCATGCACTGGAACATTTCCCCCTCTCTGCGGAGGGAAAGATCGCCGTGGATGTCGGAGCCTCAACGGGCGGCTTTACCGACGTGCTGCTCCAGAATGGAGCGGCAAAAGTCTATGCCGTGGATGTCGGACACGGCCAGCTGGCCTGGAAGATACGCTCCGATGGCCGTGTGGTGGTGCTGGAGAAAACCAACGCCCGCCACCTGAATGCCGAACACATACCCGAGGCCCCGGACATCGTCGTCTGCGATGCCAGCTTCATCAGCCTGAAAACCGTTCTGGCTCCGGCCCTTGGCATGGCAAAAAATGGGGCTTGGGCCGTGGCCCTCATCAAGCCGCAGTTCGAGGCAGGCCGGACCGACATCGGCCCCAAGGGGGTCGTACGGGACCCCGCCGTGCATGAACGTGTCTGCGAGGAAATCCGGGACTGGTTTGCCAGCCTCCCCGGCTGGACCATCCTTGGCCTGGTTCCCAGCCCGATCACCGGGCCCGAAGGCAACAGGGAGTTCCTCATCGCCGCCCGCAAGGACGCCATCGGGTAAGCCCACCCTCGCCCCTCACTTTTCTGACCCGGAAACGGGTTCCCATGCTATAGCCACCACATGACACATCCGATGCCTTCTTCAGCTCCCATTTCCTCCGATGCCGTGAATGCCCTCAACGAGAGCGAGCGCAAACGCATCGAGGCCAAGTCAGCCCTGTTCGCACCGCCAACACCGGTCACGGAGGATGGACGCCGTGAGCTGGTCGGCCTCTCCCGGGAAGAGCTGGCAGGGGTCCTGACCGAGATTGGCGAGAAGCCCTTCCGGGCCAAGCAGCTCTGGCACTGGATCTATCATCAGGGTGTGACGGACTTCTCCCGCATGTCCACCATCGCCAAGCCCTTGCAGGCCAAGCTGGAAAAGCACTTCATCGTCGGCCGCCCCAGCCTGACGACGCAGCAGACATCCAAGGACGACACGCGCAAGTTCCTCTTCCGCTTCCGGGACGGGCAGGAGGCAGAGACTGTCTATATTCCAGACAGGCGGGAAGACCGTGGAGCCGTCTGCATCTCCTCCCAGGTGGGCTGCACCCTGTCCTGCACCTTCTGCCATACGGGAACGCAGAAGCTCGTCCGCAATCTGGGAGCAGCCGAAATTGTCGGGCAGTTCATGGCAGCACGGGACAGCTATGGCGAATGGCCCAGCCCCAAGGGGGACACGCCCCGCCTGCTCTCCACCATCGTGCTGATGGGCATGGGAGAGCCGCTCTACAATTATGAGAACGTCGCCAAGGCCATGAAGATCATCATGGATGGCGAAGGCATCGCCCTCTCCCGCCGCCGGATCACGCTCTCCACCTCCGGCGTCGTGCCCATGATGGACCGCTGCGGTGACGAGCTGGGTATCAATCTGGCCATTTCCCTCCATGCCGTCCGCAACGACCTGCGGGACCAGCTCGTACCGCTGAACCGGAAATACCCGATCGAGGAGCTGATGGCCGCCTGCCACCGCTATCCGGCCGCCTCCAACTCCCGCCGCATCACCTTTGAATACATCATGATCCGGGACGTGAATGACAGTGATGCCGAAGCCCGGGAGCTGGTGCGGCTGATCCGTGGCCTGCCCGCCAAGGTCAATCTCATCCCCTTCAATCCATGGCCGGGATCGGACTTCCGCCCCTCCACACGGGAGCGGCTGGCCAGTTTTGCCCAGATCGTCATGGATGCCGGTTATGCCGCCCCCATCCGCATGCCCCGTGGCAAGGATATCCTCGCCGCCTGCGGGCAGCTCAAGACACAGAGCGAGCGGAAACGGCAGGCCGAATCCCGCAAAAACGAGGCCTGAGCCTTCCCTTGCGGATATGGGCCTCTGGCCCAATGGCCTGACAGCTGTTACAAGACCATAATAACTTAACGATATCTGGTTCTGTCTTTCAGCAGAGGTATATAACGATCATGAGCAAAGCCTCAGGCATCAAGAAAGTCGTTCTGGCCTATTCCGGTGGGCTGGATACGTCCGTCATTCTCCGCTGGCTTCAGGAGCATTATGGCTGCGAGGTTGTCACCTTCACGGCTGATCTCGGTCAGGGGGAAGAGCTGGAACCCGCACGCCGCAAGGCTGAATCCCTTGGCGTGAAGGAAATCTTTGTCGAAGACCTGCGGGAAACCTTCGTCAAGGACTACGTCTTCCCGATGTTCCGTGCCAACACGGTTTATGAAGGCCAGTACCTGCTGGGCACCTCCATCGCCCGCCCGCTGATCTCCAAACGCCAGATCGAGATTGCCGAGGCCGTCGGTGCGGACGCCGTGGCGCATGGTGCGACAGGCAAGGGGAACGATCAGGTCCGCTTCGAGCTGGCCTATTACGCCCTGAAACCGGACGTGAAGGTTATCGCCCCATGGCGTGAATGGGACCTGACCTCCCGCACCAAGCTGCTGGACTTTGCCGAGAAGAACCAGATTCCTGTCACCAAGGACAAGCGGGGCGAGGCTCCGTTCTCCGTCGATGCCAACCTGCTGCACTCTTCCTCCGAAGGGAAGATTCTGGAGGATCCCTCCCTGCCGCCGGATGAGATCGTCTTCCAGCGCACCATCTCCCCGGAAGCTGCCCCAGACAAGGCAACCGAGATCACCATCGACTTCAAGCATGGTGACCCGGTGGCCATCAATGGTGAGGCCCTCTCCCCGGCCAATCTGCTGGCCCGCCTGAACGAGCTGGGCAAAGCCAACGGCATCGGCCGTCTCGACATCGTGGAGAACCGCTTCGTCGGCATGAAGTCCCGCGGCATTTACGAGACGCCCGGCGGTACCATCCTGCTCCAGGCGCACCGCTCCATGGAGTCCATCACGCTGGACCGTGAAGCTGCCCACCTCAAGGACAGCATCATGCCCCGCTATGCCGAGCTGATCTATAACGGCCTGTGGTTCTCCCCGGAGCGTCACATGCTTCAGGCCCTGATCGACAGCAGCCAGAAATCCGTCAATGGCCGTGTGCGCCTGAAGCTCTACAAGGGCAATGTCATCTGCGTGGGCCGCGAAAGCCCCGACAGCCTGTATGATGCCCGTGTCGTGACCTTCGAGGATGACGAAGGTGCCTACAATCAGGTGGATGCACAGGGCTTCATCCGTCTGAACGCCCTGCGGCTGCGGCTGGGTGCCAACAAAGGACGCCGCGGCGGCACACCCTGAGCCTGCCGTCTCCACCGGGTCTGACGGCCCGGTGGTGCCCGCCTTTTCCTCCCAGCTTGCAAAGAGGCATTTCCATGTCCCGTTGTCTGCGTTCTTTCTTCCGTTATCTGCCGGTCTGCGCTCTGGCTGGTCTGCTCGGCCTGACAGGCTGCTCTGGCGACCAGAAACCGGACCTGACACCCCAGCAGTTCATGGATCAGGTCTACAAACAGCCCGGAGTGCAGAAACTGCCTGATGGTCTGGCCTACAAGGTCCTGAAATCTGGCCCCAAGGATGCGCCCCACCCACAGAAGGGAGCCACCATGATGGTCATCTATGAGGGCCGCCTGCCAGACGGGGGCATTTTTGATGCCTCGGAAATGCACACCGGCGCCGCCTACATGGAGATGCCTCTTGATGGTGTCATCGACGGCTGGATGGAAGGGCTGCCCCTGATGCGTGTTGGCGATACGTGGGAGCTCTATGTCCCGCCCCAGCTGGGGTATGGCAAACGGTCCATGGGGATCATCCCGCCCAACAGCCCGCTGATCTTCAAGATCCAGCTTCTGGGTGTCGAGGATGACAATTCCCTTCAATAAGGGCATAGCCTTCTGCCATCTGCCCAGCCAGCAGGGTTTTCCGCCGTCCCCTCACCTCTGAGCGGGGCGGCTTTTGTCTTTTCCTTCTGTCAGGACCATGTTCATGCAGCGTGTTTTTTCAGGAATCCAGCCAACAGGCATTCCCCATCTGGGCAATTATCTCGGAGCCATCCGCAACTGGGTCACCTTGCAGAAGGACCATGACTGCCTGTTCTGCCTTGTGGACATGCACTCCCTGACCATGCCGTGGTCCCCGGAGGCCCTGCGTGAACAGACACTGGCCTCCACTGCCTGCCTTCTGGCCTCCGGCATCGACCCGACCCGCCTGTACAACCAGTCCGCCGTCAGTGCCCATGCCCGCCTCGGCTGGATTTTCAACTGCGTGTCCCGTCTGGGCTGGCTGAACCGCATGACACAGTTCAAGGACAAGGCAGGCAAGAACCGGGAAAACCATTCCGCTGGCCTGTATGTCTATCCCAACCTCATGGCGGCGGACATTCTGGCCTTCCACGCCACACGGGTGCCCGTGGGTGACGACCAGCGGCAGCATCTTGAGCTGGCCAATGACATCGCACAGAAGTTCAACCACGATATGGGTGTCGAGTTCTTCCCGCTGATTGAACCGCTCATTCCGCCTCATGCTGCCCGTGTGATGAGCCTGCGGGACGGCAGCAAGAAGATGTCCAAGTCCGACCCGTCTGCCCAGAGTCGCATCATCCTGAATGATACGGCAGACGATATCGCCCAGAAGATCCGCAAGGCCCGCACGGATGCCGAACCTCTGCCCTCCGAGGAAGCCGGGTTGGAAGGCCGCCCGGAGGCCCGCAATCTGCTGACCATCTACGCTGCCATGTCCAACAGGACGTTGGCTGACGTGCTGAGCCAGTTTGCCGGCCAAGGCTTCGGCACCTTCAAGCAGGCTCTGGCTGACCTGCTGGTCGAAACACTGGCCCCCGTGGCCGATGAAACCCGCCGCCTGATGGATGACAAAGCTTACCTCATGCAGGTCCTGCGCCAGGGAGCCGAACGGGCCCGTGCCGTCTCGGAACCGATTGTGAGCGAGGCAGAAAAGCTGGTTGGCTTCCTGCGCTGAAAGCACTCCCAGGTTGCCATCCTTCGGCATGAAAAAAGCCTGTCCCCTGACAAGGACAGGCTTTTTTCATGAGCGCCGCAATTCAGACAATGGCGTTTCCATCAGTGCCAATACCTCTCTGGCCGCTGACATGGCAGGCAGCTCCCCGCCCGGAGCTTCCAGCATGGCCAGAATATCGGCAAAAGCCTCCTGCTGGGCCTGCCGCTTTGCCCCATCTGTCAGGAGAGAAGTAATTTCATCCGCCAGTTTCTGGGGAGTACAGTCATGCTGGACCAGTTCTGGCACGACTTCACGCCCTGCCAGAATATTGATCATGGAAATGAAGGGAAGCCGCAGGAAAAGCCGCCCCAGCAGGGCTGAAAGCGGATTGACCCTGTAGGTGACCACCATGGGTACCTGCCCTATGGCCAGCTCCAGAATGGATGTACCCGATTTGGTCAGGGCACAGTCAGCAGCCCGGATAGCATCGTGCTTGTCCTCCGTATCCGTCAGGATGGAGGGGTGAACCGCCCAGTGCCGCACCATCTTTTTCACGAGTGGGGCCATGCCCGACGTAGCCGGAATGACGGGCTGAAGATCGGGGAAACGTTCATGAAGAATTCCGAGAGTCTTCTCAAAAACAGGCAGCAGCTTTGGGACCTCGGAGGACCGGCTGCCCGGCATGAGGATCAGAATAGGGCTGTCCGACCGAATGTCATGCCGTTTATGGAAACGCTGTGCCTGACCATGCGCCACGCCCGATTGCAGGATGGGATGGCCGACAAACCGGGCCTCGGGCAGGCCCCGTTCAGCAAACCATGCTTCCTCAAACGGGAAAAGGCAGAGCAGCCTGTCCCACAACCCCCGATACCCTTTGACCCGACTCTCCCGCCAGGCCCATGTCTGCGGCGCTACATAATGCAGGCGCCGGACATTCAGCTTGCGGATGCGCCGCAGAAGCCGGAACGAAAAACCCGGGCTATCAATGGTGATGACAATATCAGGACGGCGCAGCTCAATATCCTGCTCAGCTTCCAGCAGCCTCTGTGACAGAAGGCGCAACCGGGGCAGGACTTCCATGAACCCCATGACCGTCAGGTCTTCCATCGGGAAGAGGCTCCGCAGGCCCCGGGCCTCCATCCGCCCTCCGCCAACACCAGCAAAGACCAGCATCGGGTCAATGCGGTGCAGGGCCTGCATCAGACGGGCCCCGATACTGTCCCCACTGGGCTCACCGGCCAGAATCCAGATCACCCGGCCATGGTGATGAAGGGGAACCTCACCCTCTACAGGGGCACTCTCATCCACCATGGCAGCCTCTCCTTCTTTCCCGCCGTTGCAGGGCTCAACGCCGCAGCGTTGCCCCCGTCGCCTTCTGGACGGCACTTTCTACAGCCGTCATCAGCGCATCAAGCTGAGTATCCGTCAGGCTGTCTTTCTGCGGCTGGAGGGTCACCTCCACTCCCAGAGAGCGATGCCCTGCCGGAACGGAGCCACCTTCAAAGATGTCGAAAAGACGCACATCCGTGATCAACTTGCGGTCTGCCATACGGACAGCCTTCAGCACATCCTGTATCTGCACCTTTTCATCAGCCAGGAAGGCAAAGTCACGACGGACAGGCTGAAGGACCGACAGCGTCGGGGCAGCCTTCCGCTTCACCTTGGGCAGCGGAACCCTGTCCAGCGTCATCTCAAAGAGCGCCACTGTGCCGCTCAGGCCGAAGTGACGGGCCACACGGGGGTGCAGCTCACCGAAGCTGCCCAGCACCAGCTTGGGCCCCTGCCGCACGACACCGGAACGCCCCGGATGGTAATAGCCCGGCGCATCCGCCGTGCTGCTCAGGGAAGCCTCGGCCACACCGAGAGCTGCAAGAGCCGCCATGAGATCGGCCTTGGCATCCATCCATGATGGTTCCTCGGCAGACTGACCCGGAGCTCGGCCACTCACGCCACCCCGCACACCAGCCAGCACCATACGGGTGCCCTGCTGCCCGAAGCAGGGGCCAAGCTCGAAGAAGGAGGCATCCCCGCTGAAGCCCTGCCCGTGAGCCAGATTCCGCCCAAGGGCACGCAGCAGGTTGATGATTGGTGTCGGCCGCAGCTGGTTCAGGTCCGTTGCAATCGGGTTCAGCAACCGGTCCTGCTCCCGTCCTTCTTCAAACAGGGCCGCATCCTGATCGGACACGAAGGAAAAACCAACGGTCTCCATCAGGCCACGCCCCGCACACAGGCGGCGCAGAAGGGCTACCCGGGCCTGCTGTGGTGTCACCGCTGGAGCAGGCACCATATGGGCACGGGGCAGGGACAGGGCCGGAACTTCATCCAGACCACGGATGCGCAGAACCTCCTCGACCAGATCGGCCTCGGCTTCCATGACCTCCACACTGGCGGCAGCCCGTTCGGCCACAGCGGCATCGAGCGTGACAGCCTGTGCCAGACCATGCCCTGCCGCCACGTCATTCCGCCATGACGGCACGGAGAACACGGCCTTCTCTGCCGTGCGCTCCTGCACCTCAAACCCCAGGGCCTCGAGGATGTCCACGGCCCTGTCCGCCTCGATCTCCAGACCGCCCAGCGAGGCCAGACGCTCGAAACGCAGGCTGGCGGTTCTCTGCCATGCCGGTTCCGCCCCCGCCTCGGTCACCTCACTTGGCGTGCCGCCACACAGCTCCACGATCAGGGCCGTGGCGGCTTCCAGACCGGAACGTACGAGAGCCTGATCCACACCACGCTCGAAACGGTAACGGGCATCCGTCTGCACCCCAAGGCGGCGGCCTGTCAGGGCAATACGCACCGGGTCAAACAGGGCGGATTCCACGAAGACATCGACCGTCTCATCGGTCACCGCACTGGCCTCACCGCCAATGATGCCCGCCAGCGACTGCACCCCGGCCTCATCCGCAATGACGAGATCATCCGTGCCCAAAACCAGCTCCTGCCCATCCAGCGCACGGAAATGCTCCCCCGTGCCGGATGTCAGGGAAAGCCTGTCACCGGTCAGGCGGGCGGCATCAAAAACATGCAGCGGCCGCCCGACATGCATCATCAGATAGTTGGTCACATCCACTAGGGCGGATTGCGGCCGCAGCCCCACGCTCTCCAGACGACGCTTCAGCCAGGCCGGGCTGGGGCCATTCTTCACGCCACGGATCAGCCGCCCCGTAACATAACGGCAGGCCGGGTGGCTGATCTCCCACTGGATCGGGCTTTCACCCTGCCCCTCCACCGTCTCCGTCAGCCACGGCTTCAGGGTGCCCAGCCCCGCAGCGGCGAGGTCACGGGCAATGCCCCGGACGCTCAGCGCATCGCCACGGTTGGGCGTGATGGCAATCTCGATGACGGGGTCATCCAGCCGGGCATGGCGGACATAATCCTCACCCAGCGGAGAACCATCAGGCAGTTCAGCAATGCCATTGGACTCCTCACCGATCCCGAGCTCCCGCAGGGAGCAGAGCATCCCGTTGCTGGCCTGTCCCCGAATCTTGCCGGGCTTGATCGTCATGTCACTGCCGGGAATGTAGGTCCCCGGCGGAGCGAAAATGACATGCAGCCCCGTGCGGGCATTCGGCGCACCACAGACGACCTGAACGTCCTCGAAGCCCTGACCGGCTGAGACACGGCAGAGCTGAAGGCGGTCTGCATCCGGATGGGGGGAAGCCTCCAGAATCTTTGCCGTACGGAACCCGGCCAGACGTTCCGTCGGGTCATCCACGCTTTCGACCTCAAGGCCGATGCGGTTCAGCGTCGTGCATATCTCGTCCAGAGAGGCGGTAAAATCGAGGTGATCCCGCAGCCATGAGAGTGAAAATTTCATGTCAGAAACCCTCCGTCAGCGTTGCCGGGGACAGTGATGAAAAACCGTAATGACGCAGCCAGCGCAGGTCACTTTCATAGAAGGACCGCAGGTCCGTGATGCCATTCTTCAGCATGGCCAGACGTTCGATCCCCATGCCGAAGGCAAAGCCCTGCCACTCTGCCGGGTCCAGCCCGCAGTTGCTCAGCACCCGGGCATGGACCATGCCGGCACCCAGCACTTCCAGCCAGTCCGCCCCGGCACCGATCACGCCTGTCTCCCGGGACCAGCCGATGTCAATTTCCATGGATGGTTCGGTAAAGGGGAAGTAGGAGGCACGGAACCGGACAGGCAGGTCCGGCTGACCAAAGAAGGCCCGCAGGAATTCGGTCAGGCAGCCCTTCAGATGGCCCAGCGTGATGCCTTTCTCGATGACCAGCCCCTCGCACTGGTGGAACATGGGGGAATGGGTGGCGTCATGATCGGCCCGGTAGGTCCGGCCCGGTGCGATGATGCGGATGGGGGGCTTCTCACCCAGCATGGTGCGGACCTGCACGCCGGATGTCTGCGTCCGCAGCACCCGCAGGTCCTCGCCTTCTCCGGCTGCCGGAAGGTAGAACGTGTCCTGCTCTGTCCGGGCCGGATGATGTTCCGGCGTGTTCAGGGCGGAAAAATTGTGCCACTGGCTTTCAATGTCCGGCCCTTCCGCCACATGGAAATCCATCGCCCCGAAGATGGTCGTGATTTCCTCGATCGTCCGGCTGACGGGATGGATGAGACCGGCCGGTGCCGGGGCGGGGGGCTGGGTGATGTCCACCGTCTCCTCCGCCAGACGCTGCTGGAGGGCCAGCTCCTCGATCTCCCTGCCACGCTGCTCGATCAGGGCCGTCAGCTCGTCACGCAGGCGGTTGAGGGCCTGCCCCCGCTCTTTCCGCTCCTCGTGCGAGAACGAACCGAGCTGCCGGAGCAGGCCGGTCAGTTTGCCTGAGCGTCCCAGCGTCCCCACACGGACAGCATCCCATTCCCCATGGGTGCTGGCCTGTTTCAGGGCCGCCAGTGTCTCATCCTTCAGAGTGTCGAGGTCATTGGCCATAGCCTGTCTTCCATCATCTCATGAGCCTGTTTCAGGAACGCTTCCTGCCCCGGCCCCTGAAGGTCCGGATGTTGAAACGTTTCTGAAGCAGCCTCAAAGAAAAACGGGCTGCTCCGTTGCCAGAACAGCCCGCCAATCATCAGTCCCATTCCTCACGGTCCATCAGGAACAGACCATGAAGCATGAGGAATCCCCTTACAGGGCTGCCTGAGCCTTGCGTACGATCTCGGCAAAGGCCGCTGCATCGTCATAGGCGATGGCAGCCAGAACCTTACGGTCGATCTCGATCCCGGCCTTGTTCAGACCGTTGATGAAACGGCTGTAGGTCAGGCCATGCTCACGCACGGCAGCGCTGATGCGCTGGATCCACAGGGAGCGGAAATCACGCTTCTTGTTGCGGCGGTCGCGATAGGCATAACGCAGTGCCTTCTCGACGCGCTCCAGAGCGATGCGATAGTTTGTGGAAGAACGCCCGCGATAGCCTTTGGCCAGATCAAGGACCTTCTTGTGACGGGCGTGGGTGGTCGTACCCCGTTTAACACGTGCCATGGTTTCTTAACTCCTTATGACAGCCCGTAGGGTGCCCACTGTTTGACGGTACGGGCATCCATGTCCGTCATTGTCTGCGGACCACGGTTGCTGCGCTTCATCTTCTGCGGACGGTTAATCAGGCCATGGCGTTTGTTGCCGGGACCACAGGTCACCTTGCCAGTCGCGGTGATCTTGAACCGCTTCTTGACCGAAGACTTCGTCTTCAATTTGGGCATTTTCATCTCCTTACAGTTCTGAAGTTCCCATTCCCCTGGCGGACAACGGAAACCGCACGGCCGGGCATGCCACATCATATGGCCCGGGCGCGTGCACGACCTGTTGGCGCTTATAGGGACAACGGGGGACGGCCTCAAGCAAAAACCGCATCAGAACGGCATGTTTTTTGAGCAGTGAACATTAACCATTGTGAAGTAACTATCACATGGTTGTGAATATGATGATAGAGGCACTCATCCAGTCCGAATTATTACCCCCTGATGCTTGACCCATGGCCCCTTCCCTGTGCTTAAAGGCAAGAGATCATCATCCATGACGGGACATTCCTGTCAGGGCAACGCTTATCCAGGTTGAGTGATCGAGTTTAACAACACTGAGGCTTATCCATGTCCTCCACTTCCCGTACGGGGGGAATCTGGGTCTCGCTGGTTGCCATCCTCATGGCGATCGTCGGCCTGCTGCTGGTTGCCGGTGGTATCTATGCCATCAGCGAAGGCGGTCCCTTCTATTATCTCATCAGCGGGCTGGGCACGCTGCTCAGCGCGTTCTTCGTCCATAAACGGAAGCCGATCGGCCTTGCTGTCTATGCGGTCGTCCTGCTTGGCACGCTCATCTGGGCTCTCTGCCTCGTAGGCCTCAACCTCTGGAGCCTCGTGCCCCGGCTGGATGTGGTCATCGTCATCGGCATCGTCCTGCTGCTTCCTTTCATCCGCCGTCCGCTGGCCGCCAACCGGCTGGCCACCATTCCTCTGGGCATCGGCGTGGTCCTCAGTGCCCTGGCACTGGTGGTTTCCGCCTTCATGGACCCGTATGACATCGGTGGTTCGCTGCCTACAGAGCAGGTCAATGCCAGCCCGGCAAACCCGGACAACGTGCCGGATGGTGACTGGACCTCCTACGCACGCACGCAGGATGGCAATCACTGGTCCCCTCTGACACAGGTCAACAGCCAGAACGTCAACCAGCTGAAGGTTGCCTGGGTCATGCGGACCGGTGACCTGCCGGACAAGTCCCGCGACCCGGGTGAGGCCACCAACGAGGCCACGCCGCTGGAGTTCGACAACACACTCTATTTCTGCTCCCTGCATCAGAAGGTCTTTGCCGTCGATGCCGTGACCGGGAAGACGAAATGGGTGTTCGACCCCAAGCTGAACGTCAATCCTGGCTTCCAGCATCTGACATGCCGTGGCGTCAGTGCCCACACGAAGCCTGAAAATGCCGTCGACAGCAGCGGCCAGCCTGTCACCACGACAGACTGCACCAAGCGCATCATTGCCATGGTCAATGACGGCCGCATGGTCGAGATCGACGCACAGACAGGCAAGGTCTGCCAGGGCTTTGGGGACAACGGCCAGGTCGATCTGCGCTTCTCCCACCAGCCTTACACGACGGCTGGGGAGTATGCCCCGACATCACCGCCCGTCGTTACCGACAAGCTGATCATCGTCAACAGTGCAGTGAAGGACAACGGCTCCGTCCACCAGCCTTCCGGGGCAACACGGGCCTATGACGTCTACACGGGCAAGCTTGTCTGGGTATTCGACGCCGCCAATCCTGACCCGAATGAAATGCCGAGCGAAGAGCATCCGCATTTCCATCCGAACTCCCCCAACTCCTGGTCCGTCTCGTCTTACGACAAGAACCTGAACATGGTGTACATCCCCATGGGGGTTGGCACGCCTGACCAGTGGGGTGGCTACCGTGACAAGGATGCCGAACGCTATCCGCCGGGTGTCATTGCGCTGAATGCGGACACGGGCAAGCTCGTCTGGTTCTACCAGACCGTCCATCATGACCTCTGGGACATGGATGCCTCCGCACAGCCCAACCTTGTGGACATCACCCAGAAGGATGGCAGCCTGGTTCCGGCCATCTACATCCCGACCAAGAGTGGTGACATTTTTGTTCTGGACCGCCGCACCGGCAAGCCGATCGTTCCGGCACCGGAGGTTCCTGCCCCGGGTGGCGCTGCCACGGGTGACCATACAAGCCCGACCCAGCCCCATTCCGAGCTGAGCCTGCGCCCGAAAGATCCGCTGTCCGACCGTGACATCTGGGGGGCCACGATCCTTGACCAGATGGTGTGCAGCATCTACTTCCACAGCCTGCGTTACGAGGGGCCCTATACGCCGCCTTCCACGCAGGGGACGCTGGTTTTCCCTGGCGATCTGGGCATGTTCGAGTGGGGCGGCCTTGCGGTTGATCCTCGCCGCCAGGTAGCCTTCTCCAACCCCATCTCCATTCCGTTCGTCTCCACTCTGGTTCCCCGTGGCCCGGGCAACCCGCGCTGGCCCGACCCGAATGGTGACAAGGGTGGCAGCGGCGGTGAGACGGGTCTCCAGCCGAATTACGGCATCCCGTACGCCGTCAACCTGCATCCCTTCCTGGACCCGCTGTTTGCCAAGTTCGGCCTTTTCGTGCCGTGCCGCACGCCACCGTGGGGGGCTGTCGCCGGGATCGACCTGCGCACCAACAAGGTTGTCTGGCAGCACCGCAATGGTACGCTGCGTGACTCCCTGCATGGCTCGTCCCTCCCGATCCAGCTGCCACCCATCAAGATCGGTGTCCCGAGCCTTGGTGGCCCGCTGGCAACGGCTGGCAATGTAGCCTTCCTGACATCATCGCAGGACTACTACATCCGGGCCTATGACCTGACGACCGGCCATGTCATCTGGAAAGACCGTCTCCCTGCCGGGGCACAGTCTGCACCGATGACCTACAGCATCAACGGTCGCCAGTACATCGTGACCTACGCTGGTGGGCATGGCTCCTTCCTGAGCCGGATGGGTGATTATCTGATCGCCTATGCTCTGCCGGAACAGGCCGAGAAGAAGTGAGACCCTGACAAACAGGTTGTCACAAAACAGAAAAGGGGAGGTCCAGCCGGGCCTCCCCTTTTTTCATCATGCGACTGATCCCGGACCATACAGGCCAGCAGCCAATATCCTTCCCGTGCAGCACTATCAGTAACCCGGGACGATGGAGACAATTCCAGAGCCCTGTCCCCCACCCAACCTCAATTGATAATATTTGGTAATGACTGGCCGTTATTCTTTAAAAATAACATAGACTTCACTATCACCAGCCTGAATTTCCTGTATAGGATAATGCCAGCCTATTCGTTCCCTGTTCTGACAGAAGGAAAACCCCCATGATGTTCCGTCGCATGGCCACATTCGCCCTCATTGCCAGTGCCCTGACCAGCCAGGTTGCCTTTGCCGCCTCTCATGGCAAGGCTCACCACTGCCGCAATGAGAAAGGTCAGTTCACAAAGTGTGAAAAGCCGAAGGCCAAGCCCTGCCGCGACAAGAACGGCAAATTCAGCAAGTGCAACACTCAGGATGCCGCCAGCGCCAAGCCGGCCGAAAAGGCTGAAGCTACAGCTGACAGCGTGAAGGACAGCTCCAACCCGATGAAGTCCGACATGCCTGCCACCGATGCTGCGGCTCCGGCCACGCACTGAGACACGGGGACAGCCCCTGCATGAAAAGGCCCTCTGGTTTTACCGCCAGAGGGCATTTTCTGTTCCGGCCAACGGCTCAGACTGCGGCGGCTCTTTGCCGGATGGCTTTTGCCATGGCCTCCACGCCATTGCCCCGATTGGCTGAAAGCGCCTTCACCAATCCCAGCTCATGCAGAAAAACCGGGTCAGTCGCCAGAATCTCATCCCGTGTACGACCGGAATAGACACGCAGCAGCAACGCCACCAGCCCCTGAACGATAGCGGCGTCAGACGCACCAGCAAAAAACAGACATCCGTTTTTTTCCTCAGCTTCAAGCCAGACCTGGCTCTGGCAACCCGGCACCCGGTGAGCGTCATCCTGCCAATCCTGCGGAAAGTCCGGCAGTTTCCTCCCCATCTCGATGATGTACTGATAACGCTCCATCCAGTCATCGAACAGCGCCAGTTCATCCCCGATGGCCGTGATGGCCTGTGCTGCATCATCTTCCTGCGGCTGAACAAAACAGGCTTCCCTATCGGCCATGCCATCCCCCTTCCTTCATCAATTTATGTTCGTGCGATCCATCATAACTGGAGGCACCAAAATGGGAACCGCTCCCCTCCGAAATGTCTTCGGCTCACTGTTTCAGCAAGGGTAACAGAAGACGCATCACCGTTCCCTCTCCGGGCTGGCTCTGCACAACAACATCCCCATGATGGGCCAGAACGAAACTGTAAATGCCAGCCAGCCCCAGCCCTGTGCCTTTCCCCGCCTGCTTGGTGGTGAAAAAAGGCTCAAAAATATGGCGCTGGACCTCTTCACTCATGCCTTCCCCTTCGTCCCGGACATCAAGGGCCAGCGCATGATCCTGCTCGCAACTGGATGGGGCAGCAGGCAGGACATGGCGTATCCGGCTGGCAGAAAGAGTCACGGTCCCGCCATCAGGCATCGCATCCCGGGCATTCACACACAGATTGAGCAGGGCCATTTCCAGCTGTTCCGGGCAGGTCAATACAGGGGGAACAGTCCCTTCCGGGAGGTCCAGCACAAAACGGATGGCCGGGACGGCTCCATAAAAACCATGCCGGAACAGGCTGGCCCGCTCCTCCAGAAAAGCCGCGATGTCAAACGGGCGCACCGTCCCACCATTCCGCCCCGCCCGGCCAAACTGAAGCAGACGGCGGGTCAGCCCTTCCCCCCGTTCCACGGTCTCCAACGCCCGGGCCAGCCATTTCTTCTGGGTGGCACGGGCCGCTTCATCTCCCTGCAACTGCCCGGAAAGAGCCTCCAGACAATTACCCAGAATGGTGAGCAGGTTGTTGAAATCATGCGCGACACCACCGGCCAGACGACCCAGGGCTTCCAGCCGCTCACCCCGGTTCAGCCGGTCTTCCACCATCACACGCTGGGTCACGTCCCGATCCATGCTGACCTGCCAGGCCTCTTTCAGCGGGACATCCTCCGGCCATTTCAGCGCCAGGCGGACAATCTCGTGCCAGCGTCTCTGCCCATCTTCCGCCACGACCTCCAGAAGCTCCTCTGCCTGCCCGTCCTCCCAGACCTTTTCCCGCAGACGGGCAATCACAGGCTGAAGAATGGCCGTGTAATGGTCACTCTCGCACGTCCCCTGATGATGCCGGTTGCTGCGGATACAACGGCCTTGCGCATCGGAAAAAACCAGACCGAACGGCAGGCTCTCCATGAGGCCATGCAACAGGGCCTGCTCCACCTTCAGGGCCCTCTGGGCCTGCCATGTCCTGTGTGCCTCATGGACGAGGGACAGCACATGGTCCGCCTCCCACGGCTTGTGCACATAGGCAACGATCCTGCCGTGATTCAGGGCTGCCACAACGGCATCCAGATCCGCATATCCTGTCAGCAGAATAGCCCGGGCGTCGGAGCAGGCACTGGCACGGCTGAGAAACTGGTCCCCTGTCATGCCCGGCATCCTCTGGTCTGAAATGATGACCGAAATCTCCGGATGGGCGGCCAGCAGGGCAAGGGCCCTGCCAGGCTCGGCCGCTGTCAGAACCGTGCAGCTTTCCTCCAGCAGATCCCCGAGTGCCACGAGAATCTCTTCCTCATCATCCACCAGAAGAACACAAGGTTGGGCCTCGATACTGTAAGGCTCGTTCATGCCGTTTTTACTTCCTCCTGTGCCCTGTACCGTTCAGGCTCCCGCACAGCCCAGCCTTCTGCCGTCTCGTGGACAGGAAGGCGAATCACGAAATATGCACCACGCCCGCCATTGGTCTGCCCATCTTTCTGGCAGCCATCTCCAGCCTCACAGGCGTCTGTCACGTCGATGGTTCCACCATGGGCCTGCACGATGCCATGAACGATGGAAAGGCCCAACCCTGTCCCTTCCCCCTGCGCCTTCGTGGTGAAGAACGGGTCAAAAATCCAGGGGCGGATCGACTCTTTTATGCCTGGACCATTGTCACTTACCGTAATTTCATAAACATCATCGTAAAGACGGGTCGCAATCCGTATCAGCCCATCATGATGCTTCTGCCCTTCCCGCCGCATATCATTCAGCGCATCGGCAGCATTGGCAATGAGATTCATGACAGCCTGATGGAACAGTGTTTCCTGGCAGACCAGCTGCCGGGGTGCCTCAAGCTGGCAGTCCACGGCAATGGACCTGCCAAGCCTATGGCGGACCAAGGCCAGCCCTGTCTCTATCGCCTCGCCCACATCCACCATGCGCCACTCTCCTTCTTCCAGACGGGAGAAACGGCGCAGACGCACGACCAGGTCCCGGATACGCCCCAGCCCTGTCTTCATCGCAGCCAGACGGTCCCTGGCCCGCCGAATGCGGGTCTGACCATCCTCATCCTGCACGACAGTATCCATCCAGTGCAGGCATCGCTCGACCGTATCGGCATGACCCAGAGTGAACGCCAGAGGATTATTGATCTCATGGGCAATGCCGGCCACCAGCTCTCCCAATGAAGCCATCTTGGCCGTCTGGACCAGTCGGGCCTGTGTCTGCACCAGCTCCTCATTCGCCTTGGCCAGCTCCTTGTTGGCTCTGGCCAGAGCCTCCGCCAGCGAGGCCTGCGCCTGTGCAGCCTCCAGCGCCAGAGCCGACTGCTGGCGTTCCATCTCCCGCTGATGAAACGCCTCATTCTCCCGCCGCCGCCGGACCATGGCCCGGATGCGCAGAGCCAGCACCATGGGCGTCATGTCACTCGGAACAAGGTCCTCCAGGCCAGCTTCCAGAAAAGCCACGCAGGATTCACCCCGGAAGCGGGCTGCCTGTATGATGCAGAGAATGCGGAACGGTGTACCCCCCTGCTCCCGCAGGGCCTGGCGGCGCTGGTCCAGCAGACGGCAGAAAGCGAGGTCTGTCTCGTTATCCTGTATGTCCTCCAGCACGATGCAGTCCGGCCCGTCCGGGCCTGTCAGCCAGCCGCCATTCAGCAGATCACTGGAGCGGGTGACAGAGGTCACCGTGTGTCCATCCCGCCAGAGAAGCTCCCCCAGCCCAGCCTCCTCCGTGCCGTCCCGGCTGTTTTCATGATCCATGATGCTGGGGTCATTCCAGAAATCCAGCAGGGTCTCATCATCAGGGGCACGGACGATGACAACCCTGGCCCGCCGCATGTGCCATTGGGGATGAAGCTGGCGCTTTTCTTCCGCCAGATGCAGGAGCGTGCGTATCCGCAGCAACAGCAGGTCAGAATGGGCAGAGCTGGAAAGGTAGGCATCGGCCCCGCTTTCAAAGCAGTCCAGCTCAACCCGTGAGGATACATCCTCCGTCAGCATCAGCACCGGTACGCCCTGCATGGCAGGAGTCGCCTTGGCACGGCGAACGAACTGCCCGGCGCTCATGCCTTTCTGGAGAGTGCAGCAGATGACCATGTCCACCTGATTGATACGACAGCGGGCCTCCAGCACTTCCAGCATCATTTCAGCACTCTGCCGGCAGACAACATCCATCCCCTCCCTGCGCAGAAGCTCATGGACCCGACTGTGAGCAGGACCGGCTGGATCCAGAAGAAGAACATGGACATCTTTTTCATCCAGCGTGGGTAAGATTTGCATTACGCCTCTCTTGAAGCTAGGTGCAGAAGCAGGAGGACAGAACAGAGGCCCCTCCGCCCTGCTTTCCGTCTCCCTCGCCATTACTATGCCATTGCCAGCCCGGCTGTCTTGCAGGAAGGTCTGAAACATTCATGGATACATCGCCCTCTTCCTCCCATTCCTCCCCGGCACGGGGCGAACGCCTGCTCTCGGCCACGCCATCACGCCAGCAGCAGGGCGGAGCCATCATGGGGCGGGTCCTGCTCAACCTCATATGGGCCGTGGCGCATTTCGTGTTCAGCTTTCTCATTCAGCTGACAGAACTGTTTGCTCCCATCCTGCTCATCCTTGGCGTCGGCTGGTCCCTGCTGCCGCACCTTGTCACCGTTGCCACGGCCAATCTCGGGTCCCTCACGGAAGACCAGCAGACGCATGAGATCGTCAACCACATCGCCCATACCATCCCCGAACAGCTCATGGTAGCCGGTCACACCCTTACACCGCACGGGCTGATAAAGGATGGTCTGCTCCTCATGGCTCTGGCAGCAGCCTCCTCCACGGCGGCGGCCTGGCTGGCCCGGAGGCTCTGAGGCACAGCCATGCGGAACCCTGCATGATCGCCCTGGAGACGCTTCCGCTGCCTGTCGGCACGTCTCTCGTGCCGGGTGGCGTGCAGCACCTGTCCCTGCGGCTGGAACGGGGTGGCACCCTCTGGGTGACAGGCCCTGCCGAAGCGGGCAAGACAGCCCTGCTGGATACCATCGCCCTGCGCCGCCCTGCCACGGGCGGGATGATGACCCTCCTCAACCATGCCGCAGGACCCGGTCTTTCCGCACGGGGTCGCAGGCAGCTCCAGCAGCGCATCGGGTACATCGAGGCAGCCCCCCTTTTCATGGACCGCCTGACGCTGGCGGACAATATTGCCCTGCCGCTGGAGCTGAACCACCTGCGCAGAGCAGATGTGAAACGGGAAACCGACTCCATCATCCGCTGGTTCGGGCTGGAGAGCCATGCACAGCTTCTTCCTCACTCACTCAGTCAGACCATGAGAATGCGGGCCGCCTGTGCCCGGGCCCTGATCACCCAGCCTTCCATCGTCTTGGTAGATGAACCAGCCCTGACCCTCTGCCCTGTCCTGCGGGATCATCTTCTTTCCACCCTGCGGGGCCTGGCCAGAAATGGCACCACAACCCTTCTGGCCATGCAGCACCAGCCAGAAGGGACAGACCCTGATGACCAGCTCCTGACCCTGCCCCGACTCCCCCCATCACCGGAAGTCTCCATTTCTTCTGCCTCCGGGAATGATCTGGCAGCCCCGCTGATCCTGTCCCCCAGAGATGAAAGGCTGCTCCCATGACATGCCTGTCCCGTGCTACAGACCGGCCTGCCCTGTGGCCCCTGCTGCTTGGCCTCTGTCTCGTCACATGGCTGGCCGGGCTGGCTCTGGCCCTGCCCCATGGTGTGGATGGAGCTGTCCAACGCTGGGAAGGACAGGTGAACAGCCAGATCGTCATCGCCCTGCCTGTGATCGGCAAGGAGGCTCCCGCCCTGGCGGACAGCCTGCCCAAAGCCCTGACCGCCACATTCCCCGAAACCCACGCCACCCTCCTGCCAGAGCAGGAGGTTTCCCGACTTCTGGCCGCATGGTCCGCCCCGTGGGAGGGGCCTCTCCCCAGGATTCTCACCCTCTCGTATCATGGGGACATGACCAGACTGGCCGCCTTTGTTCACAGCACCGCCCCAGAGGCCATCATCGTTCCGCCGCCGCCCCAGCTGACAAAGCTTACCCCACTCATGACAGTCCTCCAGCAGACTGCACGCCATGTCGCCCTGATGGCTGGGCTGGCAGCAGCCCTGATCGTTCCCGCCCTGCTCTATCTGGCAGCCAGAACCGTCGCTCTGGCCAACCGGCAGCAGCAGGCCGTCCTGTGGAGACTGGGCGGAAAGCTGTCCGTCCTTCACCGTATTTTTGCCCGGCGGGTCGCCCTGATGGCCTTTCTGGGCAGCCTTGCAGGCATCGTCCTGCTCCTGCCTTCACTGGGCCTCATCACCGCTGCTCTGCACCCTCTGCTGCGCCTGCCACCCGCAGAGGGAAGCATGTCGTCCTTCATCTCTCCATCACTGCTGCCAGTCCGGCTCTGGCTGGCCTTTTCCCTGATGCCGGTCCTGATGGCACTGGCGGGCTGGGCCATGGTGCATCTGGTCTGTGCCAGACAGGAGCAACAGGCATCATGAAACGGCCGGGCCCCACTGTCTGGTCTCTCTTCTCTGGTGGGGTGACCATCGCAGGATGGCTCATGCTGGCCAGTTTCATTTATTTCTGTGCCGATGCCCTGCGCCCCTCACCGGACCTGCACAGCATCCCGGCTGACTGCGACGGCATCGTTGCGCTGACGGGCGGCAAAAACCGCATAGAAGCCGGAATTGCCCTGCTCCAGCAGAAACCGGAGCGACTGCTCCTGATCTCCGGCGTTTCCCCCCATACGGGGCTGAACCATATTCTGGCCGCCACGGGAATCGGCCCGCTGCCGCCGGATCTGACGCAGCGCATCAGCCTTGGATATCGGGCCGCCACTACCATCGGCAATGCATGGGAAACCGCCCAATGGGCAAAGCAGAAAAACCTGCATCATCTTGTTCTGGTCACGGCGGGGTATCACATGCGCCGCTCCCTGCTGGAGTTCCACGATATTGCCCCGCAGCTTCAGTTCACCCCCTACTGGGTGCAGCCTCCCGCCATGAGCACCCCCTTTCATCCACACACCATGCTGCTGATGTTCAGCCAGTACGGAAAGCTGATCGGGGCCTTCATCCGTCTCATGGTCCTCCACCAGCCGGACCATGCCCAGGAAGGATTCCGCCCTGTTCCTCCAGCTTCAGGAACACCTCCCGCCTGATTTCTGGCTCGCCCATCTTTTTCCCTTGCTCTTCGGATAGATTCTGCGCCATGCAGGGAGCATTATGATGAGTCTCGTCCGTGGCAGCCTGTTCAACCTGTATCTCCTGATTCTGACCCTCGTCATGGGGGTCTTCGCCTTTCCCATCCGCCTGCTCAACCGGCGGGATGCCGCCTTGGGCTATGCCAAGCTCTGGTCCAGGGCCGTGCTCTGGGGGCTGGAACGCCTCTGCGGCATCCGCATCGTCATCAGCGGGCAGGAGAACCTGCCTGATGGCCCTGCGCTCATTGCCTCACAGCATCAGTCTTTCTTTGATGGTTTTGTCTGGATGAATACCGTGCCGCTGCCGGCCTATGTCATCAAGAAGGAACTGACATCCATTCCGCTGGTCGGCCCCATGCTCATTCTCAGCGGCATGATTCCTGTCGATCGTTCCGGCGGATCTCAGGCCCTGCGGGGCATGATGGATGCCGTGGCAAAAGCACAGGGAGCCGGGCGACAGATCATCATCTTCCCGCAGGGCACACGCACGAAACCCGGTCAGGCTGTTCCGCTACAGAATGGCGTCATCGCTCTGGCCCGACAGGCCACCTGCCCCATCCTTCCCGTAGTGACGAATTCCGGCCTGTTCTGGCCACATTCCCCGTGGCGGAAATACCCCGGCACGCTCCGGGTTGCCATCGGGAAGCCTCTCGCCGCCAGCCTGAAGGGACGTGACCTCATACCGGCCATCAGCGGCGCCTGGGAGGCACTCTGCCAGGAACATGACCTGCCCCATGAAGCTGTGGAAAACTCTGTGGATGTGAAGAAGGATAACCAGTAATTCCTGTCCCGCACGGAATGGACGCAGGTATAGACCATGAAAGTGCTGCCCTGTGGGTATCTGCCTAACCATCTGTAATACAACACATTTCATGAGGACTGCAGAAGGCCTCCCTTTTTGCCCCGTATCAACATTCTGGTGTGATTACTCTACAAAAGGTGAAGAACCTTCTGGGGACAAAGTAACAGGCCCGTCGTTCTGTCCTTCTTCCACAGCGGAGGACAAATCTTGAGCCTGTTCCGCCGCCGTTCCATCCTGATCACCTCCTGTCTGTTCCTCGCTCTTCTGGCAGGCAGCTGGGGGTTGTACCTTCGGACGCAGGCCCTGCTTTCCAACCAGCTGGCCCATCTGGCCGTCCAGTCCCTGCCTTCGGACGGTCCCACCCCAATCCTGACCATACAGAAAACCTCTGCCAGAGGATGGCCTTTCGGGGCCTGGCGTCGGCTTTACGGCGTGTCCTTTCACACCCATCTCAACGGGGCCGATATTGTCGGGGCCACCCCCATGCTCCGCCTGGGTGGGAACTGGCTGGACTGGGCACATTCCCTGACCACACGGACCGAACTTCCACTACAGCTGCCGGACAGCACCATCCTCCGCATGGTCCGCAACGGCGAAAGCCTGACCCTGCGCCTGCGCAAGGCAAAGCTGCGCATCAGCAAGGAAAGTCTTCCCTGTCCACCAGATGCCAGATGCCATGACCACGGCACGCTGCCCCTGTACTGGGCACATTTCCGCATTGCTGAACTGGAACTGGCCTCCTCCCGCCTGCCACACAGCCTCATGCTGAATCACACTGCCGGGACCATCCGTTTTGCACCGCAGTCCCTGTCGCAACCTGACCCTGCCCTGCAGAACAGGCCGCTGCTTTCCGCTGCCATCACGGCCAGGGAGCTGACCTATCCCTCCTCATTTCTACAGAATTTTCGGGTGGAACAGGTTCATGCTGCTTTTGCCCTGCTACCCGGCACCAGCACGACACCCCTCAGATTGCCGCCAGAAACCGATCATGCCACATCCTCCTGGCCTGACATTCCGTTACAGCTCAGGCTTCATGAGCTCAGTGCCACCATCCATCCGGTGGCTCCGGGAAAACAGGACACGCCACCGCCGCATCTCTCCCTTGGTGGCAAACTTTATGTCCCGGCCTTTTCTGGCATTCTGTCCGTCAGTCTGACCAACTGGCAGGAGCCCCTGCATGATCTGCTTCAGAGTTCATGGATCCAGCGCAACGTACCCATCGCCATGCAGGGGCTCCTGAACGACATGATGACCAGCCCCCGGATGCTGTCCCTCTCCTCCCATCCCCTGACGGTCAGCATCCCTCTTGACCACGGCGTTCCCCCGGGGCTTTCATCCGACCATTTACAGACCCTGTACAGCCATTTCCGCCAGCTTGCTCCTCATCCTCAATGACCTTCCAGAGCCTTTGCCCGACAGACCTGATTACCGTTCTCATGACATTGGGCGATGATGCACCCCACGTCGCCCTGCTGCGCCATGACCGGGACACTCCCCCCCTGGAGGAAAGCCATCATTCCCTGCAGAAACGCCTCTGCCATTGGGCGGAAACCCTGACACACTGCCCCATCGGTTACATGGAGCAGCTCTATACATTCAGCTCCTTTCCCATACGGGAACAGACGCCCCATATTCACATCACCTATCTGGCCCTGAGCCACAGCCATCCACGGGGCTGTCACGGTTCGCTTTACCAGCGTTTCCCCTGGGAAGACCGCCGGGACGAAAGCGGCAACAAGCAGCTGGCCGAGTTCATCACGGCCATCAGGCAATGGGCCGACGACAATGAGGAACGCCAGAGCCGCATCGCTCCAGCCTTTGGGCTGGATGGCCTGCCGTGGGACGATACCCGTGTTCTGGAGCGTTACGAACTGCTGTGGGAATCCGGGCTGGTGCCACGCAGCCCGCCCAAACAGAAAAACACGGACCGGGATGACCGTCGCCTTCTGGCCACGGCCCTGTCCCGGCTACGTGCCCGCACCCGCTACAGTCCAGCCGTTTTTGAACTGCTTCCCTCGTCTTTCACTCTTCTACAGCTGCAACAGGCGATGGAAACGGTATCTGGCCGCCTCATGCACAAGCCCAACTTCCGCCGCCTTGTCCTGCATCAGCAGCTTGTGGAAGAAACCGGCACCTACGACCGCCCAACCGTAGGACGCCCCGCCCAGCTATACCGCTTCCGGCCAGCCGCTATGGCTTCCTGCTATCTGGGAGCGGCATTTTTACCGCTTGATGTGCCGACTCTTTAAGCGATTTTTATCACGTATGATGGAACTTCATTGAAACAGGCCCATCTTTAGGGAAAGACATCACAAAACTGTCCCAATTTCCCTGTCCTGCTTCTTCCATAAGTTCGTGAAGTGCTGGTACACCCACCGACACTTCCCCAAGGCATATTCACTCAGGGGGCGCGGACTGGCTTTCACTGCTCTCATCATGCGAACGGTTCCCGCCCAGCATGCTCATGGAGTTCTAAGCCATGCCCGTGCCGAAGCTGATCATTATCTTCGTCATTGACCCGGAAAGCGTGTCGCTCCCGACACCCGCCTAGAAGCCCACGCTCTGGCTCTTCCATGCAAAACTGTTCCCAAGGCTGTGGGCTTCCAGACTGCCCGTATTAAAGTGGCTCTTCTCACGGGACGCCGTGCTGGAGATCACGCCTGCTGTCAGGCTCGTCTTGCCCGCAACGTCAATCCCGATCCCCTGATCGCCCGCATACAGGCCGGAAAGCACCTTCCCCGTCGACGCAAAATGATCCGTCGTCTTCTGGTTCTGATAGCTCGCAGAGACACTGCCACCAGTACCATAAAGCGGTATCTTCACCCCAGCCGTCGCCTGCATGGCCGTGCTGCGGTAATCCGACGTGTTCTGCGGGCTGGTAATCTCCAGTTCCGCCGCCTTTACATCAATCCGGGGCGCATTGACCTCCGCTCCCTTCAGCGTGGTCCTGCCACCGGATGTCAGGCTGACGCTATTGGTCGCATTCAGGACCGTATCAACCGCTGTCGCCTGATGGCTCTCCATGTTCGTCCGCTGCATCTACCCGGAGGCAGATAGGCTGAAGCCAACACCGCTCGTGCCCACACTCGCTTCAACACCAACCGAAAGGCCCTTCTGCGTGGTGTGGTTCAGGGCACTCTGACGGTTCCAGCCCGCTTCAAGATCAATATTGTTCTTCGCAGCCAGCTGCGCCGCAATGGCACTGATCGACCCGTCATCCGCCAACCCCGGATGATCGCCACGGGCCACGATGGAAAGCCGGTTGCCCGCTGTGGCCATGCTGCCCAGAACCGTGCTCTGCTCCTGTTCGGAGTGGCTTCTGGTCTTCGACATGTCAAACGAGACCGACACACCGACAAGAGACCCGCTGCCGCCATTGCTGCTGCCGTCACTTCCCCCACTACTGGAGACCTGCGTGCTGCTGGACAGACTGAACAGTTTCGAGAAAACCAGTATCACGGCCGTACTCAGCCCCGTACCCAGCTGATAGGCCCCCTGCATGGCATTGAAGGTCCGCAGCACGGTGCTGCCCTTGCCCTGTGGCTCGCCGCAAGCGCGGACTGCACCACGCTCCCGAGCACGGAATCCCCGGTAAGACCACCGCTGACACCGTAATAGCTGGACATGCTGTCCTGCGTCTGTTTCAGGCTCCGCGACACCGCCCTGAACGCAACCGAGGACGCATCAATACCTATGTCATGTCCCGCACTCAGGCTGGACCCGATAATCATGGCCGTACCTCCAACCTTCAGGATCAGGTCTCCCTTGTCGGCATTCACCGTGCTGGAACTCCAGTTCGTGCCATCCCTCGCATCAGCATCACGAGACTTGCCATAACCGACGAACGTCCAAGGCCCTATACGGAAGGGCAATCGGTATCATGATTTACAATAAAAAAACCGGGTTCTCATTACAGAACCCAGCCTATACCATAAAATACGAAAACCCCTCATTTACTATCAAGTGAAAGCAAATTATCATAGGGCAGATCCACATCAAATCCTACACCATGCTCATCAAAAATACGCTCCAGATCCTTACGAAACTCTTCGCAAATATTATTGATAACCTGCGGATCATTCTCTTCATCGAGAGAAATAAGATACTTCACAGCTAAACCCTTACCAAGAACGGTAGGAATAAAATAACAATTAAGCCAATTCTCTTCACTTTTATCTAGAAACATTTTTTTCAGAATAATTCTAATATCGAATCCATCCCTACGATAATAAATCAGCCCTGAAAACCCCAATCGAGTCAAAGCTGCCATCGCTTTTCAAACCATATCTCCTCAACTACATCCGCTCCAAACAAATCAACTGTAAAAGGCATGTCACCATCACCTTCAGCAACAATGACTGCTAAAAAATTCTGATAAAATGTAAAAAAATCTGCATCAGATACATTCATAACCTATCCCTAATATCTATTTTTAATATTTAATCGGAAAAATATAAATATCATCTACTAACACTCTTTTCTAGCATAAATAATTCTCCCAAACTTACCCACCGAGTTAAATTTTTCATTTGATAAAATAGCTAAAAATATAATATCTCCAACATCTTTTAAGAAAGAGCTTGTGGCTATTTTTTTCTTAATCCTATAGAAATTCATTTTTACCTTACCCTTCGAACTTTCATCAAAAGCGAATGTTACATGTATATCATTCCCGATAAAATTAACCGATACAAATCTTAAATTTCTATGAACCTCCCCAAGTAAAGCTTGTGATACCCCTACAAGCCTCATATTCCTTTCACGTTGTGAAATCTGCATTCTACCCTCACTGTGTAAACTTATAAATCCAATACAAACATACTATTCTTCATACCTCATATAAATGATATATGGGAGAGTCTCTATTTCACAAAGAGGTTCCTCCGAGAAAAAAATTCTATCTTCTATATCTGATGCATCTTCCAAATTAAATGCAGCATCAATTTCTGTAATCACGCAATCCATCTCCTCAATATCCTCATCATTCACAGGTCTATCTAAAACCATATGTACTCTAATAACTAAATCCTCACCGTAATCCGCAGATATTAAACGAATTTCAGGATATATCTCTCCTAAAAATGCTGTCATAATACATAAATAAATATCCGGTATCATTTCTATAGACATAGATTCCTCTCTTCTTAGCCTTTACAAAGACAGAAAAATTCATAATACTTTTTATTTATTTTCCCATCCCTTTGGGGCTGCTGGAACAATATGTGCACCTTTCTTAGACACATGTATACTACCTATAGTAGTGTCATAGAATTTTCCTTCCCCCTGTGTATATTCCCCGATTTTTTTATTAAAATCAAACTTATATATAGAGTCCCTAGGACCCATACCTAAAAAATCATATTTCCTCGACAATGCTCCTTCCAACAGTTCCACTGGGTCTACATCCGAAGACATTATAGATCTACCTGGAATGTAATCATTATGACCTACAATATGCTTCCCCTGCTTTCCATCATGAATACCTTTTCCTGCTGCTTTCTCGTTAAATTCTAAAAACTGTCTGTCAATTTCCTCTAAATCTGAATTACCACCTTTACTTGCCTCTATAGCCTCTAATGATAGAGAGGAATTTTTTCCTATATTTTTAAATGCAGGGTCATCCTGCCTGACACTTTTTACAACCTGACCAGCTGCAGTTTCTTTTTTGCCAAGATTGGCAGCACCTTCTGCTGCATGTCCTACCAAAGCAGCCCCAAACTCCTCCCCAGTCACAGCCATAAACTGGGCCTGAGCAAGCCTTTCGAAAGCATCTCCACCAAACTTGAGGATCGCCCCCACCACAGCACTCTTCGCAAGCCAGAGCGAACCGGTAATCGCAGGAGACACAACAACAGATGTATCGATACCAAAGGTATCCAAACCTGCTGATCCCGCCTGGATAGCAGCAAGATATGGGTGTCCTTCCTGCTCCAACCTGCCAGCCAATGTATAACCAAAGGCAGTTCCAGGTGGGCCTGGGATCATGGAACCAGCGGTTAATGCACCATCAAGAACTGCATCCACGACCGCCTTCGTTTCTTCTTTCTGCTGCTCTTCCTTCTGTTCTGCCTCCTTCCCACGATGAGCACTATCATTATACTGCTCGATGGCCGCTGCCGCCGCTGCACCAGTCAGCGCACTGACTGAGGCACTGCCCTTACCTGCAACCAGTCCTCCAACAGCCCCACCAGCCGCTGCGGCAGCACTGCTGAACATGTTGGCAATACTGTCATGCAGCGTACCGTCGCTGCTGCCCGTCAGCCCCGTCGCCACGGCCTCCGCCAATGGACGGGTCGTCGCTGCCGTCACTTTCCCAGCCAGCGTACCCAGACCAGCAGCAGCCGGGCTCCCTCCCGTCAGGGCCGCAATACCGGCTGCCCCACCAGCCTCGATCAGGTCACGGGCCACCTCCCGGGGAGAAAAGGCACTGCCAGCCTCCTCTGGCGGAAGACCCTCCGCAGCACGGGCCTTGTCATCCCTCTCCTGATCCTTCTGGAAAACCGTGCCAACAATCTCGCCAACGAGCTGTGTCCCCAGAGTGCGGGCCTGCATCTGGTTCTGGAGCTTCTGTGCGTTGAATTTGTTGTCTATCGCCCCGTTCGCATGGGCAACGTCACGGCTCAGATCGCCATCAACCGTCTTCGCATTGATGGTGATGTTGTCACCGACGGCAGAATGGCTGGTCGTCTTCTCATTGTGGTTCTGTCCACCTCCCAGAAGAGACATGGAATTCGCCGCCATCCCCTGGCCAACCTGACCAAGCCAGCCCGTGGCATCACCCTGACCCGCTCCACCAAAGCTCGCCTGAAAGCCCGAACTCTCAAGCTGCCAGCGGGACACGTTCTCCAGATTCCGAGAGATCAGGCTGCCCGTACTGAAATGATTCTTCTCACGGGACGCCACACTGGAGATCACGCCAGCCGTCAGCGTCGTGTTCCCGGCAACATCAATCCCGACACCCTGTTCCCCCGCATACAGACCGGAGAGCACCTTCCCGGTGGAGGCAAAATGATCCGTCACGACCTGATGCTGAAAACTGGCCCCGCCCGCAGCTCCAGCAGGATTGTTCAGTGGTACAGAAACCTGAACCCCCGCAGATGTGCTCACGCTGCGGTAGTCATACGTGTTCTGCGGGCTGATGATCTCAAGTTCCGCAGCCTTCACGTCAATCCGGGGGGCACGGACTTCCGCCCCATTCAGCAGGGTCCTGGCACCAGAATGCAGCGTAACACTGTTTGTGCCATTCAGCGTCGTATCAACCGCCGTAGACTGATGGCTCTGCTGTTCCTGGCTCTGATGGCTCGCCCCCGCCGTGACACCAAAGCCTGTCTGGGGGCCTCCAATCTCATATTTCACGCCAATGGAAGCACTGGTCTGTGTCTTCTTCGAATAGGTATTTACATGGTCCCAACCAGCCAGAAGATTGATGTCTTTCTTTGCATCGAACGTGATATCCTTCGCCGAAAAGCGGGCTGCGGTCGCACTGATCGACCCGTCATCCGCAGCCCCGGGATGATCTCCCCGGGCAATGATCGAAAGACCATTTCCTGCAGTGGCCGCGCTGCCCACTACGGTGCTCTGATCCTGAACCGCATGACTCTTGCTCTTGTTGAAACCGACACTGGCCTCCACCCCGATCAGTGCCATGTTCATCGCATCAAGGCTGCCAACATGCTGCAGGTTATCAGCACCCTGCTGCAACGTATAAAGGGCCTGACCACCATTCATGGCTGCAACCATGCTGCTGCCCTGCCCCTTGGCCTTGCTCGCAGCCAGGGCAGACTGCACGACCTGCCCCACGATGGAATCAGACGTCAGACCGACAGAAACACCGACAAAAAACTGCTTCTGATCCTGCGTCTGCTTAAGCGTCTGCTCAACCGTCTTGAAGGCAACCGAAGACGCATCAATACCGATGTCATGCCCCGCACTCAGGTTGGACCCTGTGATCGTGGCTGCGCTCCCGGCTTTCAGGGTCAGATCACCCCTGCCCGCACTGACAGTGCTGGATGTCCAGTTCGTACCAGTTCCCGTATCGGTATTGTTGGATTTGCCATAACCGATGGAAGTACGGCTCCCGGTATGGAAGGACAGACCACTTTTCTTCTTCTGGTAATAGGAGGCCGCCGTATTCTGGAACGCATCAACGCTCAATGAACCACCAGACGTCAACGTCACATCCTGCCCACCACTGACAGTGCCTTTCACGGACAGATCGCCACCGGCACTCATCAGGATGTTGTCATTCGCACCGACAAGGCTGCCAATCCCGGTCGTGCTGTCCTTGCTGGTCGTGACGGTTTTTTTATTCAGGAAGCCCTTCTTGACGACCCTACTGTAACTGTGATCCCCATCCGTCATGGCCTTCAGGGCCAGATTTCCCTTGGCCTGAAGGAAAGCGTCCTTTCCTGCCATGACGCCAGACCCGGCAAGATTTATGTCGCCTCCCAGAGCCGCCAGAGTGACCGTTCCATCACCCATGACGCTGGACCCGATGTTACGGACAAAGCTGCCCGTCTGTGTGAAATGACGCCTGGACACCCCACCCGCCCCATGTGTCGAGAGGGCGTCAAGATTGATGTTCTGTCCGGCCACAAGGGTGGCGTCCCCACCAGCCTTGAGCAAAGCCCCCTTGAAGAGGATGTCCTTCGCAGCACTCAACCGGGCATTGCCACTGGCCGTGATCGTACCCTGCTGGCCCAGTGTCTGCTGCGTCCCTCCGACAATCTGGTCTGTTCTCAGCTGGCTGTCATTCACGACAGATCCTGCAAGGCTGGCAAGGGTCACATCGCCACCCGAAATGCTCCCGCCATCATTCACGAGATCACCCTGAGTGGCCACGAGATTCAGGGCCTTGCCGGATGCCACCGCTCCGCTGTTGCTTATGCTGCCCCCCTGAAGAGACAGGTCATTCCCTGCGGAAATGACGCCGCCATTGGCCAGCTTCACCTTGCCGGGAGCCAGATAAAGCTTCGGCACCAGAACCGTCTGTCCATTCACCGAGACGGGAACATACCAGACGATGTTGTCCGTCAGCCTGGACTGCTCATCCGATGTCAGGGCCTGCCCGAAGGTCAGCCCCAGCTGGTCAGACTGCCGGGACGCATTGTCCAGCAGTGTCTGCATCTGCTCATTGGCTGCCTGATAGCTTCCACCCAGGAAGGTCTGGCCCGTGGCAGAAACGATCTGCTGCTGCACGTACTGCGTATCGAACCCGCTATCCCCCAGGAAGCGGTAATCTCCCATGGAATGGCCCAGCCGCCCCAGCAGATAGTCCGACCCGTAAAGCCCCACAAAGGTCGCATAGCGTGGGTTGGTCTCCAGCAGATAATGCACCGAAGGCGACGGATTGGGCACGAAGAGCGTCCCACCACCCGGAATGGACGCCACGACTGCTTTCAGGTCCGCAGAAGGCACATGAAGCACGGTATTGACCGGACTGCGTCTGGAAACATCTCCCGCTGTCATCCGTCCTCCAGAGGCCATCAACGGATTGGACGATTCAGACAGTGCAGCAGCCTCACCATGAGAAACGGAGGCTTTCCCCTCCAACGTCCCGCCAGACGTCATGGACGGATCAGAAACCCCGGCCAATGTGCCACCATTCTCCGTCCGGTGGACGGATGAAGGAGACAGACTCCCAGCCCCATCATGAGGAACAGCAGCCTCACCCGCCAATGTCCCGCCAGATGTCATGGCCGGGCCAGGGGATCCGACCAATACACCACCATTGATCTGACGAACAGAGCTGGAAGGGAGAGACCCTGCCGCACCATGAGGAACCGGGGCACTACCAACCAAGGCTTGGCTGGATGAAGACTGATCCATCGGCTTCCAGGCTGCCGTGGATGCACCGGAAGCCGAAACCGCCACCGTAGTCCCTCCGAAGCCGGGCAGAGACAGAGGCTGAGCCTGCGATGATGTCACCATCACAGGTGCCGCCCTGTCAGGCTGCATCTGTGCAATCCCCCCCGAAGTTCCAGCAGAAACCGCCGCCACAGACGAACCATTCTTCGGAAGCTGTTTTCCCTTTAACCCGTCAGGTCGCCTTCCCGAGAACTGTACCTGTTCTCCCGCAGCGGTTCTGGTCTGATTAGCGATGGCACCACTGAGATTACCTGAAATATTCCTTCCTGCAGCAATAGTTCCGCTCACACCTGGCAAATAAAACGTTGCCCACGTAAATGGTCCAAGTCTGTCCCCGGTGGATACATATCCATCTGTATGACTGAAACTGGGAACCGTCCCACCCTCTGTGGCCCATATACAGCCCCGATGATCCTCGCACCGGGTCCTGAAAATTCGCTCATTTGTATACCCAACATTCTGCAGGGTACCGCCAGAAAGAGCTATGTCCCTCCCTGCTGCAATATGCCCACCATCATTCAGAACCCCACCAGCTGCGCTGACATGTATATCCCGCCCTGCAGACAGAAGAGGAGCTGCATTGTTGGCGACGGTGTATATGTCTTGTCTGGTAACCTCTGCTTCTCCGCGGTGTCCCTTACGATGTGTGGTGTTCACCACGGTCATGGTTAAGGTGCCTGTCGCCTGCTCACCTTTTTCATCCAGAAAACCGTCCGGGATGGGAATACGGGCTACTCTACCCTTCTCTTGCCACTCACCCCGCTTGTAGTGCCATTCACTCTTTTCACCCGTATCTTTCTGGACGACTCCACCGACAATATCGTTCGTCAGTCTACTTGCGACGATATCCATGTCGCTGTCTGATCCGGCAGCCGTAATCTGACCTGACTGATTCAACAGCGACGACATGGTCCCACCATTCGGACCACTCAGGACCATGCTGCCATTCCCCGTAAGAATAGCTCCCTGATGGTTGGTCAACGTGCCGGGCAGTGTCGTGACCAGCCCTGTCGCCCCATACAGCAGGCCAGTATTGTAGACATCACCTCCGGAATGAACGGTCAGGGTGCCACCATTGGCCATCAAGGCCCCATCACTCCGTATGGAAGACGCCTGCACCGTCGCATTGCGACCGGCCAGCACGCCAGCTCCAGAAGCAACATGGTAATCACCCAGAACCGTTACGGTTACGTCACGTCCAGCCTGAAAAAAAGTGTCAGCATCGGGTGTATAGGTTGTTACACTCAGATCCTGCGGCGCAATGAGCGTTCCGAAACCATGCAGGTTGGTCACCGCAAGGCTCAGACTTCCTTTTGTCTGGAAAGTTCCCACTGACCCGTCAGGGCCAACGGCCACATCAGCAAGTTTCCCCGTTCCTCCGTCAAGAAACAGTCCGTGCGTGCTGGACTGCTGGAGAATCTGCCCACCGGCATTGTCGAGATGTTGTGCAGAAAGGTGAAGATCACCATTGGCCTGTATGGTGCCGCCCTCATTATGAAGGACATTCATGCCATTTCCGCCAGCGGCCATAAGATTCACACTGCCCGAAACAGCATTGATCAGGCCACCCCGTCCATTATCAAGACCTGCTGCCGTCAGCTGCACATTCCGTGCCGCCTGAATAGTACCACCATGATTGTCAAAAGACTGCTGCGGTGTGGAAAGCTGGACACTCCCCTGCGTACTGAGAATTTTCCCCTGCTGGCTGTTGTCAAAAACCCCCGAGACAACAGTGACATCACCCAGCCCCTGCACAAGCCCCCCATGATTGCTCACGGTGTCTGCGCTCCGCACGACCACATGGCCTGCATCAGAGATGATGCGTCCATCATCATTGGTCAGAGATTGACCCTGTACGGTCAGATCGCCTCCAGAACTGATCTCGCCACCACTGTTATCAATCCGGTTCCCGGAGAGGGTCTGTCCCTTCTGCCCGTATATCTGACCGCCATTCCGGATATCTCCGGAAACCGTACCATTCAGCCAGCCGGAAGACGCCACCTTCCCCTGATTGTGGAGAGCCTGTGCCTGGATAATCAGATCACCACCCAGCGTCCCCACCACCCCATCATTTGTCAGCTGACCCTGCCCGGTCAGGCTCATGCTTCCCGTGGAAAGCAGAGTGCCAGACGTCACGATATTACCCGCCGATTGCACCGTCAGGCGTGCATCCTGCCCCTGGGCCTCGATCACACCCTGATTATTCAGGCCAGTCCCACCCAAGGCCAGAGTCAACGGACCATTGCTGGACACGACCTGCCCACCGGCCGCAAGAGACAGGCCGGCAGACTGTAGACCAACCCCCTGACCTCCCATCAGCAGCCCCTGCACCACCAGAGGAGAACTGGCTGAAATGGAGAGATATTTCGATGATGCTATGACAGAATGAGCATCATCCTTCAGACCTGAAAGTCCCAGCGTAACGGCCCCGGCTGCCTTCAGACTCCCGGCACCGGTCTCCAGAGCCGTCTCCTGATCATCAGCCACCCTGACACCTAAAGCATCCACAGCATCATTGACCGTCAGATCACCGCCGAGAGCCAGAATTTTCCCACCATTATTGACCAGATGGGCCGCAGCAATGGTGACGTCATGCCCGGCCTGCATGCTGCCCTGGGTATTCTCAATCTCCGCTCCATGACGGCCAAGGGCCAGGTTTCCACCCGCCTGTAACAGACCATTCTGGTTGAGCAGTCTGTCCCCCTGCACCAGAAGGTCAGTGACGGCTCCGATCTGACCACCCCTATTGTCAACCTGTCCCGCCTGAAGCGTCAGTCCACCATCCAGAGCCTGAATGTTTCCAGCTGTATTGACGATCCGCCCGGCTGAAAGACGGGCCTCCGGTCCCCCCACTGCCAACAGACCATTGCTGTTGTCCAACGTGCCAGAAAGCTGCCCTGTCAATCCTTTCACGCCATACAGCGTGCCGGAGTTCACCATGTCCTTCGTGCCATTCAGACCGATGGAACCGGCTGACAGTAGCGTTCCTTCATTCCTTACGATGGGAGCCGACAGGATAAGCCTCCCATCAGCATTCCGCTCTTCCACGACTCCCTGATTCCTGATCAGCCCTTGGGAGGCGATCAGGTTCACATCACCCCGATCAGACAGCACATGGCCATGCACACCATTCTGAATGGAAGCCGCCTCCACCGTCAGGCCAGCACTCCCACCCAGAAGACCATCATTGTCCAGCCCACCCGACAGAGAAAGCGACATGGTCTGCTGCGCCACCAGACGGGAAGAACCGTCAGAAGAATAATGACCGAGGTAAGCCTTCAGATCACCACCAGACTCAAGGCTTCCCGATTCATTCCGCAGGCTGTTCACATTCAGGGTCAGATTGCCATTCCTGTTGAGAACGGTGCCTCCGTAATTGGAAAAATCCTTCACCCTATCAAAGGTCATTCCATTTTCAGCCTGAAGGATACCCCCCTGGGTCACGACCCTGTCAGCCATCACGGTCATGGCATCTGCGGACATGATTGTTCCGCCATCAAACAGAACAGGGGTCACAATGTTCAGATCAGCACCGGAATTCTGGTCTGCAAAATGCTGTGTCTGCACTGTCCCTGCATTCTTCAGACCATCCTGGCCTGTAAGATTGATCCGCAGTGGAGCTCCCACACTGACAAGTCTAGCCTGCGCATCATTTTCCAGGGAGGTGGCCTGCATATCAACGCCTGCCCCTCCACCCATCAGACCACCATTGTGCACACGACCCTGAGCCTGCACGTCAAGATGTCCACGACTGCTTAGCGATGCCCCTGCATCCGACTCATACTGATGTATGATCAGAGACATGTTACGGTCAGTCTGAATAACACCGCCCTGGTTGGAGAGCGTGCCTGCCGTCAGCGTCAGACCCTCGCTGGACTGGATCAGACCGTTGCTGTTGGAGATGTCACCGCCATGCAGCGTCAGGGACAGCGGACCATCGGCCGCGATCAGCTTCCCGCCATCATTCCTCAGCCCCGTCCCCTCAAGCGACACCGCCCCCTGTCGGCTCCCCAGCTCGCCACTGTTGGCCAGCATGCCCCCGCCCGTCAGGTTCAGCCCCGTCAGGCCGACC
>NZ_LMYH01000009.1:0-115852 GCF_002917995.1 Parasaccharibacter apium
CCCCCAACTGGACCCGGCCCATGGACCGCAGCATGACGCCCCGCACGCCGTCCTATSCCTCTCCGGTGCCGGAGAGGCATAGGACGGCGTGCGGGGCGTCATGCTGCGGTCCATGGGCCGGGTCCAGTTGGGGGTGAGGCTGGTGCGGGGCGGGGGGCTATAGGTGCGGGAGCCCCGGCTGCCCAGGGAAGACCCCATGCCAGCTCTGGCATCGGCAGCCGGAGCAAGGGCAAAGAGTGGCAGGCACAGGGCTGCCGCTGCGAGGGGGAAAAGACGAATACGCATAATCTGGTCAGTCTCCAGCAAGACTCATCTGGTCAATACGGATGGTTGGGGCGTGATGACCCGTCATCAGGTTGAGGTCATTGGCGGGGATGAGCCGCGCAAACATGTCAAGCAGATTACCTGCCACCGTGATGCCTGATACAGGCTCGGCAATCTCGCCATTGCGGATCATGAAGCCTGAACCGCCCCGGCTGTAATCGCCTGTCAGCATGTTGATGGCGTTGCCCATCAGTTCGGTGATGAGCACACCCTCCCTGATATCACGTCTCAGTTCTTCAGGGGAGTGGGTGCCCGCATGAAGGAACAGGTTGGACGGACCGGGGTGGACATTGCCCCCGCCGGTCCGGCTGGCTCGACCATTGCTGGCGTGCAGACCCAGCCTGCGGGCACAGCGGCTGTCCAGCAGCCAGTGGCGAAGCTGCCCGTCTTTTACAAGGTCCAGCGGCAGGCAGGCCGTGCCCTCACCATCAAAGGGGCGGGAACCGGCAAGACGGGGCAGGGTCGGGTCATCGGTGATGGTGACGCCAGACCCAAATACCGCTTCATCCAGCCTGTCCTTGAGGAAGGAAGTCCCCTGCACGATGGCGGATCCATTGATCGCCCCAGCGAGATGCCCCAGCAGGGAGCCGGACACGCGGGGGTCGAACAGGACCGGATAGAGGCCCGTTCTGGGGCGGGTAGGGTTCAGCCGGGCAAGGGCACGGCGGGCCGCCTCATGGCCCAGCCGGGCAGGATTTTCTAGGTCGGCCTGATGCACGGCACTGTGCAGGGCATAATCCCGTTGCATCCCTGTTCCTGTTCCCGCCAAGACGCTGACGCCACAGCTGTGGCCGCTGCGCTGATACTGGCCGGCAAAGCCGGCACTGGTGGCCAGGGCGATGTCCTGAAGGGTCGTGCTGGTTGAGGCACCACTGCTGTTGGTGATGCCTGCATGTGAGAGGGCTGCGTCTTCCATCTCACGGGCTCTGTCCAGCAGGGCCGGCGTATCCGGCGTGCCAGAGGGGTCGAACAGGTCGAGCTTTGCAATCGTGCTGGCAGGAACAGGCATGAGCGGTTCGTCTGCCAGACCGTCATCAGGGGACGGAGGAACGACCCTGGCCATGGCACAGGCCCGTTCTGCAAGCTGTGAGAGGGCTTCCGGCGTTACGTCATTGCCGGAGACCGTGGCCACACGGCCCTGATGGAAGACACGCAGCCCGAGGGACAGGCTCTCCGCATGGCGGAGGCCTTCCGCCTGACCCTGCCGGATCATGGCGGAGCGGCTCCGGCCACGGAGCATGACCGCATCGGCATGGTCGGCACCGTGCTGGCGGGCAAACTTCAGGGCGGCCTCAAGATGGGGGAGCAGATCGGTCATGCGGATTTCAGTGCGGCGTGGATGGCATCTGGCCCGGGGATGTTGCGGGCTGGTCCCATGGTGGTCAGCGTCGGAGCCCCGTTGAAGATGGTCCGGGCCATGGCCAGGACGTCCTCTTCCGTTACGGCATCGATTTTGCGGATCATGTCGCTGGTGGAAATGATGCGGTCATGGACCTGGATCTGGCGGGCGATCTGGGCACAGCGGCTGCCTGTGCTCTCCAGCGACATGAGCAGCGAGGCCTTGAGCTGCGTGCGGGCACGGTCCAGTTCTTCCTTGCTGATTCCCTTCTGGAGGGTGCTGAGCTCAGTCAGGGCGGCAGGAATCAGTTCGTCCGTCTTGTCTGGCCCGGTCCCGGCATAGAGGCCGAACATGCCGCTGTCCGCAAAGGGGCTGGCAAAGGTGTAGACGCTGTAGACGAGCCCGCGCCGCTCCCGGATTTCCTGGAACAGACGGGACGACATGCCACCTCCCAGCAGGGTGGAGAGGATCATGGCACTGTAATAGCCTTTTTCCCGATAGCCGGGGGCGGGGAATCCCAGCAGGAGGTGGACCTGGTCCAGCTTGCGGTCCGTCTGCTTCATCCCGCCGACATACCGGCCCGGTACGGCCTGTGGTGGCGTGTGCGTGGGCAGGTCGGCAAAATGGGTACGGACGAGGTCGACAACCTCATCATGGTGGAGATTGCCCGCTGCGGCGATGACCATGTTCTGCGTGCTGTAATGCTCATGCATGTAGGCCATGAGCGTCTCCCGGCTCATGCTGGCGATGCCATCTTCCGTGCCAAGGATGGGGCGGCCCATGGGCTGATCGGGGTAGGCACATTCCTGGAAATGGTCAAAGACGATGTCATCAGGCGTATCATTCGCCTGACCGATTTCCTGAAGGATGACACCACGTTCCCGCTCCACTTCTTCTGGCAGAAAGGTGCTGTGGGTGAGGATGTCGCCGATGAGGTCCACGCCAAGTGGCAGATCATCCTTCAGCAGCTTGACGTAATAGGCTGTATTCTCCCTGGCCGTGTAGGCGTTGAGATAACCGCCCACATTTTCGATTTCCTCGGCAATGCGGATGGCAGAACGACGCCCTGTTCCTTTGAAGGCCATATGCTCGAGAAAATGGGCTGCTCCATTGGTGGCTTCGCTTTCATGGCGGGTGCCAGCAGCCACATAGGCTCCGAACGAGACGGTTTCGACACGCTCCATCCGTTCCGTCACGATGTTGAGGCCATTTTCAAGAGTCGTACGTCTGATCTGTTCGCTCATGCAGTTCTGCGTGTCCATGATGTGAGAAAAAGCGGAAAGTGTTTGCAATATGGGGTGCCGGGAGTCTTTTTCCAGTCCCCCCGTTTTTCACGGGGCAGACGGAAAAGGGGACAGCCTGACAGGGCCATCCCCTTTTGCCCATGTGTAGCAGCCAGCGCAGGACTCAGCGTCCGCGATGCGCCCGGACAGCCGCTTTGACCTTTTCGAGGTCGTTGGGAAGAACCTCATAACGTTCCTTGCGGGAGAAGAGGTCTGCCAGATGCGGCGGCAACTCCGGATGGATGCCGGTTGCTTTCTTTACGGCATCGGGGAATTTGGCCGGGTGGGCCGTGGCGGCGGCCACCATCGGCACGCCCGCTTCGCGGAAGCGCCGCCCCGCTGCCAAGCCGATGGCGGAGTGAGGGTCTGCCAGATAATGGCTTTCAGCGTAAAGTGCCTTCATCGTGGCGGTCGTCTGCTCGTCACTCAGGGCAACGCCGTGGAAAGTTTCCCGGATCTGCTCCCAAGCGTCATGTGGCACGGCCATGCAGCCCGTCTGCCGGAACTCTTCCATGATGGCACGGCAGCGGTTGGGATCACGGCCCAGCATCTCGAACAGCAGACGCTCGAAGTTGGACGAAACCTGAATGTCCATGGAGGGGGAGAGGCTCGGCTCCACCTGCCGCTTCGTCATGTCGTTGTTCAGAAGGAAGCGGGTCAGGATGTCGTTCCGGTTGGAGCCGACACAGAGATGATCGACAGGCAGCCCCATCTGGCTGGCCACCCAAGCGGCCAGGATGTTGCCGAAGTTGCCGGTTGGCACGGCGAAGGAAACCGGGCGGTCCGGCCCACCAAGAGCGAGGGCGGAGCGGACATAATAGGGAATCTGGGCTGCAATGCGGGCCCAGTTGATGGAGTTGACGGCGGAGAGGGCGCAGTCCGTACGGAAGGATTCATCGGCGAACATGGCTTTGACCATGTCCTGACAGTCATCAAAGTCGCCTTCCACGGCGATGTTGAGGACGTTGTCCTCCAGCACTGTGGTCATCTGGCGGCGCTGGACTTCCGACGTCCGGCCATGGGGATGGAGAATGACGATGGACACATGTTCCCGGCCACGGAAGGCCTCGATGGCGGCGGATCCTGTATCGCCCGATGTGGCACCGACAATGGTCACATGGTGGTTGCGCTGTTTCAGTACATGTTCGAAGAGGCGGCCAAGCATCTGCATGGCCATGTCCTTGAAGGCGAGCGTCGGGCCGTGGAACAGCTCCAGCGAAAAGAGACCATCCTCCACTTCCACCAGCGGTGCTACGGCGGCGTGGTCGAATTGTCCGTAGACGTCGTGCGCCATGGTACGGAGTGTGTCACGGTCTATGCTGCCCTCGGTGAACAGGCCGATGACCTCTGCCGCAAGGTCGGCATAGGAGAGGGTGCGCCAGCCTGTCAGGGTCTCGCGGGGGATATGCGGCCAGTGATCGGGCATGTAGAGCCCGCCATCACCAGCCAGACCGCTGAGCAGAATATCGGAAAAGTCGGGGGCAGCGGCATCCAGTGTGCCGCGGGTAGATCGATAACGCATGCCCCCACTATATCACCGAAACGCCATCAGGGCAGGGTAATTTCCAGAAGATGCTGGTGATTGGTTGTTGGGGCCGGATTCATGCCGTTTTCCGGCATGGCGGAACCGGTCAGGACAGCCAGCCGTCCCGGCACGCCTGAGCGGCCTTTGAGCAGTGTGACGGCCTGGGCATCATAGAGTTTCTCATCATGAAGCAGACGCCAGGGCAGGCGGTCGGCACCAAAGGCGAGCAGGTCTCCATGTTCGATGTCGATCATGTAGATCGTGTCATCCCGGCTGATGGTCATGCCGCCAAGGCTGGGGGTACGGCGCCAGTTTGTCATGGCTTCTATCCGTTCCGCCGGGCCAAGGCTGGAATCGGTCAGAATGTCAGTTCCGATTCGGTAAAGTGGCCCTGTCGGGGTCTGATAAAACAGCCAGTTTTTGCCGTGGTCCAGTAGGAGGAAGCGCACGTTGCCCCCCGTTTTGGGCTGCCCCTGTGCCGTCGTGACGGGCTGGCCATGCCGGATGAGAGGGGCATGGCTGCTGAGGGAGGGGGCGCCTTCCAGCAGACGCTCTGCATGACCGCTCCTGAGGTCGATGATGACGAAAGCCGGAACGCCGTCATCGACCAGAAAAGCCTTGCTGTCCGTGACCTGAAGGGCCGAAATGTGGCTGCCGACGGCCAGGGCGTTGCTGAAGCCGATATGGTTGAGGATGACCCCTGTATCCGGTGCGATATTGAGCAGTGCGGGCGTGGGCGCCTGTGTTACGGCCCAGAGGCCCTGGGATGTCGCCGTCAGGGCCGTGATGGCGGGCAACTCGTCCATCAGGAGAGTGAGGCGGCTGTCCACGGGGTCCAGACGATAGATCTTGCCCGTCATACCCAAGGCGAAGGGGGACCCATCGGGAAGGGAATTCAGCGAGGGGGCCAGCGGCAGGCTCAGCTCATGTTCGCCAACAATCCGGGCCTGCACATGGGCGTCCTGCCAGGGGCGGTCTGCTCTGGCAGCGGGGCTGAGCCCCAGAACGGCGGCCGACATGATAAGGGCTGAGGTCAGCAGTGAGGACAGACGTATTTTCATGGCAGGTATCTGGGTGTTCCCCGATGGTTTTGCAAGTTCCGGCCTTTGGGAGCTGGTGAGTGTGGCAGATGGGGGAGGGTCAGGCCGAGCAGAAAGCCCGTGGCTGGAGCTGTGAAGACCCAGAGGAACAGTCCGTCCAGTCCTTCCAGAAGGTAGGCTCCGGTCAGGCCGGCGGCAGGCAGGGCCAGGCGGAGAAGCGTCTGTAGCGTTCCGGCAGGGGGAAGATGGCAGGGATTCTGTCGCCTGTAGGTGGGCAGTCTGTTGAGATGGAGCAGCCAGACAGCAGCCCAGAGGCCCATGAGGAACAGGATGATCATGCCGCCTGCTTTCGGAAAAGATGCAGAAGAACGGACAGGGCAGCCAGTCCAAGGCAGGCTGCCAGAAGGTCCACGGCGCCGAAGAGGAGAGGTCGCCCCGTATGAAAAGGGCGAGTCAGCAGGTCGAGTCCTGTAGTGCCAGTGCCCATAACAGCCACAAGGGCGAGCTGCTGGCAGGTTGCCGGTCTGATGATGAAGGCATGGAGCAGTGAGAGGCTCCAGAGACCGAAGAAAACACTTTTTTCCCAGAGAATGGGCGACAGGGAAAACGGCGTGGGGAGGCGTGTGCTCCAGAACAGGGCCAGCGTGGCCAGGGGCAGCCCCAGTGTGGTGGCGATGGTGACGGCCTCATGACTGCGCTGGAGGCGCTGCCGGATTGTGGAGGAAACAGGGTGATGGGTGATGCTGTTCCTTTCCGACTGCAGGAAGAGGACCAGGCCGGACCCGATGATGATGCAGCCCATCAGACCGCTGAAGCAGTAGAACCAGCGTGTTGCCAGTCCGGCCCAGCGCAGGTTGTGCAGTCCCACGAAGAAGCTGTGTACGGTCGGGCAAACGGACCGGGGCGGCAGGGTGGGGTGGGAAGGTGTCAGGGCCTGCCTCTGGAGGCAGAAATGCAGGGTGTCAGGGCCATAAAGGCCGATTTCCCTGCCGGTCTGCATGAAGAATCCATCTGCTACCGTGCCCCACTGCCGCAGGCCGTTTTCGGTCAGGCTGCTGATGATGGCGGGAGACAGGGACGGTGGTATGGCTGTGTGGGCCTGATGGCGACTGGCATGGCCTGCGGGGTGATGGGGCGGGTTCATCATGTGGATGAGCTTCTGGGACTGAAGGATCACGCCGGACAGGCCGATGATGAACAGGACGGGCAGGCTCAGCGTGCCGCACAGCAGGTGCAGGTCCAGCCAGCGGCGTTGGGAGGCAGCCCGGGGGCGGAAAAGCAGCAGGTCCGGCAGGAAGCGGCGCAGCTGGAGCCACAGGCCGGTCAACAGTGTCACGAGCAGACCGATGCCTACGGTGGTTGTCAGTATCTGCCCCCATGGGTTGGGCAGGTGAAGGCTGGCATGGAGGGTCACGAAAAACGTGCCGCCGGTGACGTCATGGTCTGTCAGCGGCAGGCCCGTGTCAGGCGCAAGGGCCGGGCCGAGGAAGATGCGCCCATCATAGTGCCAGAGGCGGAAAACGGGGTCCCGTGGAGAGGGAAGTTTCAGGAAAGCGAAGATGCCCGTGTCGAGCTGTGTCTTCAGATTCTGTCCGGCCTTCAGCAGGCCGGTGCGTGTCATGGCGGGCAGGGGACTGTGGAGGGCGGTGCGGGGCTGCATCCAGCCCTGTATTTCCGGAGAAAAACAGGCCAGCGAGCCGGTGAAGCAGAGAACGAACAGGAAAAGGCCAGCCGGGAAGCCGATCCAGCGATGGAAAAGGCGTAGTGCGGTGCGGAGCCTTGGAGACATGATGGACGCAACACGGCATAAATGAGAATGATTCTCATTTATTACGAGGTTTTGGCAGTTCTGTAAATGGGGCAGGACGCAAAAATGACAGGGGTGTAAAAAACGGTAAGAGAAAAAAGGTTTTTTTATGAAAAAAAGTTGAGAATAATTATCGTTAACATATAAAGCGGCACTCATTCAGTTTCACAGTTCAGGATGGGCACGCATGGTTATTCCTTTCCGTTTTTCCCGCAGAACCGTCACTCTCTGGTGCCTTCTGGCAGGCAGCACGCTGACGGGGCATCCCGTCTGGGCTGCCGGAGATGAGGGCAGAGAACAGACGGCAAAGGGCCAGATGGCCCGGCCCGGCCAGCCGGACGGCAAGGCTGACATCAGGAAGAAGAGCGTCGGAAAGGACCGCCAGCAGGCGGACGCCCCCCCGGTGGAAACCATCCTCGTCAAGGCACGGCGGCGGGAGCAGATGGAAGTGAAGCTGGGCGGGCAGGCCGGCGTGCTGGGCAACAAGAAGGGGCTGGACCTGCCCTTCAACCTGCGCAGCTATACGTCCAGCATGATCCTGAACCAGCAGTCCCAGACACTGGGGCAGGTGCTTCAGAACGACCCGTCCGTGCGGACGACATATGGTTTTGGCAATTTCTCGGAGACGTTCATCATCCGGGGGATGCCGGTTTATGGGGATGATGTGGCCATCAACGGCCTGTATGGAATCAGCCCCCGCCAGCTGATCTCTCCCCAGCTCTATGATTCGGTGCAGGTGCTGAATGGGGCAAGTGCCTTCATCAACGGGGCCGCTCCGGGGGGAACGTCGGTCGGTGGCAACATCAACCTCCAGTTCAAACATGCGGGGAGCGAACCGCTCGCTCGTCTGACGGGCGACTATACCAGCAGGGGGCAGGGAGGCGGCAGTCTGGATGTGGGGCGTCGCTTTGGCAGGAATGACCAGTTCGGCATCCGTTTCAATGCGGCGGGCATGGATGGCCAGACCTCCATTTCTGGTGAGCGGCGTCATTCCGTTGCGCTGGGCCTGGATACGGACTGGCACAATGACGACACCCGGATCAGCCTCGACATCAACTACCAGAACCAGAACGTCCAGCAGGGGCGGGGGTCCGTGGTGCTGAATTCCGGTCTGACGGCCGTTCCCAGACCCACGAGACCGGGGCGCAACTGGAGCCAGGGCTGGAGCTATGAGGACATGCACTATGTGTTCGGGCTGCTCAATGTCGAGCATGACCTGAACAGCCATGTCATGCTCTATGGCACGTTCGGGGGCATGACAGGCCATGAGGAAGGCAATTACGATACGGTCTATGTCTCGGACGGGCTGAAGGGCACCGGCTTCGGATACGGGTCCTACGTCCCCTACCAGCAGACCAATGAAAGCACCCGGGGTGGCGTGCGGGCGCATTTCAGGACAGGTTTCCTGAAGCATGAGGTCAATGCCGGTGGGTCGGCCCTGTGGTCGGAGGCCTCCACGGGCTATGCGGGCGGAATGGTCGGCGATACGAGCCTGTATGCTCCCGGGGTCCAGGCCAAGCCGGCGTTGGTCCATCACGTTTCGGCAACGCCAGCCACGAAGACGCAGCTTTACAGCCTGTTCTTCTCGGATACGATGTCTTTCTGGCACGACCGCATCGCCCTGACGGGAGGCTTCCGGTACCAGCACATTCTCCAGAACAGCTACCAGTACACGCCGACCCATTATTCCCGGGATGCCATCACGCCTGTGGTCGGGCTGGTGGTGCATGTGGCCCGCCATGCTTCTCTCTATTTCAACCGGGTGGAGGGGCTGAACCAGGGGCTTCAGGCCCCGGCACGGAGTTCCCTGTATCCCAATCTGGTCAATGCGCAGCAGTTCCTGTCACCCACACGGACCGTCCAGTATGAAGTTGGCGGGAAATATGACATTGGCCGTTTCAGTGCGTCCCTGGCCTTCTACCGGTTGGACCGGCCGACAGGGCTGGTCGAGGATTATGGGACGGAACAGATATTCAAGGCCAGTGGCAGGCAGCGCAATCAGGGCATCGAGCTGAACGTCAATGGTGAGATCATTCACGGGCTGCGCTTCAACGGGGGCAGTGCCCTCATCCAGGCCAAGCAGGTCAAGGGGGACTATGTCGGCAACAGGGCTGTCGGCATTCCCGGTTATACGATCAACGGGAATCTGGAGTATGACATTCCTTTCGTGAAGGGACTGACCCTGACGGGGCGTGTCACCCATACGGGCCATCAGTGGGTCAATGTCCAGAACTCCCTGCGGATTCCGAACTGGACGACCTACGATCTCGGAGCCCGCTACACCTTCATGATGACACCGAAACGCCCGATGACCTTCCGTTTTGGTGTGGAAAATCTCACCAACAGCCATTACTGGGCTTCATCCTACACGGCGTTCAGCAGCGTGAACGGTTATCTGACCCAGGGGCTGCCACGGACCTTCAAGGCGTCTTTCTCGACCGACATGTGAGTCGAACCGGACGGGGCCATGCCATGCAGGCATGGTCCTGTTCCCGTCAGGAGATGTCCGCCTCCGTGTGGCGGAGCGTTTCCAGCAGGGCCGTCTGAAGGGCCTCTTCCTGCTCTGGCGTTGCCAGCTTGTGACCCTCCGCATCCGTCACATAGAATACGTCCACGGCCCGCAGCCCGTAGGTCATGATGTGGGCGGAAGAAATGTGCAGTTTCAGGCGGCTGAGCGTGGCGGTGATGTTGTACAGCAGGGCCGGTCTGTCCCGCCCGTTGACCTCGACGATGCTGTGATTTTCTGACGCATCATTGTCGATGAGAACACGGGAGGGAATGGGAAGGGCTTCCAGCCGCCGGACGAGGGGGAAGCTGGCGGCACTGAGCGTCTCGTCCAGATTGACATCCCCTTCCATGACCTGCGTGATTGTCTCACGCAGGCGTTCTACATGTTCCGGCTCCAGAAAAGCCTCGCCGTGGGGGGTCTGGAACCAGAATGTGTCCAGCACCATGCCATTGTGGAGCGTATGGATGCGGGCATCGGCGATGGTGGCCCCGCAGAGGGCCAGTGCCCCCGTGATGCGGGAGAAGAGGCCCGGCTTGTCCTTGCAGAAGACGGTCAGCTCCGTGATTCCCCGGCTCGGGAGGGGGACGATGTCCATGATGATGGCGTTGTCACGCCCGTCCTCACGGTGTTGGCTGATCAATCCGGCATGGCGGACATGGCTCTGCGGGTCGAAGCTCAGCCAGTAGCCGGGGCTGCCAAGCTTCATGAAGGAGGCGATGTCTGCGGGGGCCATGTCTTTGTCCATCAGCTCCTGCCGGACGAAGGCCTTGTTGTGTTCCACCCGTTCATCATCTTCCCGGGCCTGCAGGCCGCCTTCCAGCACATCGGCTATGCGGGTATAGAGGCGGCCCAGCAGGGTGGCCTTCCATGCGTTCCATGCCCGTGGGCCAACGGCCCGGATGTCGGCAATGCTGAGCAGGAGCAGCATCCGCAGCCGCTTGGGTGACTGGATGATGTCGGCCAGGTCCAGGATGGTCTGGGGGTCGTCAATGTCCCGGCTGAAGGCGGTGCGGGATAGTAGCAGATGGTGCAGGACCAGCCAGGAGACCGTGTCCGTGTCGCTGGCGGAGAAGCCGAGCTGCTGGCAGATGGTGGTGGCGATGTCGGCCCCGATTTCGGAATGGTCCCCGCCATGTCCCTTGCCGATGTCATGCAGCAGGGTGGCCAGATAGAGCAGGGGCCGCTGTGTCATGGTGCGGGCCAGCCTGTAGGCCAGCGGCAGCTCGTCCGTCATGCGGCCCTGCTCGATCATCCGCAGGACACGGACGGATTCGATCGTGTGGGCATCCACGGTATGGATGTGATAGCCATCAAACTGCGTCCGGCCGAGGATGCGGGACCAGCCAGGCAGGAGATGGGAGAGGATGCCCGTCTCGTTGAGCAGTGGCAGCCAGAAGAGGCGGTCCTGCCACTGCTCGGGATATTGCTCCGGTACAGTAGCTGTGCCTGGTGCCGGAAGTTCAGCAGCCGGTTCGCAGAGCAGCCTGATGAAGAGGGCGGAGGCCTCATCATCATGGCGGAGGAAGGCGCTGTGCCGTTCAAAACGGATGATATGCTGTATGGCAGCAGGGTGCAGAGCCAGTTGATGGCGGCGTGCACAGTCCAGAAAACGCAGGACGGTCACAGGTTCCCGGACAAGGGCTAGCGGGTTGGGGAAACTGAGGCAGCCATCAATGCGCTGGAACCCGTCTGGCCCCGGTTCCACCCGCGGGGGGCGCTGCTGGAGCTGGTTGCGCAGGTGCAGAAGGATGGCAGGCTGGAAGACATGGGTCAGCCGCATCACGGCCCGGGCCATGAGGAAATGGTGGCGCATGAAGCGCTCCACCCCTCGCTGATGACCATGATTGCCATAGCGCATCCTGGCCCCGATAATGGGCTGGACATCAAATGTCAGACGTTCTTCATTCCGGCCGGTGATGTAATGAAGGTTGAGCCGCACCGTCCAGAGGAAGTTCCAGAGGCTGCGGGTACGGGATATTTCCCGTTGTGTCAGCAGGCCGAGCAGGGTACAGGCCGGGGCCAGCCCCTGGGCACGCTGGAGGTTGGATTTTATTGAAAGACCATTTCCCAGCACGGCATAGCCAATCCAGTTCAGGACCTGAAGGTCCCGCAGCCCGCCTTTGCCTTCCTTGATGTGTGGCTCGACCAGATAGGGTGTATCACCAAACCTCTGGTGCCGCTCCTCCCGCTGGGTGATGGCCTGGAGGACAAAGCGCTCCAGTGCAGGGCCTTTCAGATAGGCTTCCAGCTTTTCCTGGAGAGCCAGGACGAGTGATTTCTGTCCGTGGAGAGGGCGTATGTCCAGCAGGGTCGTGCAGGAGGTCTGGTCTGTTCTGGCCATCTCCATGGCACTGTCGATGGTGCGTGTGGCATGGCCGACCCGCAGCCCTAGGTCCCACAGTGTATAGAGGATGTACTCGATGGCTTTGATGAGGTTCGCAGAGGGAGGGGCCTCGGTCAGGAAGAGCAGGTCCACATCACTGAAGGGAGCCAGCAGTCCCGCACCATGTCCGCCCGTGGCACAGAGGCAGAAGGCCTCACCTGTTCCATCTTCCTGTGGAGCAGAGGGCAGCCCGGCATGGCGGGCCAGTTCTGCAATGACATGGTCCATCAGCAGGGCGAGGTTGCGGGCTGTTTCCACACCGCTCGTTTCCCGTTTTTCAAACTGCTGGCGGATACGCTCCCGTTGCAGGCCGAGTTCTGTTCTCAGCCGTTCCAGAGCTTCCTGGCGGGGCACGACGGGCTGCCAGGCCTGGCTCATGTGTGATGGAGGGGTGGAGGTGAGGGGAGCAGACATGACAGCTCTCTTGTTGGCGGCAGGCTCTGGCAGGTTTTGCAGGGTACCCGTTGCGTCATTCTGCATCCGCAACATCCTTTTTGGCAAGGCCATCCATCAGGCTTTTCAGCTGATAGAGGGCTGAATGGGCCTCCCGGGGGGAGAGGGAGTCCGGGTCCAGCCCTGCCAGTTCGTCACGCAGGGCATGGAGGGTGGCCAGTCCGTCGGTGGAGGTATGGCCAGTGGGCAGGGGGGCATCCGGTGGAGGGGTTTCCATGGCGGCCTGTTCAAACAGGGGCAGGCTGGCAGGCTGGCGGGTCTGTCCCCGTTCGTTTTCGAGGCGTGCCAGCAGGACCCGTGCCCGCTGGAGGACGGAAGCTGGAATGCCCGCCAGCTTTGCCACATGCAGGCCCCAGCTTTTCTGGGCCAGCCCGGGTCGGACCTCGTGCTGGAAGACGACATGCCCCTTCCATTCCCGCACGGCCATGGTGCAGGGGGCCAGCCGGGGGAGGGTTTCCAGCAGGGCACCGAGCTCATGAAAGTGCGTGGCGAAGATGGTGCGGCAGCGCAGCTGGGAGTGCAGGGCCTCCAGCGTGGCCCAGGCGATGGAGAGGCCATCCAGCGTCGAGGTGCCCCGCCCGATCTCATCCACCACGACAAGGGAGCGTGGCCCCGCCTGATTGAGGATGGCGGCGGTCTCCGTCATTTCCACCATGAAGGTGGAACGCCCACGGGCCAGATCGTCGGCCGCCCCCACACGGGAGAAGAGCCGGTCCACGATGCCGATCGTTGCCTCCTGTGCCGGGACGGGCAGCCCGGCCTGTGCCAGAATGACGGCCAGGGCGTTCTGGCGCAGGAAGGTCGATTTCCCGGCCATGTTGGGGCCTGTCAGCAGGATGGCGTGTTTTTCCGGTGGCAGGGTGCAGTCATTGGCGATGAAGGCCGTGTCATGGGCGGCCTGGTCGTGCAGGGCGGCTTCCACCACGGGGTGACGGCAGGAACGGAGCGTGAAGTCCTGCCCGTCCGTCATGGTGGGGCGGCACCATGTGCCACGGTCCATGATGCGGGCGCAGGAGATCAGCGCATCCAGCTCGGCCAGGGCACGGCCGACATCATCAAGGGCAGGGGTGTTGAGGCAGTGCTGGGCCAGGTCGGCAAAAAGGTGACGTTCCAGCTCGTCGGCTTTTTCCGACGCTTCCAGAATGGCCTGGTTGAGCGAGGAGAGTTCTTCATTGGAGAAGCGGGCGAGACTCGCCGTGCCCTGCCGCAGGCTCAGCCCCTCATGCTGGCGCAGCTTCCGGCCTGCCGCCGCAGGAACCTCGATGACGTAGCCGAGCTGGTTGTGATGGCGGATGCGCAGGCTGGAAATCTCATAGTCTTCCGACAGGCGGACCTGCAGCTGGGCGATCAGGCGGCGGCTGTTGTCCCGCAGGTCCCGCTGGCGGTCCAGCTCGGCATCAAAGCCGGGAGCGATGACCCCACCATCCTCGATCTTGACGGGCAGTTCGGCAATTAGGGCGGCCTCAAGCCGTTCCAGCAGGGCGTCGGCCCGCCCGTACAGGCTGGCTCCGACATGGCGGATGCGCTCGGGCATGCCGGTTTCTGTCAGTCCGCCGAGTATCCCGGTGATCTGATCCGCTGCCCGGAGCGTGTCCCGGATGGCGGCAAGGTCCCGTGGCAGGGGACGGCCGCTGGAGATGCGCCCCAGGGCACGGGCGGAATCGGGAGCCTGCCGGAGGATGTCCCGCAATGTTCCCGTGGGCTGGGGATGCTGGTGAAGCCAGCTCCAGCCCTCCTGCCGTTGCGTGATGAGGGTGAGGTCCGTGCTGGGGGTGCTGACCCAGTGGGACAGAAGGCGGGTACCGGCCGCTGTGGCTGTCTGATTGACACTGGTGAAGAGCGTGTGCCTGCTGCCGCCATCCCGGGACTGGAGAATGTCGAGACTGCTGCGGGTGGCCGGGTCCAGCCCCATGATGCTGTCCAGCCCGTGGTCGATGGGAGGGGCCAGCCGGGGCAGCCTGCCCGCCTGGCTGCGGCGGACATAGTCCAGCAGCACGGCACAGGCGATGATCTGTTCATCCCGGAAATCCCCCAGCGCATCCATCTGGGCGACCTGATAGGCGTCTGTCACGGTGCGTTCTGCGGCCTCCCGGCTGGGGGCGGCCGTGGAGGGGGTGATGATTCCGGCATGGTCCGCCGGGATCAGGGCCGGGTCGGAGAGAATTTCCGAGGGGGAGAGGCGGGCCAGCAGCTCGGCCAGGGTGTCTGCCTCCAGCCGGAGCAGTTCCAGCGTACCGGTGGAAATGTCGATCCAGGCCGCCCCGAGGCAGTGCCTGCGGCGTCTGTCCGGGGCGACGATGGCCAGGAGCGTGTTGGCCCGTCCGGCTTCCAGCAGCTCATCTTCCGTCAGGGTACCGGGCGTGATGACACGGACGATCTCCCGGCGGAGCGGGCCTTTCTGGCCCTTGCGGGGGATTTCCGTCTGTTCGGCCACGGCTACCCGGAAGCCCCGGCGGATGAGCCGGGAGAGGTAGACCTGCGCCGTGCCCACGGGCACGCCACACATGGGGATGGGTTCCTCATCATGAGTTCCCCGGTGGGTGAGGGTGATGTCCAGCGCAAGGGCGGCCGCATGGGCATCGCCAAAGAAAAGCTCGTAGAAGTCTCCCATGCGGAAGAAGAGCAGGGCATCAGGTTCCTGCTTTTTCAGGGTGAACCACTGCTCCATGGTCGGCGTGACCTTCCCCGTTACCTGCGGGGGAATGGGAGGGACGGATGGTTTCTGGTCGACCATGCAGAAAAAAGACCTCACCGCTTTGTCGTGGCTGGGCAGCCCATGAAGATTAATAGAAGGTTAAGTTGAGATGCGATGCTTCTTATTATCATGAAATGGTGAGGGGAAGGCCAGAGTCATGATGGCAGGGCAGGGTAGAGTGGTTTCCCTTGCCACAACCTGCCCCGGGGCGGCATGGTGGCCTCATGAGTACTGCACCGGAAAATCATGTTGTTTTTGAAGATGTTCTCCCGATGGCTCAGGGACTGCTGGAAGCCGAACGGGACGAAATCGCCAATCTGGCCAATATTGCTGCCCTGCTGTTCGAGGCAATGGCGCAGGTCAACTGGGTCGGTTTTTACCTGATGAAAGGTGGTGAGCTGGTCCTTGGTCCGTTCCAGGGCCGGGTGGCCTGCACGCGGATCGCCGTGGGCAAGGGCGTCTGCGGGGCTGCCGTGGCAGAACGGGCCGTGCAGCGTGTGGCGGATGTCCATGCCTTCCCCGGTCACATCGCCTGTGATGGAGCCTCGGAATCGGAGATCGTCCTGCCCATCATGAAGGGTGGGGAAGTGCATGGCGTGCTGGACATCGACAGTCCCGTGAAGAATCGCTTTTCGGCAGAAGATCAGGCACAGCTGGAAGCCCTTGTCCGGCTTCTGGAATCGCATCTCTGAAATTGTTTTTCCGCCTGCCTAGCGCCTGAAACGCCGGAGCAGGCGGGTACGGAGTTCCTCCAGTCCCAGCACCCGCAGGGCCACGAGCAGCCCGCCATAAAGTGCGGCGCTGCTGCCGATCAGGATGATCAGGGCGCAGAGTCGGGGCAGGGCGTGCCATTCCGGCAGGCCGGTGGTCAGAAAGCGGGCACAGCCCCAGGCCCAGACGCCCATGATGAGAGCGGCCACCATGATGCGGATGGCCCGTGACAGGCTCGTGACGGTGGGGCGGAACGAGTCCCGTCTCCAGAGCAGCAGGGCCAGTGCCCCCATGTTGACGATGGCGGCCAGCGTGCTGGCCAGTGGTGGAGCCAGATGGGCCAGCGTGCGGTACAGCAGCAGGTTGAGGGCCAGATTGATCCCCATCGTGACGAAGCCGATGCGGACCGGTGTCGTGGTGTCGCCTTCGGCAAAGAAGGCCGGAGCCAGCAGCTTGATGATGATGAAGGCGGGCAGCCCGAGCGCATACATGCGGAGGGCTGCGGCGGAATTCTGCACGTCATGGGGTGTGAAATGCCCATAGCCGAACAGGGTGGCCATGATCTCCGGTGCCAGGCTGAACAGGCCGATCATGGCGGGGAGGCTGAGCAGCAGGGCGTAGTTCAGGGCCTGGTTCAGGCTGGTCTGGAGGGCAGAGCGGTCATTGGCAGCGACATGACGGGTGAAGAGCGGCAGCAGCGTCGTGCCGAGGGCCGCCCCCAGCACGCCAAGAGGAAGCTGGTTGACCCGGTCTGCAAAATAGAGCCACGAGATGGAGCCTGTTGGCAGCAGGGTGGCGATGATGGTGTCGATGGTCAGGTTGATCTGCGTGACGCCGGAGCCGACCAGCCCCGGCAGCATCCGGCGGAGTAGCAGCCGGATGTCGGGCGACAGCGCCGGGCGGACCAGTGGCACCGTCATTCCGGCCTTTCGGGCTGCCCAGAGCAGCCCGGCAAGCTGGGCGATACCGGAGAGGGTGATGCCCCATGCGCTGGTCGGGGCGACATGCTGGTGCCCCCAGAAGGCCCCCACAAGAATGGCGGCGATCCCGACGATGTTGAAGGAAATGTACGCCGCCGAGGCGGCTGCGAAATGGTTGCGGGCATTGAGGATGCCGGCGACCAGGGCTGCCCCGCAGATCAGCACCGTATAGGGCATGGTGATGCGGGTGAGCTGCACGGCGATGGCGAAACGGCCCGTGCCGTGGGAGCGGAAGCCGGGGGCGATGAGGTCGATCACCCACGGCATGAAGATTTCTGCCAGAATGGTCAGCAGGCTCAGCCAGAGCAGCAGGAGGGAGAAGGCCTGCCCGGCCAGCAGAAGGGCAGCCGGTGGGCCTTCCTTCTCATAACGGGATGTGAAAAGCGGAACGAAAGCGGCGTTCAGGGCCCCTTCTCCGAAGAGGCGGCGGAACATGTTGGGCAGGCGGAAGGCGATCTGGTACGCATCCTGCACGGGGCCGGCCCCCAGAAACATGGCCAGAAGCTGGTCCCGCACCAGCCCCAGCAGGCGGGACAGCATGGTCCAGCTGCCAACGGTGAGAAGGTGACGCAGCATCGTTCAGGCGTGTTTCCGGCTTACCCGGCGGATCTCCTCCAGCAGGCGGGGGGCCTGGGGGTCTGTCAGCGGGGTGAACCAGCGGTGCAGCTTTCCCTGACGGTCGATGAGATATTTGTAGAAATTCCAGCGGGGCAGGGAGAGGAAGCCTCCTTCCTTCGCCAGCCAGTGGAACAGCGGAATGGCTTCCGTTCCCCGGACGACGGAGCGTGCTGCCAGAGGGAAGCTCACGCCATAACGACGCTGGCAGAACTGGCTGATCTGCTCCGATGTCCCCGGCTCCTGTCTGCCGAAATCATTGCTGGGCACGCCAAGCACGATGAGGCCATCCGGCGTGGAATGTCCCATGTCACGCCACAGGGTCTGGAGGCCCTCATACTGTTTGGTGAAGCCACATTCGGAGGCTGTGTTGACGACCAGTACGGGGCGGCCCCGCCACTGGGAGAGGTCAATCTCGCCGCCTTCAAGGGCGGGGAGCCGGAAATCATAAAAGCTGGTCATGATGGGGCCTATTCAAAACGGGTGGGGCGGTCCAGCAGCTCGTCACGGGCCTGATGGGGGGTCAGCTCCCCGGACAGGAGACGGGTGATGACATTGATGATGGGGGTTTCGATGCCGAAACGCTGGCCAAGCTCCTGCAATGTCGGGGCTGTCAGAACGCCCTCGGCCACCGTGTCACGCTGGGCGAGGATGTCCTGTATGTTCTCGCCTTTCCCCATGGCCACGCCCAGGCTGTAATTGCGGGATCCAGCCCCCGTGGCGGTCAGGATCAGGTCGCCCATTCCGGCCAGGCCGTACATGGTACGGCCCTGCCCCCCCATGGCATCGACAAGGCGGGCCGTTTCGGCTAGCGCACGGGTGATGATGGCGGCTCTGGCATTTTCACCCATCCCGGCACCGACACTGATGCCCGCCCCGATGGCGATGACATTCTTGGCTGCCCCGGCGATCTGCACGCCCAGCGGGTCCGTGCTGGCATAAAGGCGCAGGGTGGGGGTGGTGAGGCGTTCGGTCAGCGCCGTGACGAAGGCGAGATCATGCGCGGCCAGCGTGGCTGCGGCGGGCATGCCCCGGGCCACCTCGATGGCGAAGTTGGGGCCGGAGAGAACGGCAGCCGGTCGGCCGGGCATGGTCTGCTCCACGATCTGGAGAGGGAGCAGGAAGGTGCCCCGCTCCATCCCCTTGCAGCATGTGATGACCGGCACGTCGGGCTTCAGATGCTTCTGGAGGGCCATGGTGACATCCCGCAGCCCCTGCGTGGGGACAACAAGCACCACGATGTCGGCTTCCGTCGGCAGGTCGCTGGTGACGGTGACGGCCTCTGGTAGGGTGACCTGTGGCAGGTGCGGCAGGGCACGGATGCCTGCCGGAACGGGAGTGCGTGTCCAGAGGGTGATCCGGGCGATGTGGGAGAGGGTGCAGGCCAGAGCGATGCCCCATGCTCCGGCACCGATGACGGCAATATGTGGCTGGACGGTCATGCGGATGGTTCCATCAGAGAGCTGTGTCCGGTGGAGGACGTTTCCTGTGTGGCCTGTGGCCGGTAGGGCTGGCGTTCACTCAGCGGCCAGCGGGGGCGGGGGGCCAGGGTGATGTCGTCCGGCACTTCACCCTGTTTCAGCCGTTCCAGCGCAGCCCAGCCGATCATGGCGGCATTGTCGGTGCAGAGACGTAGCGGGGGCGCAAGGAAGGTGATCCCGTGCTGGCTGGCAATTTCTTCCAGCCTCTGGCGCAGCACGCTGTTGGCCGCCACGCCACCGGCCACCACGAGTGAGGTGACCTGCGGTGCCAGAGCCAGAGCATTGAGGATGCGGTCCGCCATCACGTCCGTCACGGCCTGCTGGAAGGAGGCGGCGAGGTCGGCGGCCACCTGCCGGGGTAGTGCCTCACGTCCGTATGGTTCGATGTGGCGGGCGACGGCCGTCTTGAGGCCGGAGAAGGAAAAATCGCAGCCGGGGCGGCCTTTCAGCGGGCGAGGCAGGCTGTAGGCCTGCGGGTCGCCTTCTCTGGCGAGCTTCTCCAGTGCCGGGCCGCCGGGCCAGCCCAGTCCCAGCATCTTGGCCACCTTGTCGAAGGCTTCCCCGGCGGAATCGTCAATCGTGCCTCCAAGGCGGCGATACTGGCCGGTATCCTCCACGGTGATGCACTGGCAGTGCCCGCCAGAGACGAGCAGGGCGAGATAGGGGAAAGCCGGGGCCGTTTCATCCGGCCGCAGGACCGCAGGCAGGCGGGGGGTCAGGATGTGGCCTTCGATATGGTTGATGCCCATGAAAGGCTTCCCGCAGGCCATGGCCAGCCCCTTGGCGTAGGAACTGCCAACAATCAGCCCGCCAATCAGGCCGGGGCCGGTCGTGGCGGCAAAAAGGGCGATGTCCTCCAGCTCCAGTCCGGCCCGCTGGAGGGTCAGCTCCACCAGTTCCGGCAGGGCCTTCAGGTGGGCACGGGCGGCCAGCTCCGGCACGACACCGCCCAGGGCAGCATGATCCTCCTGCGAGAGGACGCTTTCCCCGAGCAGGGCTCCGTGGGCGTCCAGAATGGCGCAGGCGGTGTCATCGCATGAGGTCTCGATGGCCAGAAGCGGCGTCAGGTGGGAAATGTCAGACATGATTGGTTCATTATGGCGGATTCTTCGGAGCATGACACCCCTTCCAGAATCGGTTATGGAGGGAACACCATGAATGCTTCAAACTTTTCCTCCGCAGCACTTCAGAAAATTGCTGCCGAAGCGGCTCGCCGCTCCCATGCGCAGGCTCCACCGGACCGGCGCAAACTTCCCCTGCGGGTCGGGACACGGGCGTCCCCGCTGGCACTGGTGCAGACGCGGCACTTCCTGACCCGGCTGACCCGTTTCTGTCCCGTTCTGCGGGACATGGGGGCCTTCAAGGAAGAGCAGATGCAGACCTCCGGGGACCTGAACCTCAAGGACCGTCTGGCCGAGATCGGTGGGAAGGGGCTGTTCTCCAAAGAGATTCATGAACTTCTGGCCGTGGGCGGGATCGATTTTGCCGTCCACAGCCTCAAGGACCTTGAGACCCACCTGCCGCCGGGACTGGTGCTGGCCTGCACGATGAAGCGTGAGGATGCCCGTGATGTGCTGATGCTGCGCAAACGGGGCGTGACGGTTGATCCTGAAAGGCCGTTCGACTGTCTGCCAGAAGGAGCACTCGTGGGCTGTGCGTCTGTCCGCCGCCAGGCGCAGATGCTTCATGTCCGGCCGGACCTCCGCTTCACCCTGCTGCGGGGCAATGTGCAGACCCGGCTGGACAAGCTGGGGGCGGGACAGTGCGATGCGACGCTGCTGGCCTACGCCGGGCTGAAACGCCTCGGCATGGAAGACCGCATCGACGTGCCGCTCTCCCCCGAGGTGATGCTTCCGGCCTCCGGGCAGGGCATCGTGGGCGTGACGGTACGTGAGAGCGACCATGAGCTGAGGGAGCTGCTTTCCGCCATTGAGGACCCGGAGGCCCGTGCCGTGGCCACGGCGGAACGTGCCCTGCTGGCGGAACTTGATGGCTCCTGCCGGACTCCGATTGGCGGTTATGCCCAGCTGAAGGAAGGGCGGCTTCATCTTTCCGGCCTCGTGGCCAGCGAAGATGGCACCTTCCTGCTGCGCCGGGAAACTGAAGGACTGCCGGAAGATGCGGCTCGTCTGGGCTATGAGCTGGCCTGTGAGCTGCGGCGGGATACACCTCCTGCCATCTTTGCGAAGATCGTCCAGCCATAACGACCATGCGTCAGACTGTGCTGGTAACCCGGCCTGAGCCGGGGCTGAGCGAGACAGTCGGTGCCGTGCAGGCGCAGGGCTGGCGGGCTGTTGCCAGCCCTGTCATGACCATACGTCAGGAACCGCCAATGGCGGACCGGCCCTGTCACGCTCTGCTGGTAACGAGCGGTCAGGCCCTGCCTTTTCTGGTCCATCAGGACCGTGACAGGCTGCTGCTGACAGTGGGGCACCGTACGGCGGAGCGGGCTGTGGCGATGGGGTTCCGGCGTGTCGAGGCGGCATCAGGGACACAGGCCGGTCTGGAAACGCTCTGCCGTCAGAAAGGGTTGTCTGGCTCCGGCCTTGTGCTGGCCTGCGGGCGGGGGCGGCATGGACAGCCCTACGGGGCCGATCTGGCGGTCAATCTGGGGGCGCAGCGTGTTGAGGCCTATCAGGTACAGCCTGTCAGACAGCTTGCTGCGGCGGCAAGGACCGCCTTGGCGAGCAAAGAGGTGAGTGCTGTCCTTTTTTATTCCAGTGAGACGGTTTCCCTGTTCATGGAGCTGTGCCCGCCGGACCTGTACCGGCAGCTTGGCCATTGCAGGGCCATCTGTCTCTCCCAGGCCATCGCCGGGCGTGTCGGGGAGAGCGGCCTGTGGGGGCAGGTTGAGGTTGGTCCTCCCCTGAGGTTGCTGGGAAGAGGATAAGAAAAAAGGCGAACCCTCATTGGGTCCGCCTTTCCTTGTTGTGGTCTGGCCACAGCGTGTTTCCCGGCTTCAGGCTTCGCCTTCCGGCTCGGGGAAATTCTGCTCCTGCTTGGCCTGCCACAGAGCGGCAAAGTCGATGGGCTGGAGAGCCACCGGCGGGAAGCCGCCATCCCGTGTGACATCGCTGATGATGGCCCGGGCGAAGGGGAAGATCAGGCGGGGTACTTCAACCAGCAGGATCGGCTCAATGATTTCCTGCGGCGGGTTGTCCAGCGTGACGATGGCGGCATAGGCGAGCTCCGTGATGAACACCACTGGCCCGGGGGTCTGGCTTCCTTCTGCCGGAGCCTCGGTGGCCTCGGTGCGGATGATCAGCGTGACCTCATAGATGGACTGTTCTTTTTCGATGCGGTTCGCCTGCACGTCGATGTTCACGCCAACCTGCGGCGGAGCCTGAAGGGAGGTGAAGGTTGACGCACCACGGGGAACTTCGAAGGAGAGATCCTTGGTATATTGCAGGTTGATGGCCAGCGGCAGGGAGGGAGGGGTGTTGTCCTGCGGGGCCTCAGGGTTTGTCTTGTCGGACATTCGGGATCATCCTTGCGTGAACGTAACTCTAGATGGGGCGCCCGCAGGGATGAAGCCGCTTTCCGACGGGGGGATGGGCCCGCCTCCTGCGTACGCACGTCTTTTATGGCGGTAGCATGTCTTGAAGAAGGGGCCAAGCAGATGCGGTTCTTCTTTTGCTGCTGCGGTGCGAGAGGGTGGTCACTCTTGAGATTGCCGACGGGGCGGCCTACCTTTAGGGCATGATGAGGAGAGGGCCGTGCAGGCCGGCTCCGGGTGTGATGATTGGGACTTGAGATGACGGATTTCCCCTGGGATATCGTTTTTTGGGCTCTGCTGGCCGTGGCCGTGGGCAGTGCCGTGTTTTTTGTTCTGGGGCGCCGCATGGGGGCGCAGGCCATCCGGCAGGAACAGATGCCGGCAGCCCGTGCTGTTGGCCAGCGGCAGGAGGGGAGCGTGGCCGATGCCCCCAAGCCACCGCCGTTGCCCGGCCGTGTCGGCGGAGAGCAGAAAGCGACGGAATACAGGCTCCCGGAGGCGGATACACAGCTCGGACAGGCTCTGGCCCGAGTCGGAACGGATGTCAGTGGGTTCTCGGCAGAATATTTCCTGAAGAAGGCTGAGGATATTTTCGCCCGTACCATCAAGGCCTTTGCCTGCGCTGATCTTCCTGCGCTGGAGAAGGTTCTGTCCCCCGCCGTGCTGGAAACGTTCAGTCACGTTCTGGAGGAGCGGAAGAAGCGTCATGAGCAGGTTCATCTGGAACTGCGACGGATCGAGCGGCTGGATTATGCATCCGTGCATCCGGGAGATGGGGAGGGTGGTGCCTGCCGTCTCGGTGTCCGCATCGTGTCGTGGCAGGTCAGCTACTGCCGGGATGAGAAGGGGATGCTCGTCGAGGGAACGGAAGCCCTGACGGAGTTTCGTGATCGCTGGACCTTTGAACAGGGCGAAAATGGCCAGTGGAAGGTGGTTGCCACAGAAGCGGACTGAGGCTACCCCGCTGGGTAAGGTTGGTCTCCCGCACGGGGAGGCCGGGTATGATGAAGACCCGGTGCTTGTTCATGCCGGGGTGGGGTAACTCTGTCATGATGAAACGTCGTTTCTCCTCTGCTGGTCTGGTGCTGGGCCCTCTGATGCTTCTTCTTGCCGGGTGTATGCCCGGCGCTCCCAAGGGCAGGATGGATGTTGCTCCTGTCAGCTTCAGCCAGCTCCCCGGCTGGGAGGGAGAGGACCATACGGCGCTGGTCAACATGGTGCGGCTGGAGTGCCTGCGTATCGCCCATCTGCCTGCGGGGACTTCTCTTGGAGGCGCCGTTACCCTGCCTTATGGCCGTGACATGAAAGACTGGAAGAATGTCTGCGTGGCAGCCTCGTCGGTGCGGAGTAACAGGACGGAGGCCAGACAGTTCTTCGAGAGCTGGTTCCAGCCCTACCTCGTCCAGCAGGATGCTTTCTATACGGGGTACTATGACCCTGAGGTTTCTGCCTCGCTTACACAGGGTGGAGAGTATCAGATTCCTGTTTATGCCCGCCCGAAAGACCTCCTGCGGGGGCGGGATGAAAATGGCGAGCTGGAATATGGCCATTGGGTGAATTCCGTGTTCCGGCCCTATGATGACCGGGCAACCATCAATTCTGGTTCTCTGGAGGGGAAGGGGCTGGAGCTGGCCTGGCTGAAAAGCCCTGTCGATCTGCTGTTCCTGCAGACGCAGGGCTCTGGCCGTTTGCGCCTGCCGGACGGCCAGCAGGTGTTTCTTGGTTATGATGGCCGCAATGGGCGGCCTTATGTTCCGATTGGCCGCGTGCTGGTCAAACGTGGGCTGATGAAGTCGGAAGATGTGGATGCCCAGAGCATCCGGGACTGGCTGGCCAACAATCCGGATCAGGTTGCTTCTGTCCTGGAGGCAAACCCCAGTTATGTCTTTTTCCGCCGTACGCAGCGCACGGCTGATGAAGGACCGACAGGGGGCTTTGGCCTGCCGCTGACTCCTCAGCGTTCTCTTGCCGTGGACAGGCGCTTCGTGGGGTATGGGATGCCTGTCTGGGTGAATATCAGTGGCAAGGATGCGCAGGGGCGTTTCGTGACATGGTCCCGGATGGTCTTTGCGCAGGATACCGGGAGCGACATACGGGGTGCAGCGCGTGGGGACCTGTTCCTCGGGTGGGGTGAGAAGGCCGCCAGGATTGCTGGGGACATGAAGAATCACGGTCAGATGATGGTTCTCGTCCCCCTGCCTGAGGCAAAGCAGGCTGGTGAGCAGCCGGTCGTCGGTACGGCAACGGAGGTCATGGCAGCAGGGGCGGGGCAGACAGCCAGATGATTCGTGCGCGTCGTGAGACGCTGGGGATGCATACGCTCATCCGGGGAGACTGTCTGAGTGTCATGCGGCGTATGCCCGCAGGCAGTGTGGATGTGGTGGTGACATCCCCTCCCTATAATCTGGGGCTTGCTTATCGCAGCTACAGGGACAGCCTCTCCGAGGAGAGTTATCTCGACTGGATGGAGATTATCTGCTCCAAGGTAGCCCGTGTGATGCGGGATGATGGGTCTTTTTTTCTCAATATAGCCGGGTCATCTGCCCAGCCATGGTTGCCATTCGAGCTGATGGTCCGGTTGAGGAAGCTGTTTACCCTTCAGAACCATATTTCATGGATCAAGTCCGTATCGGTAGGGGAGGTGACGCATGGGCACTTCAAGCCGGTCAATTCACCTCGCTACGTCAACCGGAACCATGAGCATATTTTCCACCTGACCAAACAGGGAGATGTGGAGCTGGACCGGCTCGGGGCGGGTGTTCCTTTCACGGACAAAAGCAACATCCATCGTCGCCAGCACAGGGAGGACCGGCGGTGTCGGGGTGATACATGGTTCATCCCCTATGAAACGGTACGGAGTCGTTCAGCCCGCTACAGCCATCCGGGGACCTTCCCCGTTGCCCTGCCGGAGCGTTGCATCCGCCTGCATGGGGTGCATCCTGAGATGATGGTGCTGGACCCGTTCATGGGAACGGGGACGAGCCTTGTGGCCGCAGAGTCGCTGAAGGTCCGCTCCATCGGCATTGAGGCCGATACGACCTATGTCCGGTTTGCACGCAAGCGTCTGCGTGCCATGATAATGCAGGGTGATACCGGCGCAGTGACGGAAGACGGGGCATAACAAGGTGGCAAGACGGACTCTGGGTGATGATGAAGCGGCGCTGTGGAAAGCTTTCGTCCGGGATGTTGCCCCGTTGCGGGGGCGAAGGGAGGCTGCGGGCAGGTTTGTCCGGGAGGAGACTGGCAAGACGGAGAGTACGGTAGCCCGCCAGTCGGAAGGGGGGCGGAATACAGGGATGATGACGGTCAGGCTGGTGATGGCCCAGCCGGCCAAGGCACCCCGTCCCCGTCCTGCCCCGCATGTGGGGGTCCGTGCTCCTGGCCTTGATGATACGCAGTGGCGTCGTCTGTCCCGTGGGCAGATGCGTGTGGATGCCCGGCTCGACCTGCATGGCTACGTCGTGCAGGAGGCTTTTGAGGAGTTTCACCGCTTCATGCAGCGCAGCCGTGTCATGGGGTGGCGCTGCGTCGAGGTCGTTACCGGGCTGGGCAGTGGCATCCGGGGAGGGAGCATCCGCCGGGAATTGCCTCATTGGCTGCATCGTGCCGACATAGCGCCCATGGTGCTGGGTGTGGTGCACAGCCATCAGGGAAATCAGGGTGCCTTGCGGCTTCTTTTGCGGAAAAAACGCTAGAAGAGGAAAGGGAGGATCATTCCGATCTTGGAGAAGGGGAAGAGGTTTTCTATAACATTAATGTCGAGAATGATTATCAATTAAAGCAGGAGGTTTCATCCATGGGGGGGCACGGTGTCCCTGCGGGATGACCTTTCCGGGAAAGGCGCAAGATCATGGTTTCATTGAAAGCCCTGTTTGGCTCTGCCGGCGTCATGCTGGCAGCCCTGGCTGGCGGTATGTGGCCAGTCCATCAGGCTCAGGCGAAGGATGTGCGGGACATCACGGGGGCGGTCGTGTCCGTTCCGGATCATCCCCAGCGCATCATTCTGGGAGAAGGGCGGCTGATCTACGCCCTGGAGCCTCTGGAGGGAAAGCATCTGTTTGACCGTATCGTCGGCTGGCAGGGGGAATTCCGGGAGGCCGACAGACAGAATTATGAGCAGATGCTCAAGACATTTCCGGAGGCTGACAAGGTCGCCGTGATAGGACGGACAACCGCTGATACGATCAGTCCGGAAAAGGTGCTGGACCTTCATCCTGATCTCGCCATTTTCAGCACGACCGGCCATGGTCCCGGGCAGACTGGTGATGTGACGGCCAGGCTGCGGGCAGCGCATGTGCCTGTCCTGTTTGTGGATTTCCGGCAGGACCCGGTAAAAACGACCGTTCCCAGCATGGTCATTCTCGGCCAGGCCCTCGGGCGTGAGGCAGAAGCAAAAGCCTATACGGATTTTTATGAAAGCCGCCTGAAGGCCATCCAGTCTGTCGTGGAGACAATCCCGGAGGCCCAACGCCCCAGCGTGTTCATCAACATGCTGGCCGGGGCGCGGCAGAGCTGCTGCCATACGGCAGGGCGAGGCAACATGGGAGCCTTTATCGAGGCTGCCGGGGGGCGCAACATCGCAGCCGATCTTCTGCCGGGTTATATCGGCGATGTTTCGGCAGAGATGGTCATCGCCAAAGATCCCGACGTGCTGATTCTGGATGGCACCCGGGGGCCGGGCAACAGCGGGCCGGGCCTGAAGATGGGATCACAGGTGACGCCGGAGATGGCGCAGGCCTCTCTTGCTGCCCTGCTGAAAGCGCCTGAACTTGCCGGGCTTGGGGCGGTCCGCAATGGACGTGCCTATGGTATCTGGCACACGTTCTATGACAGTCCGTTCAATATTCTCGCCATTGAGGTCATGGCAAAATGGTTTTATCCCGAACGCTTCAGGGATCTGGACCCGGATGCTGACCGCAGCCTGGTACAGAGCCGTTTTACAGTGATGCCGAACAGCGGGACATATTGGATCAAGGCGAATGCCCATTAAAGAGACAGAGACCAGAACAGACGGGCCATCAGACGAAATGGCCCGTCTTGCCGCACGATTGACAGGCATACAGGCATCCTATGTAAAGCTGACCCGCCACAGGGTGGGTGTCCTCTGCCTGATGGCAGGGCTGATCCTTTTTTCCATACTGCTTGATTTTTCCCTGGGCCCGGCCGGTCTTGGCCCGGCGGCCTTGTTTCATGCGCTCATGCATCCCTCATCCGGGACGAATGCCGTCATCGTATGGCATATCCGCCTGCCTTATGCCCTGATGGCGGCCCTGGTGGGCGTTGCTTTGGGAATATCCGGTGGGGAGATGCAGACGGTGCTGGATAACCCCCTGGCCAGCCCTTACACGCTGGGTGTGTCGGCGGCGGCGGCATTTGGGGCCTCTCTGGCCATCGTGCTGCATTGGCATATCCCTTATGTGCCGGAAAACTGGATGGTCCCGCTGGAGGCGTTCGTGTTTGCTGTGGGTTCGGCTGGTCTGCTGGAGCTGGTGGCCCGGGCACGGGGCCATTCCACGGCCATGGTGGTGCTGTTCGGTATTGCGCTGGTATTCACTTTTCATGCCTTCGTGGCCTTGATGCAGTTCATCGCTGATGAGGATGCTCTTCAGGACCTTGTTTTCTGGACGATGGGTAGCCTGACCCGGGCTGACTGGGGCAAGATTTCCGTCATGAGCCTCGGTTGCCTGTTGGTGCTGCCGTTCTGCTTCCGGGCGGCTCCGGCCCTGACAGCCCTGCGGCTGGGAGAGGACCGGGCTGCAAGCTATGGTGTGGATACGAAACGCCTGCGGATGATGTCTCTGCTGCGCATCAGTGTGCTGTCTGCCCTGGCTGTATCCTTTGTCGGGACGATCGGTTTCGTGGGGCTGGTTGCGCCCCACATTGCCCGCCGCCTGCTGGGGGAGGATCATCGTTTTTATCTGCCCGGGGCTGCCCTGTGCGGTGGGCTCATCATGTCGCTGGCCTCCATCGCGGCCAAGAACATTCTGCCGGGGGTCGTGATTCCGGTGGGGATTGTTACCTCACTGGTGGGAATTCCTTTCTTCCTTGCCGTGGTTCTGAGAAAGGGGGCCTGAAATGGGGAACTGTCAGACACATCAGCTGGAAGTTGAAAATTTCAGTGTCCATTATGGGCGGCGGCAGGTCCTGCATGACATGACGCTTGCCCCCATGCGGGCCGGGCGTGTGACGGCCCTGCTGGGGCCGAATGGCTCGGGCAAGTCCACCTTCATGCGGGGGGTTGCCGGCCTGACCCGAGCGGAGGGATGTGTTCGCCTTGCCGGGCAGGATCTTTCAAAACTGGGGGTTGGTGAGCGGGCCAGGCTGGCTGCCTATCTGCCACAGAGCCTGCCGCCTGCCGTTCATCTTCAGGTGATCGAGGCGGTGATGGTGGCCCGTCGGGCGGGGGAGGCCGTGTCTGCCGAGTGTGCCCTGCGGGAAAGCACCGACGTTCTGGAGGAGCTGGGTATCGGTAGGCTGGCCCTGCGCTACATGGATGAACTGTCCGGTGGTCAGCGGCAGATGGTGGGACTGGCGCAGGCCCTGGTGCGCCGTCCGGCCATGTTGCTGCTGGATGAACCCTTGAGTGCGCTGGACCTGCGGTATCAGTTTGCCGTCATGGACGTCGTCCGTCGTGAGACACGGAAACGTGATATCGTGACGCTACTGGTTGTTCACGATCTGAACATCGCTCTGCAACGTGCTCATGATGTTGTCTATATGCGGGATGGTCGGCTTGTGGCACAGGGGGCTGTCATGGCCGTGACAACACCTGCCGTGCTGGGAGATGTCTATGGTGTCCAGACCCGTCTGGAGGTCTGTCCCCGTGGGCTGCCCCATGTGCTGGTGGATGGCATTATTGGGAGTGATGGCTGAGGCACTGTGCTGCCGGAAAGTCCCATGATGACCCGCACGGATACCATGGCGTGTTTGTCAGGTAGGGACAGGATGAGCCATTGCCCAGTAACGGACTGTTTTCAGATGTCGTGAGTTCTTTCGGGGCTTTTCTGGTCAGGAGGCCCCGATGCGTTATCTCGTGACGGGTGGTGCCGGTTTTGTTGGCAGTCATGTCGTGCTTGCCCTGCTGGATGCAGGGCATGAAGTTGCTGTTCTTGATGATCTGAGCACAGGGCATCGGGCAGCCGTGCCACCTGACGTCCCTTTCTTTCTGGTCGATCTGGCCAGTCAGGAGGCCACAGCGGGTGTGATGGCCCAGGGGCCGTGGGATGGTGTGCTGCATTTCGCTGCCCTGTCCCGTGTTGGTGACAGTGTGAGAAGGCCCCTCCATTATCTGAGGCGGAATTATCTCACCACGCTCAATCTCATCGAAGCCTGTGTGGCCCATGGCGTGAAGAAATTTGTCTTTTCCTCCACAGCGGCACTGTTTGGAGGAACGGAGCGCACTGGCCTCATTTCAGAAGCGGCATCTGTTGATCCCGGTTCCCCCTATGGGGAAAGCAAATTCATGATCGAACGTGTCCTGCATTGGGCTGACAGGATATACGGCATGAGAAGCGCCTGCCTGCGTTATTTTAATGCTGCTGGGGCCGATCCCGCTGGAAGGGCAGGTGAAGATCATCGCCCTGAAACGCACCTGATTCCTTTGACGATCGAGGCTGCGTTGGGAATGCGGCCAACGCTGAAGCTGTTTGGCCTGGATTATCCAACGATGGACGGGTCCTGTATTCGTGACTATGTGCATGTCGCCGATATTGCCGAAGCCCATCTCAGGGCGCTGGAGCAGATGGAGCAGGGCAGCATATGCTACAATATCGGGACCGGGTGTGGTTATTCCAATCTGGAGGTTATTGCCAGTGTTGAAAGGGTAAGCGGCCGGTCGGTACCTTGGGAGCCTGCTCCAAGGCGGGAAGGAGACCCTGTCAGACTGGTGGCAGACCCGGCACGACTGCACGCCGATACAGGCTGGACGCCCAGATTTGCAGGGCTTGACATGATTGTTGAAACAGCCCTGCGCTGGCGGCAGGCTCATCCGCAGGGCTATGCTGACTGATCATTCTCCAGCTCCGTATGGAGCTGGACATGAATGCTTCAGGGCCAGATGACTTCTGGTGGCATGGACATCAGGATGGCCTCGGTATTGCCGCCTGTTTTCAGGCCGAAGAGCGTCCCCCGGTCATAAAGGAGGTTGAACTCCACATAACGGCCCCGTCGCCTGAGCTGGGCCTGACGGTCTCCATCCGTCCAGGGAGTGAACATCCGCCCCCGGACGATGCCGGCATAGCTGTTCAGGAAGGCTTCTCCCACATCCCGGGTGAAGGTGAAGTCATTGGCGAGGTTCTGGCTGTCCAGCCAGTCATAGAAGATGCCGCCCAGCCCACGGGGTTCGTTGCGGTGTTTCAGGAAGAAATACTCATCACACCATTTCTTGAAGCGGGGATAGTAGTCCGGGTCGTGTCTGTCGCAGGCCTCCTGAAAGGCCCGGTGGAACGTGGCCGCATCTTCGAGGGCTTCCGGGCTTTCAGGGAACATGGGCGTGATGTCGCCACCCCCACCGAACCATCCCTTTGAGGTGATGATCATGCGGGTGTTGAAATGCGCCGCACTGACATGGGGGTTGCAGGGATGGGCCACCAGAGAGATGCCTGTGGCAAAGAAGCGTGGGTCCTCCGCCGCACCGGGAATGGTCTTGCGGAATTCTGGTGAAAATTCCCCCCAGACGGTTGAGACATTCACGCCAACCTTCTCAAAGACACGCCCCTTCATGACAGACATGACGCCACCGCCACCTTCAGGCCTCTCCCAGGCCGTACGCTGGAAACGCCCCGGCAGCTCATGCCCGGCCAGAACGGGAGCGTCCCCGGCTGCTGCCTCGTCTTCCAGAGCCTCATAGGCGGCGCATATCCTGTCACGCAGGCTTTCGAACCAGCGGCGGGCCTCGTCCGTCAGGCCGACATGGGGCAGGTCGGGCAGGGCAAAAGGCGTTGAGGATGGCATGGGCATCTCCTGATCTGTGTGGGGCAGAAATGGATGGTTTGTCACTCTGGGTTGTCATGTTGTTCATAGGCCAAAAGGCTCATTCTGGCTTACTGGCTTTTCCTGATGTTGTAAAAAGGGCAGGCAACCCTGCCTATTGATTTTTGGGTTGGTCTTCTGAAAGACTGTCCGCTATCTGATGAGAGGACTGCCGGAAGGGTTGTGCGGGACTGTGTGCCCTGCGAGCGGCGACCGGGTCGAGGCAGGATGGAGTGAGGATTTATGGTTGCAGACAAGATGATCGAACCTGTCATTGGTGTCATCGGGGGCTCAGGCCTTTATGAGATTGACGGGCTGGAAAACCGGGAGTGGCGGCGTTGTGAATCCCCTTGGGGCGCTCCTTCCGATGAGCTCCTCTTTGGCACGCTGGAGGGGGTGCGCTGCGTGTTTCTGCCCCGTCATGGCCGTGGGCATCCCATTCCGCCCTCACGTCTGAATTACCGTGCGAACATTGATGCCCTCAAGCGGGCCGGTGTGACGGACATCATCTCTCTCTCTGCCGTGGGGTCTCTGAAGGAAGAGCTGGCTCCGGGCCATTTTGTGCTGGTGGATCAGTTCATTGACCTGACACAGGGGCGCCCCCGGACCTTTTTTGAGGAAGGCTGTGTGGCCCATGTCAGCATGGGTGAGCCGGTTTCCGCCCGCATGGCCACCACGCTGGCTGATGAGGCCGAAAAGCTGGGTATCACGGTTACACGGGGCGGGAGCTATGTCGTGATCGAGGGGCCGCAGTTTTCCACCCGGGCCGAGAGCGAGCTTTATCGCTCATGGGGGGCGTCGGTCATCGGCATGACGAACATGCCGGAGGCCCGTCTGGCCCGTGAGGCAGAAATGAACTATGCCACCGTTGCCATGGTGACCGATTATGACTGCTGGCACGAAGAGCATGAGCACGTCACGGTGGATGCTGTCGTCCGTACCATGAAGAGCAACTCCAAACATGCCCGGGAGCTTGTCCGCCGGGCCATTCCGGCCCTTGGCAAGGCCCGCCCCATCTGCACCGGTACCGGTGCAGCCGAGCGTGCGCTGGACAATGCCATCATCACGCCGCCGGAAGCCAGAGACTTCTCCGTTCTGGCCCGTCTGGACGCTGTTGCGGGGCGTGTGCTGTTCAGCTGAGCGCCAGCCTGATGGCTTTGTGAAGGGAGGGCCTCCCTGCCGGATGGCGGGGAGGTCTTTCTGCATGCAGGGCTTTCAGAAACCGTGAAGCAGGCCCCCGTCAACCGGGATGCGGGTCCCGGTGATGTAGGCCGCCAGAGGGCTGGCCAGAAAGGCGGCCATGTGCCCCAGCTCTTCGGGTTGGCCGTAGCGGCCTGCGGGCACGCCGTTTTCTTTCTGCCTGCGGAACTCTTCGAGCGGAATACCAGCCTTTTCAGCCCGTATTCTGTTCAGGGTGGCGACGCGGTCCGTCTCGAAGCGGCCGGGCAGCAGCGTATTGACCGTCACGCCATCATGGGCGACCTCCCGGGCGAGGGTTTTGCCCCAGCTGGCCAGTGCGGAGCGGAGTGCGCTGGAGAGAACGAGGTTGGGAATGGGCTCCACGATACTGGTGGAGGACACCATGATGATCCGGCCGAACTGTCGTTGCCTCATGCCCGGCAGATACTGGCCGACAAGCTGCATGACAGGCAGAAGCATCGTGGCGGTTTCTTTCTGCCAGAGTGCCGGATCGCAGGCCGTGGCAGGCTCCAGGGGCGGTCCGCCGCCATTGCCGATGATGATGTCCGTCTCCGGCATGATATTCTGGAGGGCTGTCAGGCAGGTCTGTACGCTGTCTGGTGCCGAGAAATCCACGGCATGCCAGTGCGGGGTGATGCCGGTATCGGCTGCCAGATCATGAGCGGCCTGCCGCAGTCTGTTTTCATCACGGGCCAGCAGACAGGGGCGGACGCCTTCCCGTGCCAGGGATCGGGCAATGCCCAGTCCCAGCCCCCGGCTTCCTCCCATGATGATGGCTGTTCGTTCTTGCAGATGCAGGTCCATGATGGCCTCTCCTGATCCTGTAAAGACGCCCCTTTTCAGGGAATGGAAAAGAGAAGTTTTCACCTCTTCGTGGTCAGGAGCAAGAGGGAATGAAACGGTGTGGCTCATGACAGGATGCGCCTGTTCATGAATGTTTGTTTGAAAGTAAGAACGATTAAAAAATCTCCGGTGCCTCGGAGGGGAGTTCTTGACGCTACAGGGGGGCGTCACTATCTCTCATTCGCCCCGTTTGATCGGGGAGTTTACTGGTGCGCTGCTAGGATGAGCGCAATAACCCGGCTGCGCTGCTTTATGGAAGGGCCAGCCTAAAATGGAGTGATCCATGACGAAGTTTCGTCCCCTTCACGACCGTGTAGTGGTCCGCCGTCTGGACGGTGAAGAAAAAACCGCCGGTGGCATCATCATTCCTGAAACCGCCAAGGAAAAGCCGATGGAAGGCGAGGTCCTGGCCGTTGGGTCCGGTGCCCGCAATGAGCAGGGTCAGGTCGTGCCGCTGGATGTCAAGGCTGGCGACCGTGTCCTGTTTGGCAAGTGGTCTGGTACCGAGGTGAAGATCGGCGGTGAAGACCTGCTGATCATGAAAGAGAGCGACATTCTGGGCATCGTCGGCTGAGGCCACATTCCCGGACATTTTTCTCTCTGACCATCTTTGAAGGAATTAGGTGTTATGGCTGCTAAAGACGTGAAATTTGGTGCTGATGCCCGTGAGCGCATGCTCCGTGGTGTTGATATTCTTGCCAATGCCGTGAAGGTGACGCTCGGTCCGAAGGGCCGCAATGTCGTTCTGGACAAGAGCTACGGTGCCCCCCGCATCACCAAGGACGGCGTTTCCGTCGCCAAGGAGATCGAGCTGGCCGACAAGTTCGAGAACATGGGCGCACAGATGGTGCGTGAAGTGTCCTCCAAGACCAACGATGTGGCTGGTGACGGCACCACGACCGCTACCGTTCTGGCCCAGGCCATCATCCGTGAGGGTGCCAAGGCTGTCGCCGCCGGCATGAACCCGATGGACCTGAAGCGTGGCATCGACAAGGCCGTGCTGCGTGTCGTGGAAGAACTGAAGACCCGCACCAAGAAGATCTCCTCCCAGGATGAGATTTCCCAGGTCGGCACGATCTCTGCCAACGGCGAGTCCGAAGTCGGCAAGATGATCTCCGAAGCCATGGAGAAGGTCGGTCACGAGGGTGTCATCACGGTGGAAGAGGCCAAGGGCCTGCACACCGAGCTGGATGTCGTGGAAGGCATGCAGTTTGACCGTGGCTACATCTCCCCGTACTTCGTGACGAACACGGAGAAGATGACGGCTGATCTGGAAAACCCCTACATCCTGATCCACGAGAAGAAGATCTCTTCTCTCCAGCCGATGCTGCCGCTGCTGGAAAGCGTCGTGCAGTCTGGCCGCCCGCTGCTGATCATCGCTGAGGAAGTCGATGGTGAGGCTCTGGCCACGCTGGTCGTCAACAAGCTGCGTGGTGGCCTGAAGATCGCTGCCGTGAAGGCTCCGGGCTTCGGTGACCGTCGCAAGGCCATGCTGGAAGACATCGCCATCGTGACCGGTGGTCAGGTCGTCTCCGAGGATATCGGCATCAAGCTGGAATCCGTCACGCTGGACATGCTTGGCACGGCCAAGAAGGTGCATATCGACAAGGAGAACACCACCATCGTCGAGGGTGCCGGTGCTGCCGAGGGCATCAAGGGCCGTTGCGCCCAGATCCGCTCTCAGATCGAAGCCACGACATCCGACTATGACCGTGAGAAGCTCCAGGAGCGTCTGGCCAAGCTGGCTGGTGGCGTTGCCGTCATCCGCGTCGGTGGCAGCACCGAGGTCGAGGTGAAGGAGCGCAAGGACCGCGTTGATGATGCCCTGCACGCAACCCGCGCCGCTGTTGAGGAAGGTATCGTCCCGGGTGGTGGTACGGCTCTGGCCCGTGCAAGCCTGCTGTTCGATGACCTGACCTTCGAGAATGACGACCAGCGTGCTGGTGCCCAGATCGTCCGCAAGGCTCTTCAGGCTCCGCTGCGCCAGATCGCCCACAATGCTGGTGAAGATGGTGCCGTGATTGCTGGCAAGGTGCTGGAACTGAGCAACTACAACGAAGGCTTTGACGCCCAGAAGGGTGAGTACAAGGACCTCGTGGCTGCCGGTATCATTGACCCGACCAAGGTCGTCCGCACGGCCCTTCAGGATGCAGCCTCCGTGGCTGGCCTGCTGATCACCACCGAAGCCATGGTTGCCGAGCGTCCGGAGAAGAAGTCCGACGATGCTGCTGGTGCCGGTATGGGTGGCATGGGCGGAATGGGTGGCATGGGTGGTATGGGCGGCTTCTGATCGCTCATCCTTCCCCATCCCGGTCACTCTGGCCGGGATGGCCTCCTGTCCCGTACAGGCAGAAAGAAAAGCCTCGCTCTTTCGGGAGCGGGGCTTTTTTGTGTTTTACCTGTTCAGGAAGTCGTCAATGTCTGTCAGTGCTTCGCTCAGCGGTAGACGCTGGACAGGTACGCCATCAGGGAAGGCGGAGAGAAGGCGGGACGGCATCCGGCTGTCCAGAATGATGAACACGCCCCGGTCATCAGCCCGGCGGATGAGGCGCCCGAAGGCCTGGCGCAGGCGCATCCGGGTGATGAGGTCGTCATAATCGCCCGGCCTGCCGCCGGAAAGATGGCGGCGGCGTTCCCGGTGAAGAATGTCGGGCCGGGGCCAGGGGGTACGTTCCATCACCACCATGCGGAGGGCCTCTCCAGGGACATCCACGCCATCACGCATGGCATCCGTGCCCAGCAGGCAGCTGTTCGTCTCGGTACGGAAGACATCCACCAGCGTGGCGTTGTTCATGGCGTCCACATGCTGGGCGTAGAGGGGGATGTTCTTCATCCCCAGCGGCTCATGGATGCGGCGGTGGACCTCTTTCAGCCGTTGAATGGCTGTGAAAAGCCCCAGAGCTCCTCCATTGGCTGTTTCAAAAAGAGCCTGAAAGGCCTGCGCCTGTGCTGCCGGGTCCCGTGAGACATCCGTGATGATGTAGGCCCGTGTCTGGTGGGCATAGTCGAAGGGACTCATCAGGGCAGCCCGCATGGGGGGCTTGAGGAAATGCGCCGTGCCCAGTCGTCGCTCAGCCTTTTCCCATCCGGCTTCCCCGTCTTCATCCGGGCTGCGGTCCCGCAGGGTGGCGGAGGTGATGAGCAGCCCGTGCGTGGTGCTTTGCAGGGTGCTGGCGAAGGGAATGGTCGGGTCCAGCCAGTGGCGGTTCAGGGCAATGTCGTGTCCTCCCTGGAGGAGCCGTGTGGGGGGTAAAGGCTCCCGGTGGATGAAGTCCACATAGGTCGGCAGGCTTGTCTGGGCAACGGGTTGCTCCATGATGGCCCGTACCATGCTGATCCACCCTTGAAGGCGGGAGAGGGCACGGCGATGCAGGCTGCGTATGGTTCCCTCCAGCCGTTGCTGGAAGGCTGTATCGGGGTCTTCCTCCTGCGCTTCCAGAGCTTCCTGAAGGTGCCGGATGATCCGGTCCAGCGGGGTGACGATGTCCTGAAGGGCCGTGAGCAGGGTTTCGGCGTGCTCACGCAGCGGGGCGGGTATGGGGTGCAGGTCGCATTCCTGGCGAGGATAATGGCCCTGCTGGCCGCGGGTCTGCATCTGTATTTCCGCTATGCGGGCATCCAGATGCATGTCCAGCATCTGGAGGAACGCCTCGGCCGGTTGGGGGAGGGACGCTTCCTCGACCATGGCGAGGGGGAAAGGGTCTTCCTCATCGTCATCAGGCGGGGTGGCAGGCCTGTCTTCCAGCGGGGGGACGTCTGGTGGCGGCGGGGCCATGCGGGCCTGCCGGGCCTCATGCAGGCGTCCGCTCCAGCCGGGGCGTGGCAGGCCTTTCTGTGTGGCAAGGACAAGCTCCTGAAGGGCATCCTTGAGGGCTGGCAGGCGCTCCATCAGGTCTTCCATGCGGCGCATCAGGCCACGGGCACGGGAGCGGCTCCCCTCAGCCCCGAGTATCCAGCGGCGCAGGTCGGCTGCTTCCAGCCCGGAGAAGACCAGAGAGAAGGCACTGTCTGCCGCATCAGGGATGTGATGGCCTTCATCAAAGACATAACGGGTGGGGACGCCATTTTCGTCTGCCAGATTGCCGGGTGCCATGTCCTGCGGCAGCATGGCGTTCCACGCTGCCTGGGACAGGACGAGCGCATGGTTGGCGATGACGAACCGGGCATGTTGTGCACGGCGTATGCCATGCTCGATGAAGCAGCTCTGATAATGCGGGCAGGCGGAATGGATGCACTCGCCCCGCCGGTCGGCAATCATGTTCAGCAGCCCGGGCTGGAACAGGTCCCCGAACCAGCCGGGAAGGTCGCCCCCCATCAGGTCGCCATCTTCCGTGGTCTCGGCCCAGAGAGCGAGAAAGACCAGCGGGATGAGGCCAGGCTGCGCCTGTGGCTGGCGGTTGAGAAGGGCGGTGGTGATATCTTCCAGGTTCAGGAGGCAGAGATAGTTTTCCCGCCCCTTGCGGATGACGGCAAGCTCATGCCGTTCTGTCGGATCGGGGTAAAGACGGGTCAGTTCCTGTTCGATCTGCCGTTGCAGATGGCGGGTATAGGTACTGACCCAGACAGCTCCGTCATTCTTTTCGGCCCAGAGGCTGGCCGGGGCGATGTAGCCCATTGTCTTGCCCGTGCCGGTACCCGCCTCGGCCAGCATGATGTTGGGGGCATTGGCGACATCCCGGGGGGTGAAGGCGTAGCTGGTGGCCGAGGCAAAATCGGCCTGACCGGGGCGGGGTTCTGCATGCCTGCCCAGCAGGGCGGAAAGACGCCTGCGGGCTTCCTGCTGGCTGACTGGCTGGCTGCCAGCAGGGGGACGGGGCGCACGCTCCTCCCACTGGGGCAGGCGCCGCCATATTTTCAGGGCATCAATTTCTCTGGATCGTCCCGAAGATGCAGAGGGAGGAGGCAGGGCCTCTTTCACGATGTCGTGCCAGCTCCATCCGGCCTGGTCCAGAGTGGGCAGCAGAAGGTGGAGCGTGGCGATTTTCTGGGAAGGCTGTCCTGACAGCTCATCCAGAAGGTGCTGGGCAATACGGTAGAGACTGTCGGCCTGTAGGGGAGCTGTATCCGTCGGTTCTGCAAGGCCCAGCTCCAGGGCGAGGCCACGGGCTGTCGGGGTCACGCTCCGGGCCGGATGGACGAGAAGGAAGAGTTCCAGCAGGTCCAGCCAGGGAGCGGGAAGAGGTTCCGGGGGCAGTTCCAGCAGACGGAGCGTGGCAGGCCCGTGGATGAGTAGCGGCGGCGGCAGCTGGCGGAGCATGTCCCGGACTTCGGCAAGGGGAATGTCCAGCACCTCACCATCAGGCGTGATGAGGGAGGAGAGGCCATGTCGTGCGATCAGGGCTGGCGCATCAAGGTAGGAGCGGAACAGGCTGGGCATGCTCCAACTCATACACAGGAAGTCCTCCTTCTGCGAGGGGAAAGCAGTGCACGCCCCGCCTGCATACTTGACCAGAGGGGGGAGGGTTCATAATTAACGTAGTCTTATGCAGAACAAAACGCCTTCTCCCCAGAATGATTCGTCTTTCCCCAAGCTCTGGCCGTTTGAGGAAGCCCGTAAACTGGCTGCCCGTGTGGCAGACAGGGACCCCAGCAAACCGGTTCTGATGGAGACAGGCTACGGGCCTTCCGGCCTGCCGCATATCGGTACGTTCGGCGAAGTGGCCCGGACGACATGGGTCCGGCAGGCTTTTGAGAAGCTGACAGGTCGCCAGACCCGTCTTCTGGCCTTTTCTGATGACATGGATGCCCTGCGCAAGGTGCCGGGCAATGTCCCCCAGCAGGAGATGCTGGCTGAGCATCTTGGCCTGCCGCTCTCCCGTATTCCCGATCCGTTTGGCACGCATGAGAGTTTTGCGGCGCACAACAATGCCCGCCTGCGCCAGTTCCTTGATGCGTTCGGGTTCGATTATGAATTTGCTTCTGCAACCGATTACTACACGTCCGGCATCTTCGATGCGGCCCTGAAGCGTGTTCTGGAAGAGCATGACCGCATCATCGAGGTGATCGCTCCCACGCTGGGCAAGGAACGGCGGGCGACCTATTCCCCTGTGCTGCCGATCCATCCCGAGACGGGCCGTGTCATGCAGGTGCCCATCATCAGCGTGAATCCGGATGCCGGAACAGTCGTCTGGAAGGACGAGGACGGGAAGAGCTTTGAGACATCCGTCTATGGCGGGCAGGCCAAGATGCAGTGGAAGGCCGACTGGGCCATGCGCTGGTATGCTCTGGGTGTCGATTATGAGATGTCCGGCAAGGACCTCATCGACAGTGTGAAGCTTTCCTCCAGGATATGCCGCATTCTTGGCAGTGAGCCACCGCTGAACCTGACCTATGAGCTGTTCCTCGATGCCAATGGGCAGAAGATCAGCAAGTCCAAGGGAAATGGCCTCTCCGTGGAGGAATGGCTGCGGTACGGCCCGTCGGAGAGTCTGGCTCATTACATGTTCCAGCAGCCGACCCGTGCCAAAAGGCTCTATACGGACATGATCCCCAGAGCCACGGATGAATATCTGGCCCTCGTGCAGAAGGGTGAGCAGCAGAGCGCAGAGGAGTTCCTTTCCAACCCGGTATGGTTCATCCATGAAGGGAAACTGCGCCCGCAGGATACCAGCCCGGTTTCCTTCACAGCCCTGCTGAATCTGGCCAGTGTGGCCAATGCCAGGGAAGTGGAGACACTCTGGAAGTTCCTGCGGCGTTATGATTCCAGCCTGTCGCCAGAGACACATCCTTATGTGGCACGGCTGGTGCAGCACGCTCTGGATTACTTCAATGAGCGTGTCCGTCCGACCAAGGTGTTCCGTGCTCCGACGGAGACAGAGCGCAAAGGTCTGGAAGACCTCGCAGCAACGCTGAAGACGGTGCCGGACAATGCGACTCCGGATGATGTGCAGAATGTCGTATTTGAGGTCGGCAAGCGTTACTTTGCCAAGCCGGAGCTGCGGTCCTGGTTCGGGTGCCTGTATGAGGTGCTGCTGGGGCAGAAAGAGGGCCCCCGCTTCGGCATTTTTGCGGCTTTGTTTGGCCTGAAGGAGACTGTTGCCCTCATTGATGAGGCTCTGGCACGTCCTGTTGAGCCTGCCGGGGCAACGGAGGAAACCAGAGGCTGAGGCATGACGGCTCCCTCCGGTATGCCAGATGGTGCGGATGCCTCTCCGTCACTTGCTGACGGACGGCTGCGGCGTTTTCTGACGCGTCTGCCGGCCATGGTGGGGCTGGTCCTGCTCATTTTTGCGGGGCTGGTGATCTGGCGGGAGCTTCAGCATCTGTCCCTCCAGCAGGTGATGGCGGGGCTTCATGCCATTCCTGCCGCCGCCTTGTGGAAGGGGGCCGGGGCAACCATTCTTTCTTATGCCATCCTGTCTTTCTACGATGGTCTGGCCTGTCATCATGTGCAGGCGGGCATTTCGTGGCGGCGGTCAGCCTTTGTGGCGTTCTGTTCCTATGTCCTGTCCCATAATCTTGGGTGCGCAGCCATTTCGGGCACGGCTGTGCGCTACAGGCTCTATCGTAACTGGGGTGTGCCGGGGATCAAGATTGCGGCCATCGTGGCGTTCTGTTCCGTCACCTACTGGCTGGGGATGCTGGGGCTTGTGGGGTTCATCCTGCTGGCCCAGCCGGGCATTATTCCTTATGTCCGTCATCTGCCGCCCTGGGTAACTGATCTTGGGGGAGCAGCCTGTTTCTCTGTCCTGCTGGCCTATGTGCTTCTGCCCTGCTGGAAGCAGGAAGTGCATATTGGCAGGTGGACATTGCGGTTTCCAGACTGGCGGATCGGGCTGGGGCAGATCCTGTCCAGCATGGCGGACATGTCTGCTACCGCCCTGATCGCCTGGTGTGTGCTGGATACGCTGCCCAATGGGAGCGGCCTGACATTTGGCGGGTTTCTGGCCATCTATATCGGGGCTTACACGGCCGGTCTGCTGGCCAATGTTCCGGGTGGGCTGGGAGTGTTCGACAGCACCATGCTGCTGGCGCTGTCCCCGTGGTTTTCCGTGCCGCACATCATGGCAGGGATTCTGGTTTTTCGCCTGTTCTATTACATCATTCCCCTGCTTCTGGCGGGTGCCATGTTTGCCGGGCATGAGCTGTTCATAAAAGGGGCACCTCTGCTGGCCCGGTTTGGCAGGACCGTGGAGCACAGCCAGAGTCTGCGTTCATCTGAAGCGGATTTCGCCACGATCGTTGCCACGGGCAGTCAGGCCGTGCTGGGCATCGTCATCGTGGTTTATGCCCTTCTGGCACCATTGCCTCCGTTCCATTCTTTCTGGAGTGCGGTCCTTCTTCAGGGCGCCGCTTTTCTGCTGACCCTCATCGGGGTGATGCTCGTCGGCCTGTCTCTGGGGCTGTCCCAGCGGGTGGCGTTGGCCTGGCGGCTTTCTGTCGGGGCTCTGTCCATCACGCTGTTGATCCTGACCGTAAGGCAGGCCCATTGGGTGGCTTTTCTTGTCGTGCTGGCCGTGCTGTTCGTTTTGCTGCCATTCCGCAAGACCTATTACAGGCAGGCTTACTGGCGGGTAGAGCCGTTTTCTCCTTTTGTTCTGGCGCCATTCTCGCTCTGGCTGTGCGGGTTGGCCGGTGTCAGCTGGATCGCCCGTCAGCGGCATCTCGGGCATGTCTGGTGGCGTTCTATGGTTCATGATGCCCATACGGCGGTCGGGCGCTGGTTTCTCGGTGGTGCGGCCGTGTGCTGTCTGCTGGGGCTGTGGTTTGCCCTGAGGAAAGCACGGCTGCATCTTCTCCCATGGAACATGGATGCCCGGGTGCAGTACGCCTGCCTTCAGGATTCAGCAGAGGCTCTTTCCCTGCCGTGTGAGCGCCTTTTCGTGCCTGATGGCATGTTGTCGGATGCAACAGGGAAAGCTGCCTGCGCGGTGGTCCGGCTGAAGCCTTTCTTGCTGTCGGAGCCAGTGCTCCTGTGTCTGGGCGGAGCTGTGGGAGCACGGGGACAGCGGGGTGGTGCTGTCTGGCGGCTGCGGGATTACGCCGTGCAGGAAGGGTGCCAGCTGGCCGTCCTTCAGCAGGGAGCACGGCAGGCGGACATCTACGCCTCTTTCGGCCTTGGTCTTTTTTCTCTTGAAGGCGACGAGGGATGGTTTCTTGTCTGCCGGCCGGAAGATTATCACGCCCTGAAGCTGCTGCTGGGCCTTTAGAAAAACCCGTTTTCCTCATCAGCCAGAAGAGGGCTGACGTGCGGCAGGGCAAGCCCCGGCTGGGCCGGGTAGGCTTCCAGAATCTGGAGATGGGGGCCGGTGCCAGAAGGCAGATGCTCTACCAGACTGATGTGGTCTACTGTCATTTCGGAGCTGTGAAAGAGGTTGTGCCGCTGTATCCATGGGATGAGATCGGTCGGGGAGGCTGGTTCCAGCCAGGCAATGGTCACTTCCGGGACGACGGCACGGCGGGGCAGGGAGAGGCCTGCGCGGCGGAGGGTGCTGGCAAGCCGCTTCTGCAAGGCAAGTAGCGGGGCCTGCGGAGTGAGGCTGACTGTCAGCCGGTCTTCCATCTCTCCCATCTGATGGCCGACCTGATGGAGGGCCAGAGAGAAAGGTTCCCATCGCAGGTGGGACAGGGTCATGTCCAGCTCCTCCATCTCGTGGCGGCTGTTTAGGTGGCCAAGGGGCTGGAGGGGGATCAGACACTGTTCTGCCGGTGACCAGCGGACATCATCCAGACTGCCACGCAGCAGGCCAAGTTCTGCCTGTATGGTGGGAGACAGCGTGAGGGCGAGGGAAAGATTCATGGGGCCTCCCGCAAATCAGGGAGATTAACAAAAAGAAAGTCAGGGTCTTGTCCTGAATTCTTGACTTGGGAAGAAACTACCCCACATTCTACGGGAACGATAGGGGCGGGCCCAGTGAGTCCCCCCTGAAGACTTATCGCAGCAAGTGGATATCATGGCTTTCCATTCCGATTACGAGACAACACGAGGACAGGCGGCTGCCGCTTTTGATGCGGGTCTGCGGGCTTACATGCTGCGTGTCTACAACTGGATGGCTCTTGCTCTGGGGATAACGGGGGTGACGGCCTATGCCGTGGTCCATACGTCGCTCCGGGCGCTGTTCTTTCATGTCGTGCAGAGAGGGGATGCTTTTGCGCTGGCTCCGACCGGTCTGGGGATGGTGAGTGTTTTCGCCCCTCTGGCCTTTGTCATGGTGCTGTCCTTTGGTGTGAACCGTCTCTCCCGTTCGACAGTGCAGCTTCTGTTTGTGCTGTTCAGCGTGGCCATGGGCGTCAGCATGGCATCGCTGCTTCTGGCCTACACAGGGTCTTCTGTTGTCCGGACATTCTTTATTGCCGCCTCCCTGTATGGCGTCATGTCTCTCTGGGGGTATGTGACGAACCGGTCCCTCATGGGGATGGGGTCGTTCCTGACGATGGGGCTGATAGGTCTGGTGATCGCTTCTCTGGTCAACATGTTCATCCCGGCCCATGGGCTGACAGTGGCCATATCTTTCATCGGGGTGCTGCTGTTCACGGGGCTGACAGCTTATGACACCCAGCGCATCAAGCTTTCCTATCAGCAGTATGCGTCTGTCCTTCCGGCTGAAGAGACGGGGAAGATGGGGATCTATGATGCCCTGACGATGTATCTGAATTTTGTAAATCTCTTTCAGTTCCTGCTGCAGTTTACAGGAACAAGATCTGGTGGGCGTGATTGATCCACTGATGAGTCGGGTCAGTACAGGAAGAGGAGCCTCCGGGCTCCTTTTTTGTTGCGATTTTTTGCGGTTGAAAGGAAAATGGAAAATTAAGCGATCATCTTCTTGTTTTTGATGAAAATATGATGTTTTCTCAGAAATGGCAGATAACCGGTCTTTTTTTTAAAAAGACCGACGGGGTTCCTTTTTTTTATGAGGCTTGCCCCCTTGTAATCTCCGTTATTCGGGAAGAATAAAGTGGGCGGCACTGGGGTCTCAGGGCTCCATATTTCATATTGAGTACGGAGGGAGTTCCCTTCTGTTGTCAGGATACGAACGGGAAAGGCACAAATAAGATGACAACGTTCGGTGGCGATCGCGCTGTCCTGACTGTGTCAGAAAGTGTTCCGGCCTTTTTACGGCGGAACAACAGATAGAGGCAGGATCCATGAAAAGACTCTGGCGATTTTTCCCGGCGTTGCCTGCATTGATGCTGTCGGGCTGTACGGTTGATCTTCTTCAGCCAGCCGGCCCGATCGGGGAAGGTAATCGCGACATGATGGTGCTTGAATGGGCCGTCATGATGTGCGTTGTGGTTCCGGTGATTATTGCGACACTCGTATTTGCCTGGAAATACCGGGCTTCCAATACGAAGGCGGAATATCTGCGGAACTGGTCACATTCAAACAAGATTGAAGTGTTCATCTGGGGTGTCCCCATTCTGATCATTCTTGTTCTGAGTGTCTTCAATTACTGGAGCACGCATTATTACGACCCGTACAAGCCCATCTCCAAAGAGATGCAGGTAAAAGTTGGTGCGCCTGATGCAAAGCCGCTCCATGTGGAAGTTGTTTCCCTGGACTGGAAGTGGCTGTTCATTTACCCAGACCTTGGGATTGCAACCATCAACGAGCTGGATGTCCCCACAAAGACACCTCTGGATTTCCGGATTACGTCTGACAGTGTGATGACATCGTTCTTCATTCCGCAGCTGGGGTCACAGATCTACAGCATGGCCGGGATGGAAACACAGCTCCACCTGATGGCAAGCCGCCCGGGCAACTTCCAGGGTGAGGCCGCCCAGTACACGGGGCCGGGCTTCTCCGACATGCGCTTCCGCACGATTGCCATGCCGCAGGAGCAGTTTGACGCCTGGGTACAGAATGTACGCAGTGGCGACAATCCGCTTGCAGCCAAGGAAGCCCTGGATGCACAGACGTACCTGAAATATCACGCCGCACCGGCTGCCCCGCATGATGAGGCACCCAAGCCGGCTCCGGTCGTGTATTTCTCCAACGTACAGTCTGGGCTGTTTGAGAGCATTGTTGCGAAATACAATGTCGGCATGACCCATGAGAACCACGGCACGAGCATGGGCGACAAGTCCATGGACATGCCTGCTGAGTCTCATACGGCTGCACCTTCCAATACCGGCATGTGAGGACTGATCTAAAGATGCTCGGAAAACTTACCCTTTCGTCCATACCGTATGATGTGCCGATTCTTGTCGGTACATTCATCGGTGTGGCTGTAATCGGGATTGCCGTTCTTGCGGCGGTCACCTATTTCAAAAAATGGGGTTATCTGTGGCGCGAGTGGCTGACCACGGTCGACCACAAGAAGCTCGCCATCATGTATGTTGTTCTCGGTCTCGTCATGCTTGTGCGTGGCTTTGCCGATGCGCTGATGATGCGTACACAGCTTGCCCTTGCCTACGCAGGTAACCCCGGTTATCTGCCTCCGCACCATTATGACCAGGTCTTCTCGGCCCATGGTACGATCATGATCTTCTTCATGGCCATGGTGATGATGCAGGCCCTGTTCAACTTCGTGGTGCCATTGCAGATTGGTGCGCGCGACGTTGCGTTCCCGCTGATCAACTCGATCAGCTTCTACATGACGCTCGTCAGTGCCATTCTCATCAACATCTCCCTCTTCATTGGTGAGTTCTCCAATGTTGGCTGGCTCGGCTACCCGCCGATCTCCGAACTGCAGTTCAATCCCGGCGTCGGTGTGGATTACTACATCTGGTCGGTGCAGATCTCCGGTATCGGTACTCTGCTGACAGGGATGAACTTCCTGACGACGATCATCAAGCTGCGTGCCCCCGGCATGAAGTGGATGCACATTCCCGTCTTCACATGGACGGCTTTCTTTGCCTGCATCATGATCCTGACGACCTTCCCGGTTCTGACGGTTTCCATGGCTCTGCTGGCTCTGGATCGTTACCTCGGCATGCACTTCTTTACCAATGATGGTGGCGGTAGCGTCATGCTCTACCTGAACCTGATCTGGTCCTGGGGTCATCCGGAAGTTTACATCCTCATCCTGCCTGCCTTCGGTGTGTTCTCCGAAATTGCAGCGACCTTCTCCGGCAAGCCGCTCTTCGGTTATGCCACGATGGTCATCGCAACGGGTATCATCACCTTCCTGGGCAGCATCGTGTGGGTTCACCACTTCTTCACGATGGGTGCTGGTGCTGATGTGAACACTTTCTTCGGTATCATGACGATGTTCATCGCCGTGCCGACGGGTGTGAAGATCTTCAACTGGCTCTTCACCATGTACAAGGGGCGTGTCCGCTTCGAAGGTCCGATGCACTGGATCGTCGGCTTCATGATCACCTTCTCCATCGGTGGTATGACCGGTGTCATGATGGCCATGCCGGCAGCAGACTGGGTGATCCACAACTCCCTGTTCCTGGTGGCGCACTTCCATAACGTGATTATTGGTGGTGTGTTCTTCGGTTACGTGGCTGGTCTGAGCTACTGGTTCCCGAAGGCTTTCGGCTACAAGATGCGCGATGTCTGGGGTAAATGGGCGTTCCGTTTCTGGTTCGTCGGTTTCTACCTCTCCTTCATCCCGCTCTATGCTGTTGGTCTGGAGGGCATGACCCGTCGTATGAACCATTACGACAACCCGAACTGGCACCCCTGGCTGCTCGTGGCCTGTGTTGGCGTGTTCGTTCTGGCTGCCGGTCTGGCCTGCCAGGTCATCCAGTTCGTGCTGGCTGCGTTTGACGCCGTCAACAAGAAGCCGGATGCTCTGGATCTGACGGGTGACAACTGGGGTTCTGGCCGTACGCTGGAATGGTCCCTTCCATCTCCGGTTCCGCACTACAACTTCGCACGTCTGCCGGTCATCCGTGGCCTGGATACGTTCCATATCGAGAAGGAGCTGGGTCGCCCGGCACCGGTCTCCGAGCTGGAGCCGATCCACATGCCGAAATATTCGGCGGTTGGCCCGATGCTGGGTGCCTGCGGGCTGCTGATCGGCTTTGCGCTGGTCTGGCACATCTGGTGGGCTGTGATCGTAGGGCTGGTCGTAGCCTTCTTCACCATCGTTCACCGCAGTGCGAACCTGGATGTTGATTTCTACGTCACCGTGGAAGAGATCCGTGCTGATGAAGAAGCTTTTGCCCGGCGGCTTGCCGCTGCCAAGGCAGCAGAGTAAAGGGAGGCGATGAAAACCATGTCTTATGACGTAATGCACGCGCCCTCTGCTCATCACGATGAGCATGAGCATCATCAGCAGGAAACCACGATCTTTGGTTTCTGGATCTACCTGATGACAGACTGTATCATTTTCGGCACGCTGTTTGCCGTCTTTGCTACACTCTGCCATCACTTTGCTGGTGGGCCGACGGGGAAGGACCTGTTCGATATCAAGAATGTTGAGATCGAAACAGCCATCCTGCTTTTCTCCTCCATCACCTACGGCTTTGCTTCCATCAACGCCCACAAGAAGAACAAGGGTGCCGTGCTGGGTTGGCTGCTGCTGACCTTCGTGCTCGGCGTGTCCTTCGTCGTTCTGGAGATCAACGAGTTCCACGAGCTCGTGGCTCACGGCGCAGGGCCGGACAAGTCCGCCTTCCTGTCTTCTTTCTTCACGCTGGTAGGGACACATGGGCTGCATGTCACGATCGGTCTGATCTGGATGCTGGTCCTGTTCTTCCAGATCATGGGCAAACAGGGGCTTAGCACCCGGATGCAGACGAAACTGACGTGCCTGAGCCTGTTCTGGCATTTCCTTGACATCGTCTGGATCTGCGTCTTTTCCTTCGTTTACCTGGGGAGTGTTGTCTAATGAGCGGGAATCATACGACATCGCACGAAGGTGAAAATCACGGCTCCTATGGCTCCTACATTGTAGGGTTCATCCTTGCCGTGGTCCTGACAGTGGCATCCTTTGCCACTGTTCTCAGCAAGGCCTTCTCCTTCTGGCAGACGATTGCCATTCTCGGTGTGCTGGCTGCGGTCCAGATGGTCGTCCATCTGATCTTCTTCCTGCACATGGGTACGAAGAGCCTCTCCCAGCGGCAGAATCTGGCAGCTTTCATCGTGACGGCCCTGATGGTCCTGATCGTGGTTGCCGGGTATCTGTTCGTTCTCTGGGACGCTCAGGCGAACATGATGGCTGGTTGATAGACCGGCCCATCATGTCAGCGACATGAAGAAACCGGTGGGGGGAAACCTCCACCGGTTTTTTTTATGTGTGATGCAGCCGTGGCAGCCATGCAAAGAAAAACCCCCGGAGGGACAATTCCCCCGGGGGTTCTGCTCCGTTCCAGCAGGAAGAAGGCTGGCGTCAGTCCTTGTGTGGCTCTTCGGAGAGCATCTCACGCTTGCCTTCCTTGCCGTTCCATTCCTCACGGTCGGCCGGGGGCGTGCCCTTCTGGCTCATGTTCGGCCAGATGGCTGAATATTTGGCATTGATCTCCATCCAGTCAGCGGCACGGGCATCACTGTCGGGGAAGATGGCTTCTGCCGGGCACTCAGGCTCGCACACGCCGCAGTCAATGCATTCATCAGGATTGATGACGAGGAAGTTCTCACCAGCGTAGAAGCAGTCAACGGGGCAGACTTCCACACAGTCCATGAACTTGCAGCGAACACAGTTTTCTGTGACCACATAGGCCATTATTGCCGTCTCCGGTTTGGTGTTGCAGGCCAGCCAAACGGCCCATTTCAAAGATTCCAGCACTGATATGCCGAAAGCGGAGGGCCTTTTGCAAGCCTATTGTCAGAAATTGGCCGTCTTTTCCTCGATCCGTTCATAAAGGAGGGCGGCCTCTCTGGCAGGACCACGTCGCTCTCCCAGCTGCATGACACGCCATACGCAGACCTCCCCCTGACGGTGGGGAGAGGCGAAGCTGACGATATCTCCCAACCGGAGGCGGGCATGGGTCTTGTGGGTCCGCTGCCCGTTGATGCGAACCCGTCCCTTGCGGATGAAGGCGGCGCAGAGACCACGGGTTTTGGCCAGGCGGGTGTAATAGAGCCAGAGATCAAGTCGCTGTCCGTCCATCATGATGATCTGCCAGATGATGACCAGTTCCGGAGGGCTGCGAATGGTGAGTCGGCCTGCTTCTGGGCGGCTTTCTGTTCCCTGCGGCCAGCAGACGGTTTCTGTTGCCGGTTCCTGCGCCGTTCGGTGCCTTTCTGGCGGCCGGAAGGCCGTGTGTCCCTGCGGCCCGTCCGACCCAGAATGATGAGGGGCGAGGCGACGCCATACTGCCCGGCCGAAAGCGGCTGCGGCGCATGATGGGGAATGTTCAGGCTCTTGAGCAGGGCGGGCAGCAGGGTCGCCTTTATCCCGAGGGATGAAGCCAGTGTGTCGGGAGTCACGATATTGCGGCCGGGCTGCCTGCCATGAGGGCGAAGGGTGGAGAGCAGGGCATCCAGTCTGTCCAGACGGACATGCACGGGGCCGGCCTTTTCCCAGCCCGGCGGGGGGATGGGATGGCCATCGCTTGTGAGACAGATGCGGGCGGCATCGGGTGTGGCCTGCTGGCGGTCATGCCAGATGTTGTGCAGCAGGACCATCATCGGCAGGCAGGCCGGGCGGAACAGCTGCGGGCAGTAGACCTGCCGCCAGCCGATGCGAACCCCGCTGCGGTGCAGGCGTTTTCTCTCGGCAGGGGTAAGGGTGCGGTCTTCGGGCAGGGTAGGGGTGGTGCCGCCATCCTCCCGCAGGCGGTAATAGAGGCCACGCAGGATGGGACTGTCCTGCAGCTTGTCTTCCAGACGGAAAAAGAATTCCAGAACGGTGCTGATCCGCTCCGTCATCAGGGCCTGAAGATGGGTCTGTACCTGTCGGCTCTGGTGGTTGTCCTGAAACTCACCGGGCAGAAGCTGGATGAGGGGATGAAACAGGTCATCGCCCCGCACGAGGGTGGCAATGGGGGCACCTTCCCAGTGAATCTGCCTGTCATCGGTCAGGGTGAACCGGCTGATGTCCTGTGTGAGGAAATGGCGTATCCGGGCGGGCATGGCCTGCCGCAGGGCACGCCTGCCTGCCCGGCGCAGCAGGTCACCCTCCCGGCTGTCGGCGGGCGTGTCGATCTGCATGGTGAAGCCCACAATCTGCCCGACCTCGTGCCCTTCCACGATGATGCGGTTCTGGGGTGTGACGGCATGGAGAGCCTCGGAGGCCGCCCCGGGTTCAGGACGGCGGAGCAGGGCGGTGGCCCGCCTGTTGACGAAGCGTTCCTTCAGCCGTTCATGCAGCGTGTCGGAGAGGCGGTCCTCCACGGCACGGCAGCGTTCCTGCCACTGGCGGCTCTGGTGCATCCAGCCCGTCCGGGCAGCCACATAGGCGCAGACCCGTACGCCGGAGAGCCGGTGCATCAGTGTGTCCATGTCGCCATCCAGCCTGTCCAGCCCTCTCAGCTGGCTTTCCATCCACGCTGGAGGGATGCGGCGATGTTTCAGGAGGTCAAGGAACAGGCGGGCACAGAGGCGTGTATGGCTGCCATCGCCCAGCTTGCGGAAGTCCGGAATCTGGCAGACATCCCAGAGCAGTTCCGTTGCCCTGTGGCCACGGGCCACCTCCCGGATGTCGTCCATCTGCATGAGGCCGGTCAGGACATCCAGATCGGAGGCCGTACGCCCGGTGATCAGGCCGGGGCGGGGAGGCTTGCGCATCAGGCTGTTGAGAAGCGTCTCGGGCGAGGTGTAATCCAGAGCCGTCTGCCGCCAGTAGACGGCCTTGATGGCCTCGAACTCATGGTCTTCCACTGCCTTGACGAGCTGCTGGCTCATGGGCGGGCAGGAGGCCGTCGTGCCGAAGGTACCATCCCTCATGCCCCGGCCAGCCCGACCGGTGATCTGGGCGACTTCCTGCGGCGTGAGGGCACGGGAGTTCTGGCCGTCAAACTTGTGCAGGGCGGCGAGGGCGACATGGTCCACATCCATGTTCAGCCCCATTCCGATGGCGTCGGTAGCCACGAGATAGTCCACATCCCGGTTCTGGTAGAGGGCGACCTGTGCATTGCGGGTACGGGGGCTGAGACGGCCCATGATGATGGCACAGCCACCCCGTTTCTGCCGGATGGCCTCGGCAATGGCATATACCTCCGTGGCGGAGAAGGCCACGATGGCCGAGCGTGGTGGCAGACGGGTGAGGTTGACCGGCCCGATGTTCGTCAGCCGGGAGAGGCGTTCCCGGGTCTCGATCGTGATGCCGGGAACCAGCTGCCGGAGCAGCCCCCGGATGGTCTCAGCCCCCAGAAAGAGCGTTTCTCCCTTGCCACGGGCATGGAGGAGCCGGTCGGTGAAGATGTGGCCACGGTCCGGGTCTGCGGCGAGCTGTATCTCGTCAATGCCGACAAAATCCACCTTCCGGTCCAGCGGCATGGCCTCCACCGTGCAGGAGAACCAGCGGGCCCCCGGTGGAATGATTTTTTCTTCCCCTGTCAGCAGGGCGACATGGCGCTCGCCTTTCAGCTTCACAAGGCGCTCGTAATTCTCCCGGGCCAGCAGGCGGAGGGGAAAGCCGATGATGCCGCTCTGGTGCGCCATCATGCGGGTCAGGGCGTAATGGGTCTTGCCGGTGTTGGTGGGGCCAAGTACGGCATGGATCACCCCCGATTGCCGGGAAGTGGCTGGGGCAAAGGCTGGATGTGGTCCCGTCATGGCTGGAATGATCTTGCCTGAATCGGATAAAAGCAAGACATTCCATGCAGTTTTTCAGGAAGGCCAGAGTCACGCTCTGGATGATGGGACGGTATCCATATGTCTGACGCTCCGTTTTTGCCCCTCTGTACCTCTGGCGATGGTGGGGTGGCTCTCCCCCTCCATCTGGTCAAGGCGGGTGATGAGGCGACCCTTGCCCACCTGCTGGGGGAGCATGAGGCCTTCCTGCGGCAGCAGGGCTTCGAGGGGCGTGCGGGGCAGTTCACCTTCCTGCCGGGTGGTTCCGGTGTGGCCGGGGCTGTGTTCTGCGTGGAGGAGGGGCGAGGCCCCATGCCTTATGGTGCCCTGCCTGCCCATCTGAAGGAAGGATACTGGCAGCCGCAGCCTGAAGGGCAGGAGGACGCCGCTCACGACGCCATGCTGGAGGAGCTGGTTCTGGGGTTCTGCCTTGGGGCGTATGATTATTCGCTGAAGCATGAGGGAGGCAAAGACCAGAAGACGGGGCCAAAACTCTGCATTCCGGCCAGCCTCGGGAGAGAGGCCCGGATTCTGGCCCGGGCTGCCTGGCTGGGGCGGGACCTTATCAACATGCCTGCCAATCTCATGGGACCGGCGGAGCTGGCTACTGCTGCCCGCAGGATGCTGGAGGAGCGGAAGGTTGCGGTTGAGCTGGTGGAAGGTGAGGCTCTGGAGAAAGCCTATCCCTGTCTGGCGGCGGTGGGTGCCGGGTCGGACAGACCAGCCGTGGTCGTGATCGGCCGCCGGGATGGCCGGAGCAAGGATGCTCCCCGCCTGTCCCTCGTGGGGAAGGGCGTCTGCTTCGATACGGGCGGGTATGACATCAAGCCCGGCTCCTCCATGGCGAAGATGAAGAAGGACATGGGCGGGGCTGCCCTGATGCTGGCACTGGCCTGTGCCCTGCTGGATGCCGGAACCGACATTGCGCTGGAAATCCGCCTCGGCTGTGTGGAGAACAGCGTCTCCGGCCATGCCATGCGCCCGGGGGACGTGCTGACAACCCGCAGGGGGCTGCGTGTCGAGGTGGGCAACACGGATGCGGAGGGGCGTCTCGTTCTGGCAGACCTTCTGGCGGAGGCTGCCGAGAGCCAGCCTGACGTCCTGCTGGATGCGGCGACGCTGACGGGGGCCGCCCGTGTGGCTCTGGGGCCTGACCTGCCCGCCCTTTTCAGCAATGACGAGGAGCTGGCGGACCATATCCTGACCTCCGGCAGGGAAGCTCACGACCCGCTCTGGCAGCTGCCGCTCTGGGCAGATTATGACGGCTGGATGGACAGCTCCATTGCGGACTGCAACAACCTGTCATCCCGCCCGATGGCCGGGGCGATCACGGCAGCCCTGTTCCTCCAGCGTTTCGTTCCGGAAGGGCAGAGATGGGCGCATGTGGATACCTATGCGTGGAATGACACGGCCCGGCCCGGTCGTCCCGCAGGCGGGGAGGTGCTGGCCCTGAGGGCACTTTTCCGTGCGTTCTCGGAAAGTTTCTGAAAAGAAACAATTTGTAATTTTGTGTGCAGCAACCTGTTTTTTCTTGCCTTTTGCAAGGGAAACGGGTTTTGGAATGGCTGCCTTGCGCTGAGAGTGCTTGTCATTTCGATGTGAAAACGTCACAGAGTGGATAGTAGAATGAAATCCCTATACAGGTGCGTCTGATACCACAGCCGGAAGGCTTGCTGGGCCGGCAGGATGATAGGGTGTGTGAAACCGGGAAACGATGGGGCTTTTGTTATGAGTCGGAATGCTGATAATCGCATGCTTCAGTTGCTGCGTGATACGATCGTTTCCACAGTACGTGGTGAGGGGCCGGATCTTTCTGCCCGTCAGCTGGCTGTGTTTCTGAGCTGCTATCTGGAAGATGGCGCCCACACGGTGCGGGGCCTTGCCCAGTCTCTCAATGTGTCCAAACCAGCTATTACCCGTGCGCTGGACCGATTGAGCGAGCTTGATCTGGCCCGCCGCAAGGTGGACCCGCTGGACCGTCGTTCCATTCTTGTTCAGCGAACCCTGAAAGGCTCGGCCTATTTGCGGGACCTGCGTGGCGTGATGGAAGAAGCCTGCGCTGATGATGTGGTCGTCCGTGCGCCTGTTCTTTCATCCGTGGCGTCTCTCCAGACCCGTCGGGCTGGCTGATTTCTTGTCCGGGCCTGTTTCTTTTCTCGACCTGCCCGCCCAGCAGAGGCGTCTTGGGGCGGCCCTGCGGGAGCGGCTGGATCGGGTTCTGGCTCATTGCCGTTTCGTAATGGGGCCGGAAGTGGCGGAGCTGGAGGAGCGTCTGGCCCGTCATGGTGGTGCCAGACATGCTGTCGGCGTGTCCTCCGGGACGGATGCTCTGCTGATGGTTCTGATGGCGGAGGGCATTGGCCCCGGCATGGCGGTTTTTCTGCCAGCCTTTACCTACACGGCCACTGCGGAGGTGGTGCTTCTGCTGGGGGCGGTGCCAGTTTTTGTGGATGTGGACCCGCATACCTTCCAGATCAGCCTGCCATCTCTGGAGCAGCGTCTGGCGGATGTCCGGCAGGATGGTCGTCTGAAACCTGTAGCCATCATGGGGGTGGATCTGTTCGGGCAGCCAGCCCCATGGGATGAGCTGAACGACCTTGCCACCCGGGAAGGGCTTTTTCTTGTTGCGGACTGCGCCCAGTCTTTTGGCGCTTCTTACAGGGGGCGCCGGCTGGGGCATGAGGCCAGAGCCACGACTTTGTCCTTTTTCCCTTCCAAACCGTTGGGATGTTATGGCGATGGCGGGGCCGTCCTGACGGACGATGACGACAGGGCCGCACTTTATCGCTCTCTGAGAAGCCATGGGGAAGGGTCGCAGCGTTATGACGTGCAGCGCATCGGGCTGAATGCCCGGCTGGACAGTCTTCAGGCAGCTGTTCTGTTGGCCAAGATGGATGTTTTTGATGAGGAGCTGAAGAGGCGTGAGGCTGTGGCCTGTGCTTATGATGCTGGTCTGCCGTCGCTGGTCCGTCCGCCAGCACGGGTGCCGGAAAGCCAGAGCGCTTGGGCTGTCTATTGCGTGACCCTGCCATCCCGTGCCCTGCGGGACAGTCTGCGGGCCCGCCTTGCCGAGGCTGAAATCGCCACGGCCATCTATTATCCCATGCCGTTGCATCAGCAGCCAGCGTACCGGGCGGTGCATGATGGCGTTGCCCTGCCTGTGGCAGAGAGGATAGGAGAGCATGTGCTGGCCCTGCCGATCCATCCTGATCTTTCTGATGAGGCGGTTGCGCATGTGCTGGCTGTGACTGGAACATGGGCGGAGGAGCAGGATGAGCCGCAACAATAAGTTTCTTCTGGTTTTTGCGGTGGCGGTGATCGTGCCGGTCGTGCTGATCTGGACGGTGGCGTGGCCCATTCTGCGCCCCTGGTCCCTGCCGGACATTGCCCGTGGGACAGTGCAGGAAGCTGGAGAAGAGCGGAACCTCATGGCCGATGAGATCACGGCCATGAACCAGTGGCTGCACCAGCACCAGACAGGCTGGGGAATTTCTGGCGAGGTCCCCCCCAAGGATACACCGGCGGAGGCTGTTTATCAGCTTTCCAGTGCCGATGGTCAGGCCGTCATTCTGTCAGCCTGGCACTTCCGGCATGGTGCCGATGTGGTGGGTATCCAGACAAAGGCAGGTGGGGCGTACCGGATGCGTTCTTTCGAACGTGGGACACTCCATCTGCCTGATCTTCCCTGAGGGGGAAAGTCGCTCATTTCTTGGGCGGAGAGGTTGAGCCATCCGTCTCCTTTTTTGTGCTGTCAGATTGTTCCTGCCTGTTTCTGGCCATTTCCAGCTGGGTCAGCTCACTGGTTTCCAGCTGGGTTTTTGTAGCATCCGCCAGTGGTGGAGTCGCCTTGTCAAACACGGCCAGCAGAGCGGCCGTGATGGGGGACGCCAGCACAAGCCCTGGCACACCAAGGATGGAGCCGAAAACACTCTGTGACAGGATGGCCAGAGCAGGCGGCATGTGAACGGCCCGCCGCTGGATGAGGGGGGCCAGGATGTTCCCTTCGCAGAACTGGATGATGCTGTAGAGAATGGCCACGAAGAAAGCCTCTCGTGTGCCGAGGGACAGGCTGATGAGCAGGGCGGGCACAGCCCCCAGGATGGCCCCGATATAGGGTATGAAGTTGCAGAGCCCGGCCACGACACCCAGAGCAAGGGCCAGCGGAATGCCGATCAGATACAGGCCGAGGCCGGAGAAAAGACCGACAGCCAGCATGTCCAGAGCCTGTCCGGCGGTCCATGCCCAGAGAGTGTTGCCTGCACTGTAGAGGAGGTTGCGGGCGGTTTCCCGCTGGTCGGGCGGTACGAGCCGAAGAAAGCCGTTGATGTAGAGGGACGGGGAGACGGCAAAATAGAAGGCTGAAATCAGCACGACAAAGAGCGTACCAACCAGACCGAAAGCGCTGCCCAGCAGGCCGGTGACGGACCCGGCAAGACCAAAGCCAAAGCTGCTGAGGGGGGTTGTTGCATCATTGCCGCCCAGCGAGACGGGCAGGTGGTCCAGCACCATCTGCCCGATGGTTGTCTGGGAGAGATGCTGGTGCATGTCACCGGACTGTGCAACCAGGGCGTTCTTGAGGGCAATGAACTGTTCCCCGATGGCCGGGCCGTTGCTCCAGACCAGAGCCGTCATGATGCCAATGACAGCGAGGGCGACAAGGCTGACAGCAACCGGATAGGGAATGAATTTCATGTGTCGCCGCAGGATGCGGGCCAGCCCGTGCAGAACAATGGCCATCAGCGTAGCAGCAAACAGGACCGCCAGTACCTCGCCCATGAGCCAGATGGCCAGCATGATGAGGGAAAGCCATAACGTCAGGCGAATGATGCCGTAGATACGGTCCAGCGCATTGGCGGGAGTCTGCTGTGCCGCAGGAATGGGAGGGCGGTTGAAGAAAAAAGACATCGGGCGGGGCAGTTCCTGTGAGGGGCGGCGAAGATGACGAAAGAGATAATGTGGCTTATTTCACGGCAGGTCAATTTGTGGCTTTTTCAAGTTCATCCTGCGCTTCCAGCCAGTGCATTTCCGTTTCGTCCTGTTTCTGGCTGACGAGGGCGAGATCGCTGTTCAGCGTGGCAATATCTTCTGCACGGCTGGACTGATAAAGGTCTGGGTCGGCCAGTTTGGCTTCCAGCTGGGCTTTGGCTTTTTCCAGACGTTCCAGCCGTGTTTCCAGATCACGGATCTTGCGGCGGAGTGGAGCGAGCTGGCGGGTCTGCTCCTTGCGCTGGGCACGCTGCTGGTTCCTGTCCGGCTGCGGGATGTCGTCATCCGTATCTTTCCGGGATCGGGCTGCCTGACGCTGGTTTTCCTGCGTGGCCTGTCTGGCCCGTTCGTCCAGCCATGTGCGGTAATCGTCCATGTCGCCGTCAAAAGGCGTGATCGTCCCGTTTTCGGCAATCCAGAGCTGGTCAGCGACAGATTCCACCAGATGGCTGTCATGGCTGATGAGAATGACGGCCCCTTCAAACTCACCGAGGGCACGGATGAGCGCATCACGGGCATCAAGGTCCAGATGGTTGGTCGGTTCGTCCAGCAGCAGCAGATGGGGAGCGTGGCGGGTGGCCAGAGCCAGAAGCAGGCGAGCCTTCTCGCCACCGGAGAGGCTGCTGACAGGGGTTTCCGCCCGTTCTGCATCCAGCCCGAAACGGGCCAGCTGGGCACGGACCTGTGGCGGGGTGGCCTCCTTCAGCGTACGGGCCATGTGCTGGACGGGTGTTTCGTCCAGAACCAGTTCATCCGTCTGATGCTGGGCAAAATAGCCGACCCGCAGGCGGGAGGAGGCCTGTACCTCGCCGGACATGGGAGACAGCTGCCCTGCCAGAAGTTTGGCGAAGGTGGATTTGCCGTGCCCGTTGCGCCCCAGAAGGGCTATCCTGTCCTCACTGTCCAGCCGGAGGGAGAGGCGGCGCAGGATGGCCGTCTCACCATAGCCGACGGACACGTCATCCAGTTTCAGCATGGGGGGTGGCAGGGCACCGGGGGCCGGGAAGGAGAAATGGGTGGGGGTGTCCTCCACCACCGCATCAATCTGCGGGAGGCGGGCCAGAGCCTTCAGGCGGGACTGGGCCTGCTTGGCTTTCGTGGCCTTGGCCCGGAAGCGGGCCACGAAGGCCTCCATCTTCGCCCGCTGGTCCGCCAGCTTTTCGGCCTGCCGGTTCTGCTGGAGCCTCTGTTCCGTGCGTATCTGCACGAAGCGTTCATAGCCGCCGGGGGTGAGAGAGAGTTTTTTCTGGTCCAGATGGGCAATGGCCTGCACGCTGTTGTCCAGCAGCGCACGGTCATGGCTGACGATCAGGGCCGCACCGGGGAAGCGGGCCAGCCAGTTCTCCAGCCAGAGCGTGGCCTCGATGTCCAGATGGTTCGTCGGCTCGTCCAGCAGCAGGAGGTCGGGGGCCAGAAAGAGCGCACTGGCCAGGGCCACACGCATCCGCCATCCGCCCGAGAAATCATTGACGGGACGCTGCTGCGCCGCCTGATCGAACCCCAGACCCGCAAGAATGGTGCTGGCCCGGGCTGGCGCACTGTGGGCATCGATGGCGAGCAGGCGTTCATGCACGTCCGCCAGACGGGTCGGGTCTGTCGTGCTGTCGGCTTCTGCCAGAAGGCGGGTGCGTTCCTCATGGCTGTTCAGGACCGTGTCCAGAAGAGAGAGGTGGCCGGAGGGTGTTTCCTGCTTCACCCGGCCCATCGTGGCACGGCCGGAAAGGGTGATGCTGCCGCCATCGGGAGAGATGTCCCCGGCAATGGCGGCCAGAAGGGTGGATTTTCCTGCCCCGTTATGGCCGATCAGCCCGATGCGCCGCCCGGGTTCGATGGTGAGGGAGGCCTGGTCGAGCAGGGTACGGCCTGCGATGCGCAAGGTAAGATCGGTAATGGAAAGCAGACTCACGCAGGCCCTCGGACGATGAAAATATGAAAAAAGATGCCCCGAACACTACCAGAAACAGGTTTTTTCCTCTAGGGGAGGCTGACTACAGACGTCTATTACTGAGGAGGGTCTTATGGCTCTGGAACGTACACTGTCCATCATCAAGCCTGATGCCACACGTCGCAACCTGACCGGCAAGGTGAATACTGTATTCGAGAATGCAGGCCTGCGCATCGTGGCCCAGAAGCGCATCCAGCTGACAGAGAAGCAGGCTGGTGCTTTCTACGAAGTCCACAAGGACCGCCCCTTCTTTGGTGAGCTGGTGTCCTTCATGTGCTCCGCTCCGGTGGTCGTGCAGGTTCTGGAGGGCGAGAATGCTGTTGCCCACCATCGTGACGTGATGGGTGCCACCAACCCGGCCGAAGCCGCAGAGGGAACCGTCCGCAAGCTTTATGCCCAGAGCATTGGCGAGAATTCCGTTCATGGCTCTGACAGCCTCGAGAATGCAAAGCGTGAGATTTCTTTCTTCTTTGCCGAGACGGAAATCCTGCCCTGATCCCTCTCTGAATGGAGAGCGGCATGGGGCATCGGCCCCTATAAGAAAGGGAGCCGGAGACGGCTCCCTTTTCTGTATCCAGTTGGTGGATCCTGTTCAGGAAATCTGCCGTCCCTCGATGAACCGGCGCAGTGTTTCCGGGTAGAGGCGGTGTTCCTGCTCCAGAACACGGGCTGCCAGAGTGTCAGCATCATCGCCGGGCAGGACGGGGACATGGGCCTGGGCCAGAATGGGGCCTTCATCCACACCATCTGTTACGAGATGGATGGTGCAGCCATGCTCCTTGGCTCCCGCCTTAAGGGCGGCCTCATGCGTATGCAGGCCGGGGAAGGCGGGCAGCAGGCTGGGATGGATGTTGATCATGCGGCCCTGCCACTGCTGGACAAGCCAAGGGGTCAGCACCCGCATGTAGCCTGCAAGGCAGATCAGCTTCGCACCAGAGGCCCGGACGGCCTCGTCCAGTGCCCGCTCATGAGCTTCACGATCCTTGCCGTATTCCTTGTGGGGAATGCAGAGTGTTTTTATTCCAGCCCTGCTGGCCGTTTCCAGCCCGGCCGCATCGGCCCGGTTGCTGAGGACAAGAACGATCTCGGCAGGAAAGTCTGGCCGGGCACAGGCTTCCATCAGGGCGACCATGTTGCTGCCACGACCGCTGATGAAAACGGCGATGGGGGTCTTCTTCACCATTGGTTCCTCAGCCCAGATTCAGCGGGGAGGTGAGGCGGAACGGCGTGCTGCTGCGGACGACACGGCCAATCAGCATGGCTTCTTCATCACGCTGTTCCAGCTCTGCCATGACCTTCTCCGGCTCGCTGGTGACCAGCACCATGCCGATGCCGCAGTTGAAGACCTTCAGCATTTCATCCTCGCTGACAGGTCCCTGTTCGGCAAGCCATGAGAAGATGCCGGGGATCGGCCAGCTCTGCCCGTCCACTTCCACACCCAGCCCCTCAGGCAGGACACGGGGCAGGTTCCCGGGCAGGCCGCCACCGGTGATATGGGCGCAGCCATTGATCAGCTTCTTCTCATGCAGGGCAAGAACGGTGCTGACATAGAGGCGTGTGGGCGTCAGAAAGGCTTCGGCCAGCGTCTGCTTCGGGGAGAAGGGGGCAGGGTCGTTCCAGCTCAGGCCGGAGGCTCCCACGATGTGGCGGACGAGGGAGAAGCCGTTGGAATGGACACCGGAGGATGGCAGGGCGATCAGGCTGTCGCCTTCATGGATGGTGGCGGGCAGCATGGCATCACGTTCCACGGCACCAACGCTGAAGCCTGCAAGGTCGTAATGGCCCTTGCCATAGAGTCCCGGCATTTCAGCCGTTTCACCCCCCACCAGGGCGCAGCCGCTTTCCTTGCAGGCGTTGGCAATGCCCTTGATGATCCGTTCCGCCACGGCGACGGAAAGGCTGCCCGTTGCCATGTAGTCTAGGAAGAAGAGCGGCTGGGCACCCTGCACGATCAGGTCATTGACGCACATGGCCACGAGGTCGATGCCGATCTCATCATGCAGGCCGCTTTCGATGGCGAGCAGGAGCTTCGTGCCCACACCATCCGTGCAGCTGACGAGCACGGGGTCTTTCAGGCCCGCTGCCTTGGGGTCGAACAGGGCACCGAACCCTCCAAGCCCGCCCATGACACCGGGGCGTGTCGTGGCCTTGGCCGCCGGCTTGATGGCATCGACCAAGGCATCTCCGGCTTCGATGTCCACACCGGCTGCGGCGTAACTGGCACTGGGGGAGGAGGATGTCTTGGTCATGGGGGTATGATGTCCCTGCTGGTTGATGCTGGTGCCCTTATAGAGCATCCTGCGTGAAGACGGAATGTGCAGGACTGTCAAATCATTTCGGTTTTGTGAAAGAATGGGAAACCTTCTGCTCCCCGATGACAGGGGCAGGCAGGCTGAGGCAAGGGGGCGGATGAAGCGGGGATGACAGACGCACGGGTACAGCTGGTGTTGGATCTTCAGCAGGACCGTCCTTTCTCGGCGGAACGGTTCATTGCTGGTTCGTCCAATGCGTCGGCGCGTGCATGGCTGGCACGGGCCCGCTGGCCGGAAGGGAGGCTCTGGCTGTGGGGGCCTGCGGGTACAGGCAAAAGCCATCTGCTGCATGTCTGGGCGCAGCAGAATGGGGCTGTGCAGTTCGAGGCTGCGGCACTGTCCTGTGATGCAGATGGGGCCCTGCTGGTGGCGGGGCAGAAGCTGGAGCCGGGCGTAACCCCGTTTGTGATCGACCATCTGGAGGGGCTGGAGCAGAAACAGGAAGTGGCGCTGCTGCATCTGCTCAACCGTGCTCATGCGGCGGGCAGGCGGGTGCTCATGGCATCCCGGCACCCACCGGCACGCCGTTTTTTCCATCTGCCAGACCTTGCGAGTCGGCTCAGGGCGACCATGACAGCGGGGCTGGAAGAGCCAGAGGATGAGTTGCGGGCAACCCTGCTGCTGTCTCTCATGGCTGAGCGGCAGCTTGTCGTGCCACAGTCCGTCACGGACTGGCTCTGGCGTCAGCTGCCCCGGACAGGGGAGGCACTGGTCCGGGCGGTGAACAGACTGGATGATGCTGCCATGAAACGGGGCAGCGCCATCAGTCGTGCTCTGGCCATGGAGGTGCTGGTCGATCTTCTCAAAGAAGAAGACTGATGGAGCCTTGCCTGGTCCGGGGGAAGAAATAAGAGGCGATTTTCTGCCAGATCAGGAACTGTCCAGCCCCAATTGCATTTGTTACCTGCAAGGCTGAAATACTATCTTAATAATTGTCATATTGACGGAACCTCTGTCTTATTGAAGCAATAAAGAAGCGGGATTGTGCCTGCTGACCAGCCAGGTGAGGAGACTGTCATGTCCAACATAGGGAATATGGCGTTTGTTGAGACAAACATGGCGAGTGAAGCCATGACAAAGAAACATCAGACCCGTTTCATCAATCGTGAGCTTGGCTGGCTGGATTTCAACCAGCGTGTTCTGGATGAAGCTGAAAATCCGGCAGCGCCCCTGCTGGAGCGGCTGCGCTTTCTCTCCATCAGTGCGGGCAACATGGATGAATTCTACGCCGTCCGTGTCGCTGGGCTGGTGCACCAGCTGAAGGATGGTTCCGGCAAGAAAAGCCCCGACGGGCTGCCCCTGGCCCAGCAGCTTGAAACGGTACGGCACCAGGCATGGCATCTCCAGGGAGAGCAGCAGCGCATTTGGGGTGACATGCTGAAGGAGCTGCGGGACGAGAATATTCTCATCAGGAATGTTGAGAAGCTCCATCATCACGATCAGGAGTGGCTTTCCAAATATTTTGACAGCCAGCTTTTTCCTGTACTGACGCCGCTGACCCTGAATCCCACCCATCCCCTGCCGTTCATCTTCAGTGGCGGGCAGGCGCTGGTGCTCTGTCTCAAGGACCCGAAGACGGATCATCACATGATGGATGGCATGGTTGTCCTGCCAGAACAGCTGCCTCGTTTCATCCGTCTGCCGGACCAGGATGAAACGATCCGCTTCGTATTGCTGGAGGATGTGATCTCCCGCTTTGCCAAACGTCTGTATCCGGGGCTTCATGCCAGCCGTTCAGGCATGTTGCGCCTTGTGCGTGACCTGGATGTGGAGCTGGAAGAAGATGCTGAAGACCTGCTGAACAGCTTCGAGAAGGCTGTGAAGGAACGGCGGCGTGGGGCCTGCATCCATCTGGAGGTGGATGGTCGCCTGCCCGGGCATCTTATCCGCAAGCTGGGCGTGGCCAAGGATGATGTTGTCCATCTGCCGACCATGGTCGGTGTGGGCGATGTCAAGCAGCTCATCGTGTCCGACCGGCCGGAGCTTCTTTTCAGACCGTATCATCCCAGTATTCCGCAGCGTGTCCTGAAGCATGACGGCGATTATTTTGCCACGATCCGGGAGGCTGACCTTGTCGTCCATCATCCGTATGAGAGTTTTGATACGGTTGTTCATTTCCTCCAGCAGGCAGCACGGGATCCGGATGTCCTGTCCATCAAGCAGTCCATCTACCGGACATCGCATGACAGCCCGATCGTGGATGCGCTGATCGAGGCTGTTGAGGCGGGTAAATCCGTTACGGTAGAGGTGGAGCTGCGGGCCAGGTTTGACGAAGAAGCCAATATCCGTCTTGCCCGGGCACTGGAGACCAGAGGCGTGCAGGTCGTGTATGGTCTGGCGGCTTACAAGACCCATGCCAAGATGATCCTAGTGGTACGGCGTGAAGGCGACCACCTCCAGTCCTATGCCCATTACGGGACGGGCAACTATCATCCCAATACAGCTAAGATCTATACGGACATTTCCTATTTTACCTGTAATCCCGTCCTGGTTGATGACTGTGCCCGGCTCTTCAACTGTATTACCGGCGCTGCGGTGCCGGAGCTTCATGCGGTGGCTTTTTCGCCTCTTACCATTCGCCCGACGCTGGAAAAGCTGGTGCGGGAAGAGATGGAGCATGTCAGCGCCGGACGGCCCGGGCAGATATGGCTGAAGATGAACAGCCTTGTGGACAGGAAGCTGATCGAGCTTCTCTACGAGGCATCACAGGCCGGTGTGAAGATCACCATTGTGGTGAGGGGGATGTGCAGCCTGCGGCCGGGTGTGCCGGGCCTTTCTGAAGGGATTGAGGTACGGTCCATCGTGGGGCGGTATCTGGAGCATGCCCGTGTCTTTGCTTTTGGCAACGGGTGTGAGCTGCCTTCCCGCCAGGCAAAGCTGTACATTGCATCGGCTGACTGGATGAAACGGAACATGGACCGCCGCATTGAGGCCATGGTGCCCATTACGGATACGGAGTCTCATGACCGCATCCTGGGCGAGATCATGGTGGTGAATGTTCATGATACGTTGCAGAGCTGGGTAATGCTGCCTGATGGCCGCTGGAAACGTGTCGAACCCGGCGAATCTCCCCTTTCCGCGCATGAGTATTTTATGGAAAAAGCCTCTGCGTCGGCTAAAGAAGCAGACACTCCAGCGAATCCCCGGCTGGACTCCGAGGATGGGGAAGTGCCTGCGAAGGAGGCGTAAGAATGGTGTATACGGCAGCGCAGTGGGGGGGACGGGAGTCCCGCCGGGCTGCAATCGTGGACCTGGGCTCCAACTCCGTGCGGATGGTGGTCTATGAGGGGGTTGCCCGCAATCCCGTTCCCATCTTCAACGAAAAGGCCACTCTGCGTCTTGGTGCAGGGCTGGAGGCCACAGGGATGCTGAGCGAGGAAGGCATCAACCGCGCGTTGGAGGTCCTTGCCCGTTATCAGGCCATTGGTCAGGCCATGAAAGTGGAACCGTTCGATGTTCTCGCCACGGCTGCCGTGAGGGATGCCCATAATGGGGCTGACTTTGTGAAAGCGGCCAAAGCCCGTATGCCGGAAGCCCGCTTCCGTGTGCTGAATGGAGAGGAAGAAGCGGATTATTCCGCCGCAGGGGTGCTGTGTGCCCTGCCGGATGCTGATGGTGTGGTGGCCGATATTGGAGGGGGCTCGCTGGAGCTGATCCGTGTCAGGAACGGGGCCTATTTCGAGGCTGGGACGACACCGCTTGGAGTGATCCGGTTGCGGGAGCGTTCGCAGGAGGACTTGGGAGAGGCCAGCAAGATTGCCAGAAAGACGCTGGCAGATGTCTCATGGCTGGCAACGGCGGCCGGCAAGCCTCTTTATCTGGTGGGTGGGGCCTTCCGGGCGCTGGCCCGCCTGCATGTGGCTCGTATGGAGTATCCTCTGAACATGGTCCATCTCTTCCGGCTCAGCCGGTCAGAGGCAGAGGAAATGGCAGGCTGGGTCATCGGGGCCAGCCGCAAGCAGATGGAAAAGATCGGCAACGTCCCACGCAAGCGGATGGTGGATGCGCCATTTGCAGCCCAGGTTCTGCTCGCCCTGCTGGCCCAGACGGGTGCGCAGGAGGTCGTTTTCAGTGCGGAGGGTCTGCGGGAAGGCTGGTACATGCGTGAGGTTGCCTCCTCTGTCGCTGAGGAAGACCCTATGGAGGCTCTGGCTCGGGAGATGGCAGGGCGGCTTGGCCGTAATGCCTCCTTGGCCGAGCCTCTTATCACATGGGTGTCTCCTGTCTTCCTGACCGGACTGGACTGGGTAGAAGATTCTTTTCTGGCAGCACAGCTCCGGCTGGCCTGTACCATCTCCGATATCGGGTCATATGACCATCCGCAATATCGGGCAGAGCAGACCTATCGACGGGTCCTGTACTGTCATGGTGTTGGTTTTTCCCATGAATCGCGGGCCTTTCTGGCCCTCGTGCTGGCCGTGCGGTACGAGATCAACAGGGATGATCCCGTTCTGGAGCCGTCCCGCCGTCTGCTGAGCAAGGGACGCTACGAGGCGGCCGTGCAGCTCGGGCTGGTGCTGCGTCTGGTCTATACATTATGTGCTGGGACAGAGGTTCTTCTGGAAAGAACACACCTGGCCATGAAGGATGACAAGCTGGTGCTCAGCCTGCATGGCAGTCGACTGCGTTCTGGTGGCAGCGCCATTTCCCGTCAGCTGGAACGCCTGGCCGAGGCACTGGGGATGAAACCGTCCCTGCGCTGACAGGCGGCTGTTTTCTGTACAAAGAGCCAGCATCCCCGATAGGATGGCTGGCTCTTTTTTAATCTGACATGATCTTGCGGGCCTGGTCCTATTCCCAGACGTTTTGTCGTCCTTCAGGGGGGCATGTCAGACGGTTCAGCTTTTTCTCCATTCCACCCGATATGACGGGTTTCTGCAGGCTGGCTCCCGCCATCTGACAGGGTCAGTGCGACTGACGGAGGGGGGCAAGAAGCCGGTTGAGATAATCCAGCTCACTCTGGGGGCGGGTGCGGTCAGAGGCACGACGTTGCAGTTCACGCTCGATGTCATGGGCACGGTTGCGTTCATGGTCCGGGATGTGGGCATCAGAGTCCGGACTGTCATCCAGTTTCCGGCCCAGCGGGTCCTGATTCTCCGGCTGTTTTTCCTCATCATCATGTGTGTCCTCATCCTGCCCGCTGTTCGGGTCGTCATCGGGGGAGGCAGAGGGGGTGCCGTTCTGCTCATCTGGCGATGAGGAGGCAGAAGGAGGAGGAATGAAGCCAAGATGCCCCTTGCTTTCCTGACTGGATGCAGACTGGTTCCGGCTCATCTCATGACGGGACTGTGACAGATCATTCAGGACGGTCTGGATGTTCTTCACGCTTTCTTCGTCCTGACGGTTGGCGAGGCTCTTCAGGACAGCTCCCATATCTTTTTCCGCTTTTAGCAGATTGGACATTTTTTTCTTTGTCAGGGTTTCCCCACGATGGTTGAGCGTGCCGGCCAGAAGGCGCAGGGCATATTGGGTTGCATGGTCCTTTTGCCGTTCATCAGCATGGAGGAGAACGGCCTCCTGATCCAACTGTGATGTTGTGGAAGAACTGTCTGTTGAGGCGGAAACCATGCCAAGCTGGCTGAGCAGTTCGGCTGTGGACATCTGGGAGACATCCTTGTGCTGGGTGTCCTGATCATCCGTTTTGGGGCGCTCTGAGGCAAGACGTTTCTGGGCGTGGTTCAGAAGGTCGGTTTCCTGCCGTATCAGATCCCGCAGGGCGAGGCGCTGGGTACGGGCTTCAGCCTGCGCCTGCATGGAGGCGGCCAGCGACTGCATGTCTGGCAGGGTCGCCTGCCGGAGCTGTTCGGCAGGTTCCACCATATTGCGCAGGTGCTCCAAAGCCTGTTCTGTCCGTCCGGCCAACGCATCAGACTGGACCTGCCCGGCAAGGCGGATCCAGGGCATTCCCCGGCCACCGGGCATGGGCATGACGAGGCCGCTTTGGCTGGCTTTCTGGAAAATGAAGGCCATGTGGCCGTCCAGAGCAGTTTTCAGGCTTTCCAGTTCGTCATGCAGCGCCTGCTGTTCAGCTGGAGGCGGGGGAGCGGGATGCTGCCCGAGAGCGAGAAGATGCAGGCGTATCCCGTTCTGCAAGGCCCGTACATGAAGCATGGAGGCCGCAATGGCCTGCCCGGATTGTGAACGGTCTTCCGCATAAAGGGCTGTGAACCAGAGCTGTTCAGTCAGGGCCTGGAGGGGCAGGCCTGTCGTTGCCTGCCGCTGTAGCAGGGCGAGTGGCAGGCTGAGATCAGCCGGAAGAGGCAGGTCTGTCAGAAGGGCCAGCAGGTGGGCTGCCTGTGCTTCTGTTGTGCGCTCGAGAACAAGAGCCAATCGCAGGTCCAGCAGTGCGCGGCTCAGTGGATCGTGAAAGGAACGGTGCCCCAGGCGGAAGGTCTGGAGTTTGGAGCAGCGTTCTTTGCCAGAGCTGCTGCGGGCGCAGAGCTGCCCGGCAACTTCCAGCCCGGCGAAGGGGCTGTCGGAGAGGTCGAGCCGGGTGGTGCCCGTGGCTTTGGTCGGCTGTTTTTCCAGCGGCAGGGGAATGGTCAGACCATGAGCAGGGTCCGGCGTGTGCGCTGGTGGAATGATGGGGTGCAGTCTGGCCTCCAGGGAAGCGACACCATGGGGCTGGCTGACTGACCATGGAAAGCTGGTATACCAGTCCTGCGATATGGCACCGGCTTTGGCGGTCCATTGAATGTCTGGCGGTGTGTCGGCACTGACATGAAGCTGCCAGCGCCCCAGCCTGCGGCCCCGGACAGAAAGACTTATGGTGCCGCTCTTTCGCAGGGTTCCTTCAATCTGCCAGCTTCCTTTCTCCCGGGATGTCTGGCTGTGCTCGACAGTACCATGCAGGGCGGGGCGTCCTGATGTGGCGTCCAGCACGGCGTGGAGCCGTGCTCCTTCCGGTAGTGAGAGGGCGGGACTGTGTGCCGTCAGGAAAATGGGTGGGCCGGGTGAATAGGCGGGCTGGTCGATCCATGCCTGCATGGCAGGGAGCGGTGCGGCGTCATCATCCATGCCGGGGATGAAGCCAGCCTTCAGTCTCAGCCCGGCCTGTGGTCCCGCCAGCCCCCCAAGGACGAACAGGCAGAGTACGACAAGAGCGGTTGTCAGCCTGCCTGCCCAGTGTGGAAAGAGCCGTGGAAGACGCAGGCTGAGAGAGTCGAACGAGTCCAGAAGCCGTTGCCGGTGGATGGTCCAGAGCTGCCCTTCCCGGCGTATGTCTTCCTCGGAGAGGCCTTCAGGCAGAGCGGGGCGGTCTGTCAGGGCTGCCAAGGGCGGAAAGGCAAGCCCGGAATCGCTGGCGATACGCTGATCCACCTGTGCAGCGGAGGGACGGGGCAGGCGGTGGAGGCGCCGGGCTGCCAAGAACAGCACACTTCCGAAGGAGGAGACTTCCAGCAGGAGGTGCAGGCTGTCAGGCAGGGATTGTGGGAGATGAAGCAGGGCCGCACAGCCCCACAGGCCAGCAAGCAGCAGGGGCCAGCGGGCATGATGCCAGCACTGTTCCAGCCGGAGCCGACGGTAGGCCTGCCGCTGGATGTGGGCAAACCGGGGAGGGAGGGGTGTGGGCTTCACGGGGGTCAGGGGCGGGCCAGCCAGTCGGGGACGGCTTCCTGTACCAGCAGCTCTTCAAGTGTCTGGCGTCTGCGGATGATGGCTTTCCGGTCGCCTTCAATCATGACCTGCGCAGCAAGGGGGCGTGAATTGTAGGTGGAGCTCATGACTGTGCCATAGGCTCCGGCATCCAGCAGAGCAACCAGATCTCCTTTCTTCAAAGGGGGCAGGGAACGCTGGCGGGCAAAGATGTCGCTGCTCTCACAGATGGGACCGACCACATCTACGCACTCTTCGGTGGTGGTGTCCGGTTCGTTCAGGGGGAGGATGCCATGCCAGGAATCATACATGGCTGGGCGGACGAGGTCATTCATGCCAGCATCAATGATGACGAAACGGCGGGCAGCGTCCTTCACGTCGATCACACGGGCCAGAAGAACCCCGGCGGGTGCCGCCAGCCAGCGGCCGGGCTCGACATGCAGCTGCACATCCAGGTCTCCCAGCGTCTCGGCAATGACATCAGCCAGCATGGCGGGGGGAGGTGCCTGCTCGTTCCGGTAGGCGATACCAAGGCCGCCGCCGCAGTCAATGTCGCTGACATGCAGCCCATCTTCCCGCAGGGTGCGGACGAGTGCGGCAATTCGCTCATAGCCTTTGCGGAAGGGAGCTGCCGTCACCATCTGGCTGCCGAGATGAACGGCAAGACCGACCAGCTCCACACCGGGCATGTCTGTCTGTGCCTTCCGGTAGAGGGCCGGGATGGCGTCATGGGCAATGCCGAATTTGTCTTCGGCACGCCCTGTCGTGATCTTGCTGTGTGTCTGGGCGTCAATATCGGGATTGACCCGGAAGGCGATGCGGGCCCGCTGCTGCATGTTTTGTGCCAGAGCGTTGATCCGGTGCAGTTCTTCCACACTTTCGACATTGATCTGACCGATCTGATGATGAATCGCCAGCTCCAGCTCGTCATCCGTCTTGCCGATTCCTGAGAAGACGATGTCACGGGCCCTGATGCCCGCCGCAAGAGCCCGACGCAGTTCTCCACCGCTGACGACATCAGCCCCGAAGCCACAATGTGCCAGAACGGTCAGGCAGGCCTGATGATCCTGTGCCTTGACGGCAAAGTGGCAATGGATGGGCAGATTGCGGGCCCTGAATGCATCCTGAAGGGCATGAGCACGCTGGCGTAGCGTATCGGCGCTGATGACCCAGCAGGGTGTTCCGTGCTCTCTGGCAATATCCGTGAGAGAGGTGCCATCCATGACCAGCCCCTGTCTGCCTTCGTAGGACAGGTTGGGGTGGTTGTTCAGGAGGGTCTGGAATGTCGGGTCGGGATGTGTCGAAGTCATGACCGCATGATTACAGACCAGCAGCCAAAATGGGAAGGTGTAACCCGCAGGAAACAGGGGCGCAGCCGCAGACAGTACGGAACACCCTGACGCTCTTCCCAAGCAGCTATGGAAGCGCTTCAATCATGTATTCTGGATGAGGAGATATGTGGTGCACCCGAGAGGACTCGAACCTCTAACCCCCAGATTCGTAGTCTGGTGCTCTATCCAATTGAGCTACGGGTGCAGACCTCGGAAGACCCGAGTATATGATGACATGGTGCACCCGAGAGGACTCGAACCTCTAACCCCCAGATTCGTAGTCTGGTGCTCTATCCAATTGAGCTACGGGTGCGCCGTGTTGAGGAGGCTTCTATCCGGTCTGGGGCAGCGGTGCAACCCCACTGGAGAAGTTTTTTTAAATATTTTCCAGTGGGATGTTCCCGGCGTTTTTCAGCGGCGAATCAGCGAAACATGGGCACGGCAGCGTGGTGACGTGTAGGTCCCACCGATGGCCGTACCAACCGGATAGCCGTTGAATGTCTGCCTGTAGGGGGTATCGTTCATTCCCTTGTCGGTCAGTTCGGCCAGGTAGTGCTGCTGGCCTTTTTCATAGGTGCCCCGGAGAGTGGATGTATTCATGCCGGGGTTGAAAACGACCTCATGCCCACGGATGCGAAGGGAGGATATGTCCCTGGTCGGGCAGATTCCCTGCTCGGTAACGAGCTTGCCCGTCCACAGGCCATAGGGGTCGGAAGCCGGGTCGGGAAGGGAGGAGCAGGCCCCCAGAGTGCAGAGGCTGACCAGACAGGTGAGAAAAGCGGGACGCATTGCGCAGTTCCTGAAAAACATGTTCGAGTAATGTGAGCCGCCGCGGAAATCTTTGCCGGAAGGTAAAAACCGGTGGAGAATAAGGATGACGTTGGCGGTCGATCGTCCTATAGAGACTAGCACGAATTGAGCATTGTGCCATATCCAGCAGGCGAGGCCCGGAACTTGACGCAGAAAAACGCAGACACCCTTCAGCAGCTTGATGAAACCCTCCATGAAGACCGTATCCTGATTCTGGATTTCGGCAGCCAGGTGACCCAGCTGATTGCCCGCCGCGTGCGGGAAAGCGGGGTGTATTGTGAGATCTGGCCGTTCACTTCCCCGCTGGAGAAAATCCGTGAGTTCAACCCGCGGGGCATCATCCTGTCCGGCAGCCCGGCCAGCGTGCATGACGACAATGCGCCGACCCTGCCGGAAGGGCTGCTGGAGCTGAAGCGCCCCATTCTGGGTATCTGCTACGGCCAGCAGGTTCTCTGCCATACGCTGGGCGGGCGTGTGGAAACCCATGACCACCGTGAATTTGGCCGTGCCTATATTGATGTCGCCGAGGAATGTGCGCTGTTCCACGGTCTCTGGGCACAGGGTGGGCGTGAGCAGGTCTGGATGAGTCACGGTGACCGTGTGGCGGCCCTGCCGCCGGGCTTCAGGGCCGTGGCCTATTCCGAGGGGGCACCGTTTGCCATCATCGCCAATGAAGAACGCCGCATCTATGGCGTGCAGTTCCACCCGGAGGTGGTGCATACGCCACATGGGGCGGAGCTGATCCGCAACTTCACGCATGGCGTGGCAGGCTGCTCCGGCACGTGGACGATGGCCGGTTTCCGTGATCTGGAAATTGCCCGCATCCGCAAGCAGGTGGGTGATGGCAAGGTGATCTGTGGTCTCTCCGGCGGGGTGGACAGCTCCGTGGCGGCCAAGCTGATCCATGATGCCATCGGGGACCAGCTGACCTGCATCTTTGTCGATCCGGGCATCCTGCGTGCCGGTGAGGCTGACGAGGTGGTGAAGACCTTCCGTGACCGTTTCAACATCCATCTGGTCCATCGTGATGCCTCCGACCTGTTCCTTGGCGAGCTGGCCGGAGTGACGGACCCGGAGGTGAAGCGCAAGACCATTGGCCGCCTCTTCATTGAGGTCTTCGAGCAGGAAGCGGCCAAGCTGGGCGGGGCGCAATTCCTGGCGCAGGGCACGCTGTATCCGGATGTGATCGAGAGTGTCAGTTTCAATGGCGGGCCGTCCGTGACCATCAAGTCACACCATAATGTGGGCGGTCTGCCGGAACGGATGAACATGGAGCTGGTCGAGCCGCTGCGTGAACTCTTCAAGGATGAGGTCCGTGCGCTGGGTCGTGAGATCGGCGTGCCGGAGCATATTGTCGGGCGGCATCCCTTCCCGGGGCCGGGGCTGGCCATCCGTATTCCCGGTGACATCACACGGGAGAAGCTGGACCTCCTGCGGAAGGTGGACAGCATCTATCTGGAGGAAATCCGCAAGGCTGGCCTGTATGATGAGATCTGGCAGGCTTTTGCGGTTCTCCTGCCTGTCCGCACAGTGGGCGTGATGGGTGATGACCGTACCTACGATCAGGCCTGCGCCCTGCGTGCCGTCACCAGCACGGACGGCATGACCGCCGAGGTCTATCCCTTCACTTTCGAGTTCCTCAACCGTGTTGCCGGCCGCATCGTGAACGAGGTGCGTGGCATCAACCGTGTCACCTACGACATTACCTCCAAGCCACCGGGCACGATCGAGTGGGAGTGAGGTTTTTTACGGGGCCATAACACAGTGGCCCCGTAATGTGCAGGATTATTATCCAATGTGAACAAATGAAGAAAATTCTTCGTAAGTACTTTTGTTTTGACTCCGTGTCGAGTTAACCATGCGTCGGAACGTGACACAAGCCTCTTTGATTGATTCTGCTGATCTTAAACCACCTTTTAAGGCGTCTGTTAGATTGGGACAAAAGGGGATGGTGGGTTCTAGAATAAGTCTCCAGATTTCTTCGGCTTTTTTGGGGGAGGTTTTTACGCCGAAGCTAATTCGGAATTTGTTGGGTATTTTCTGATCCAGAATCGTTTCTAAACAACCACTGACTGCGGATGCAAGAAGATGGATTGAGCCTCTCTCTCTAAAGTATTTAAGTACTTCTTCATCGGCCTCTACAAGCTCTTCTTCTTTTGCTTTATTTTGCAAGTTTTGTTTATAGTTTTCTAGACTCTTAATAAGAGTGTAGGCGCAGACAATATGGTCAGCGGAAGTTTTATCATTAAAAAATGTGCTATATAAATTATCCGAAACCCATATATCTGTCTTTTTATGGTATGCTACTTCAGGTTTATTATGGAAACTGGCCAAAGCTTGTCCTACGGTTGGTGAGCGAAGAAGATTGGGATTCCTTTTTATTACTTCTGATCCGCTGCCGCGCCTTCCTCCATTGTATTCAGCTTCTGGTATTTTTTTGAACTCCTCTTTGAGTCTCTTTTGTATGGAGTCTGTACTTCTAAAATCAGAGGCCTCGACAGTGTTTTGGCTATTGTTGTATTTAATTATGTCACGTATAATGTTTGATGTATTTCCCCCTGTTCTGTTTTTAACAAAACGGATTTGAACCCAAGCCTCTTGGGAAGGTGGTTCCTTCAAAGAACCGATTGCTCCTGTTGTTTGGGCTCCATTTACAATCGAGAGGCCAGAAACTACTATATTATTCCCATCTATACGGAAATTGTTTGTTAATACGGTCAGTCCGTTATTGAAAGCCCAAAAATCTTCAGGGTTTCTTTTTATAGTATTTATAATGCCTTGGTTTATATTCGACTCGCTTCTGCGCGATCCTAAGTAATCTCTCACATTTGCAGAAAACATGTTGGTTGTATATTTTTTGTATAATCTATGGAGTTCAGACGCTTGAATAGCCGTAGAGAAAGATTCCCAAGAGGGGCCGCTCATTGAATATCCCTCGCATACCTTTAAGCATATTTCTTCTTCCAGTAGAATGGGTGAGGATGTTGCTTTATAAAGTTCATGTATTTTATTTTTTCCAACTTCGGATACATCGACATTTATATCATTTATTTTGTATAAATCATTTAATATGGCTCTTGCTGTACTCTCTACAACTCCGAGTTCATCTTTTACATTTTGAGATTCTGGCAGGTTATGGGTATACCAAATGTGGAATCTCTCAATATCGTTGTTTTTAAGTGCCGTCCTGAGTTCATTGGCCGCTGGCCTTAGTCTTTCAGGAACTTTATCGATGTGTTCCCCTAGAAGCCAGCCGAGTGCAGTGTTTAAATCTCCAGCTTTCTTGGCTGGTGCAGCACTTTTGGCTGTTTGGGCTTGATAACATTGCATGAGGATAGCATACTTGCCCTCCAAGTTAACATGTACGATATCACAGTTTTTATCATCGGGGCCGTCTACAAGGGAATCAGCGGCCAGAGTATCAAGGTCATCAAGACCAAAGCGCAACGAAAGTGCAAATAGACCTAAGCCGTTATCCCCGTACTTATGTAAATCGTCTCTCGCAGCGTAGGCGGTTTCCCAGCTTTTATTGGAGGGCATAAATTTGCTCCTGCTCCTGCTCCTGCTCCTGATTGTTTAAGATTGGTAATTTTCCTCTATCTGGTTGAAGAAAATTTTGACCTTTTTTAAGGTTAGCGTTTTTTTGAAAGAAGTTGCCACGCTTTTCTGGCAGGGCAGGGTTGCTGTACATGAGCGGATTTTTTGGACATGAGAGGGGGAATACGGCTTGCCCAAATGGCTGTCCCTTGGCAGGGATAAAGGGATGAGAGTACCTGTTTCATTTTCCTGTAGGCTGCCTGTGCAGGGGGCGTTACCGATTGTGGTGATGGCCCTGTTTGCAGCTTGTCCCGCCCGTGGGGCGGAGGGAGAGCAGGCTATGTCTCATGCTTCCCATCATCATGGTAAGGGGCATGAAAAGCACCACGCCGCCGTGCATGAGCCAGCCCATGCGGCAAAAGCGCATGGGCGTGTCCACCATGGGCGCACTACCCCTCACAAGGTCGCTCTTGCGGCTCCGACGACGCAGCCAGCTCCGCCTCCTGTTCCCGACAATGTCGGTACGGAGACAAAGCTGCCACTGCCCCGCTATGCCGCCATGCGGGCGGACCGTGTTTACATGCGGCGTGGTCCCGGTGAGCGGTATCCGATCGACTGGGTCTATCATCGCCGTGGATATCCGGTGCTGATCGAGCGGGAATTCGGGGTCTGGCGTCTTGTGGAGGACCAGGATGGCCAGAAGGGCTGGGTACATCAGGTGACGCTGCATGGCAGCCGTTCCTTTATCATACCCGGTTCCGTGTCCTATGATGGGGATGCGTCTAAAGTTTCGACCACGGGTCATGCTGATTCCCGCATTGTGGCATACGTGCCGGCGGGGGAGGTGGCACGGGGCCAGAATCATGACGTCCCTCTGATGAGTTCGGACAAGCCGGACCGGACCGTCGTCGCCCTGCTGGAGCCGGGGGCGATCGGAAAGATCAAGGCCTGTCCACAGGGCTCATCATGGTGTCATGTCACAGTCAGGGGCTATGACGGGTGGATCGAACGCCGCCTGTTATGGGGGGTGCAACCCGGTGAAATCATTCAGCCTGACTGAACAAATGAAAAGTCGAGGAATGTTATGACAGCCAACATCCATCATCGCCGCACTCGGATTGTTGCGACCCTCGGGCCGGCATCAGAAACCGCTGAGCAGATTCTCCATCTTGCCAAGACCGGTGTGAATGTTTTCCGCCTGAACTTCTCCCACGGTGCCCATGATGAGCACGCCGCCCGTCACAAGGCCGTGCGTGAGGCCGAAGCCAAGCTGGGCCGCCCTCTGGCCGTCCTGGCCGACTTCCAGGGGCCGAAGCTGCGTGTTGGCGTGTTCAAGGATGGCCCGGTCCAGCTGAAGGTCGGCCAGAAATTCACGCTGGATCTGGACAAGACCCCCGGCGATGCCAACCGTGTCAACCTGCCGCACCCGGAGATCATCGCCGCTGTTGATGTCGGTCACCGCCTCCTGCTGGATGACGGCAAGCTGGCTCTGCGCGTCACGAAGAAGCACAAGGAAGCGCTGGAGACGGAAGTTCTCGTGGGGGGCAAGCTCTCCGAGCGCAAAGGTGTGAACGTTCCTGACGTTGCCCTGCCGATCCCGGCCCTGACAGAGAAGGATCACAAGGATCTCCAGTTCGCCCTCTCCATTGGTGTGGATCTGATCGCTCTGTCCTTCGTCCAGCGTCCGGAAGACATTCAGGAAGCCCGTGACATCGTCAAGGGCCGTGCATGGATCGTCACCAAGCTGGAGAAGCCGCAGGCTGTTGAGTGCCTCGATGAGATCATCCGTCTCTCCGATGCGCTGATGGTGGCCCGTGGCGACCTGGGTGTCGAGCTGCCGGCCGAGGATGTTCCGGTCATCCAGAAGCGTGCCATCACCGAGGCCCGTCGTCAGGGACGTCCGGTCATCGTGGCAACGCAGATGATGGAAAGCATGATCAGCAGCCCGGTGGCGACCCGTGCGGAAGTTTCCGACGTGGCCAATGCTGTTTACGACGGTGCTGATGCTGTCATGCTCTCCGCTGAGAGTGCTGCCGGTTCCTTCGGGCCTGAAGCCGTGGCCACGATGGCCCGTGTCACTGCCCGTGTGGAGCAGGACCCGGAATGGCGTGCCCGCATGGACCGCATGCGCCCGGTCTCCGAGCACACGATCCAGGGTGCACAGGCCAAGTCAGCCTTTGATGTGGCCCGCAACGCCCGTGCAGCCGCTCTGGCCGTGCATACGGAGAATGGCCGCAGTGCCGTGCTGGTTTCCCGGGAGCGTCCGCATGAGCCGGTCGTGGCCCTGACGAACGAGACGACCTCCCGCCGCCTGTGCGTGGTCTGGGGCGTGTTCCCGAAGGTTGTTTCCAGCAAGGATGATGTGAAGGCCGTTGGCGAGTTCGCCAAGGGTGGTGAGCATGTCGTCCTGCTCGACAGCTCCAAGAACCTGCGCATCGTCAAGGTCTGATCCTTCGCTGATGCGTTGTCTGCATCCCTGGAGGCTTCGGCCTTCAGGGACGCAGGGAGAAAAGAAGGAGCCCGGCAGACTGATCACCTGCCGGGCTCCTTTTGCATGGGGGTGAAGAAGAAACGGTCAGGCCTGCTTGTTCTCGATCAACCCCTGCCGGATACGGCGTCCACGCCTGATGCGCTCCGTGATGGCCTCGGAATCGCCATTACGTATGGCCTCGACCATGAGGTGGGCATCCTTCTCGAAACGCTCGAACGTGGCGAGCAGAACATCCCTGTTCGTCAGGAAGATGTCCCGCCACATGGTCGGGTCGGACGCAGCAATGCGGGTGAAGTCCCGAAAGCCCGAAGCGGCATATTCCAGCACATCGGCCCGGAGGTCGGCGGAAAGACGGTCCGCAGTATCGCATATGGTGAAGGCCAGAAGATGCGGGAGATGGCTGACCATGGCGCATATCTGGTCATGATACTGGTCGGTAATCTGTCGGGTGCGGGCTCCACAGCGCTGCCAGAACGTTTCCATTGTGGTGATGGCTTCAGAGGGTGTTCCCGCAGGGGGGACGAGCAGGGTCCAGCGATTCTCGAACAGGGTGGCGAACCCGGCATCTGGGCCGGAATATTCCGTACCAGCCATGGGGTGAGCCGGAACATAGCTGACATTTTCTGGCAGCAGAGCGCTGATGTCCGGCCCCAATGTGCTGCGGACGGAGGCGACGTCACTGAGGATGCTCCCGGGCCTCATGTGGGGAAGGATGGCCGCAGCGACCGGCCGGATGGCCCCCGTGGGAATGCAGAGGATGACAGCATCGGATTTTGCGGCTGCCTCTGTCAGGGAGGCTGTGACTTCATCCGCCAGGTCCAGCTCTCTTGCCCGCTGGAGAACAGCCGGGGCGCTGTCGGCTGTGATGAGGCGGCGGGCAAGGGTGCCTGTCTGTCGGGCACGGCGGAGGATGGAAGAGCCGATCAGCCCCGGGCCGATGATGGTCAGGGTGTCAAAGAGGGGGGCATCAGCCATGGAGATATCCGTTTCATCCTGTAAAGCGCATGTGGGCCAGTGTGTTGTTCAGGACCGGCGCAGCTGGCGGAACTCATAGAGCTGCCAGAGCAACAGGACAGGCACGCCGATGACGATGTCCCGTCCCCGTCGCAGCAGGGAGATGCTGATGGAAATGTCGGCACTGATGCCGAACAGATGCCCCAGAGCCACATAACCTGCTTCCTGCACCCCCAAGGCACCGGGCACCAGAAAACCGGCGGACATGATACCACAGACGGCCCCTTCAATGGCCAGTGCATTGAGAAAAGAACAGTGTGCGCCCAGCAGGATAAGGGACAGCCATGTCAGCAGGGCGCTACCAATCCAGCAGAGCAGATGCAGCGCTGCCCCCAGGCCGATGCGGACCGGCTGGTCCCAGAGGCTTTCAATATAGCTCTGGAAATTTTCGCTGTTTTCAGCCAGCGCATCATGCCAGTCGGCAGAGATGTGCTTGGAAAGAAAACGGGCCAGCGCCTGGAGGGCATTGCCGCTGCGCTGCTGTGTCCAGATGAAACCCGCCATGCCGATGCTCAGCAGAACGATGCCAATGGCCAGCGGCCAGACAAATCGCCCGGCATCGGCCTGGCCGACAAGGCAGAGCAGGGCGATGATGATGAAAGCGAGCTGCCCCAGAACTTCCGTTGTGATGTCAACAATGTTGGCGGCAACTCCCTCTGTCCAGCTGATGGGCTGTCCATCCGTCGTGTGGCGGGGGTGGCCCGCCGTGGTGGCCCGTATGCCGATGAGCATTCCGCCAAGCTGGGAAAAAGGCAGGCACGCTGCTGCAGCATCCCGGACAAACCGGGAAAAGGTCAGGCGGAGGAAGCTGATGCTGGCGATGCTGCTTTTCCAGGCGACGCCGAGGAGAATGTTGACGGCCAGCTGGCTGAGGATCAGCAGGATGAACCCGCTGAGGCCGATCTTGGCAAGTGAGGCCAAAATCGGGTGTATGCCAGTACGCAGGGTCAGAAAACAGAAAAGGACGACACCTGTAAGGGAAAGAACAAAGGGAAGTATTTTTTTCAAGGTGCCCGCCATAGTGTTAAATTCATGTTCATGTCCTTCTAGGCCACTCCGTAGCGCACGTCCAATCAGCAGGGCTTTACCCGCCATGATGACGGGGCCTATATCCGGCAGAACAAGGCGCTGAAGTGAGGAAGGAGCGGAGATGTCAGAAGATGTGACCCTGGTGACCGGGGCAACCGGTTTTGTGGGATCGGCCGTCGCACGGGCTTTGCTGGAGCGTGGTCGTCGTCTGCGCCTTCTGGTCCGGCATACATCGGATCGCCGCAACGTGGCCGACCTGCCCGTGGAATTTGTTGTCGGAGACCTGGCAGACCCTCAGAGCCTGGCTGAGGCGCTGGAGGGCGTGACCTATCTTTTCCATGTAGCGGCGGATTATCGCCTTTGGGTACCAAACCCTGAAGTGATGATGAAGGCCAATGTCGAGGGAACCCGGCGCCTGATGCTCGCCGCCATGAAGGCGGGTGTAAAGCGTATCGTGTATTGTTCCTCCGTTGCGGCACTGGCCACGGCCCATGATGGCATTCCGGCCACGGAGTCTTCCCCCGTGACGGAGGATCAGATCGTGGGCGTTTACAAGCGGTCCAAATATCGGGCGGAGCAGGAAGTTCTGCGCCTTGTCCGGGAGGAGGGCCTGCCGGCTGTCATTGTGAATCCATCGACTCCGGTGGGACCACGGGACATCAAGCCGACACCGACCGGGCAGATGATTCTGGACTGTGCGACAGGCCGTATGCCGGCTTATGTCGAGACTGGGCTGAATATTGTCCATGTTGATGATGTGGCAGAAGGCCATGTGCTTGCTTTTGAGCATGGTACGATTGGCGAAAAATATATTCTGGGCGGCGAAAATCTCATGCTGGGTGATCTTTTTCGCATGGTGGCGGAGGTCGCCCATCGCCGTCCGCCCCGTATCCAGCTCAGGCAGTCATGGCTTTATCCGGTAGCCTATCTTTCCGAACTGTTGGCAAAAGGCTTTGGAATTCAGCCTCGTGTCACGAAAGAGATGCTGGACATGTCCAAAAAGTTGATGTTTTTTTCTTCGGCCAAGGCGGAGCAGGAGCTGGGGTACCGCCCCCGTCCGGCCCGTCAGGCCGTTGCCGATTCCGTGGCCTGGTTCCGCCAGCATGGGCGGGGACATTTTTTATCTTGAGAGGTAGTAGCAGGCTGGCACGGTGATGGTTTTTGTGATGGCGTTGTTTTCCTTGTTGGCCTGGCTGGGGCTGACATTTTTTCATGGTCAGTTCTGGATTGGTGGCCCCTGGCTCAGGAGGGGGCTGAAGGCCAGACGTTGGAAGAATGGCCTTCCAGCCGTGGCTGTCATCGTTCCAGCCCGTGATGAAGCAGCCTCCATCAGTGCCTGCCTGTCTTCCCTGCTGGGGCAGGATTATCAGGGGCGCTATCATGTTTTCCTTGTGGATGATGAAAGTACTGATGGTACGGGGGATATTGCCCGCCGTGTGCCAGACCCGCAAGGACGCCTGACCGTTCTGGATGGGAAGCCCCACCCGGCGGGGTGGAGCGGCAAACTCTGGGCCGTTGGGCAGGGGCAGGAAGAGGCTCTGGAGTTCCTTCCTGCTGATGGCTATGTCCTTCTGACAGATGCCGATATTGTCCATAAGGAAGACCATGTTTCCTCTCTGGTGGAGAGAGCCCAGAGCGAAAATATCGACATGGTTTCCGAGATGGTGAAGCTGAACTGCGCCTGTTTCTGGGAAAAGGTTTTTGTTCCGGCCTTCGTCTATTTCTTTGCCATGCTCTATCCTTTTCGAAGGATCGCTGACCCGCAGTCTCCAGTGGCTGGAGCTGCCGGGGGGACGGTGCTGATCCGCCGCAAGATGCTGGAGATGATAGGGGGAATACAGACCCTCAGGGATGCCTTGATCGACGACTGTACGCTCGGTGCCCGTGTCAAGGAGGCCGGAGGGCGGCTTTATCTTGGGTGCAGCGAACAGGCATGGTCCATCCGCACCTATCAGACCTTGGGCGAGATATGGCACATGATCGCCCGCAACGCTTATGTCCAGCTCGAATTCTCCCCCTGGAACCTTCTGAAAGCCTTGGCCGGCATGGTTCTGATATGGTTTCTGCCGGTTCGCCTTCTTCTGTTCGGCCGTGGTAAAAACCGCGTGGTGGGTGGCTGTGCATATGCGCTCAGCTGCATTACGTTCATGCCGACCCTGCGCTGGTTCAACCTGTCATGGTGGCGCGTCCTCTCATTGCCGCTGGTGGCTGCCTTCTACATGATGGCAACCGTCGGCTCCGCAGTGAATCATTATCGGGGCAAAGGTGTCAGCTGGCGCGGGCGGTCGTATGAAGGAGCAGAATCATGATGCCACAGTCTGGTGGGGCCATGGCGCAGGAGGATGCCCAGATCTGGGGAAAACAGGACGTTTCTTCCAGCAAGGGCATGAAGGATGAGAACTTCCCCGTCGGGTCTTTCCTGATATCTCCGGGACACAGGCCCGCCGTCCATGCCTATTACAGGTTTGCCCGTGTGGCGGACGACATGGTGGACAATACCCGGCTGTCTCCCGCTCAGAAGGTGGTCCGGCTGAAAGCCCTGCGTGAGGTCCTGCACGGCGAGCGGAAGCCCCCGCCTGGCCGGGCTGATGCCTGGAGTGCGGTCATCCTCCGGACGGTTCTTCAGGAGCGCAACCTGCCGTTGGAGCTGGGAAGCGACCTGATAACGGCCTTCATCATGGATGCGGAAAAGACACGCTATGAACACTGGTCGGAGCTGCTGCATTACTGCCGCTATTCGGCCAATCCCGTAGGGCGCTTCCTGCTGATGCTGCATGGTGAAGGGGAAGAGACCTTCGGTCCGTCGGATGCGCTCTGCACGGCATTGCAGATTGTCAATCACATGCAGGATGTCAGCAGTGATCTGAAGCAGCTGAACCGCTGTTATGTGCCTCTCCCGTGGTTGCAGGAAGAGAATGTCCGCCTGAAGGACCTCATCCTTGCCCGCAGTAAGCCGGGTGTACGGCGCGTGTTCGATCGCATGCTGGCCCATGTTGATGCCCTGAATGAGGAGGCCGCACGTCTTCCCGCACTTGTGAAAGACCGTCGCATGAGGCTGGAGGCCGCCGTGATCGTGGCACTCTGCCGCCGCCTGACAGAGCGTCTGCACCGGCAGGACCCGATAGCCGAACGGGTGGCGCTGACAAAGTCTGATGGTCTGCGGGCGTTGGGCTGGGCCATGCGTTACCTGCGCTGAGGCGGGTTTCATGCTGGCCCTTTGCCACGGCAGACTTTGCCGCTAGAAGAGGGCAGGCTGTGATCGGCCTGTGGTTACGGTTCTGGCTGCGGCCATTGAAGGGATATGAGGAAGGTTATGGTCTCTGTTCGTCACAATACGTCTCAGGGTCTGCCATGTGCTCCGTCTGACCTGAGACAGGTGGAAGAGATCGTCAACCGGTCAGGGACGTCGTTTGGACGGGGGATGAAAATCCTGCCTCCCGGGCGGCGGGATGGCATGTTTGCCATCTATGCCTTCTGTCGTGTCGTGGATGACATCGCCGATGGCGACACCCCTCATGATGACCCTGCTTCCGCCCTGGAGAGTTGGAAAGGTCGTATTGCCGCCCTGTATGAGGGGCAGGCCGATACGGCGCTGGAGCGTGTCCTGCTTGAGGCCATCAGGCAGTTCGGGCTCAGGCAGGATGATTTCATCGCCATCATTGATGGGATGCTCATGGATTGTGGTGAACCGGTCGTGGCTCCTGATGAGGCTACGCTGGACCTGTACTGCGACCGGGTGGCGTCTGCTGTGGGCAGGTTGTCCGTGCGCATCTTCGGCACGCCGGAGGAGCAGGGAGACAGGCTTGCCTACCATCTGGGCCGTGCCCTTCAGCTGACGAACATCCTGCGTGACATTGCCGAAGATGCAGCCCGTGGACGGCTGTACCTGCCAGCCGAACTGCTGCGGCGTTACAGCGTGCCGACTGATCCCGCCGAGGCTCTCTATGCCGTTGGGCTGGATGGGCTGTGCCGTATCCTCGCAGGACGGGCAAAAGATCATTTCCGCCGGGCTACGGCCCTGATGAAACAGTGCCCGGCAGCCACGGTGCGCCCGGCCCGGATCATGGCGGCCTCCTACCGGGTCACGCTGGCCGCTCTCTGTCGCCGTGGCTGGCGCAACCCGGAGGCCCCCCTGCGGGTTTGTTCCGTCCGCAAGAAGCTGGCCATGCTGCTGGCGGCGGCTGGAGTGTCATTGTGAGCCATGTGCATGTCATTGGTGGAGGACTTGCGGGTCTTTCCGCTGCTGTGGAGCTGGCACCCCAGGCGCAGGTGACCGTCTATGAGGCTGGTCCGGCCTGTGGGGGGCGGGCCCGGTCCTTTCATGACAGGGCGCTGGACACGGTCATCGATAACGGCAATCATCTGCTCCTTTCCGCCAATCCTGCCACGTTCCGCTATCTCGACCGTCTGGGTGCCCGGGATACGTTGCAGGGGCCGGGGGCTCCCGTTTTCCCGTGGCATGATCTGGAGGCGGGCCTTTCCTGGACGTTGCGCCTCTCGCCGGGGCGTCTGCCTTTCTGGCTGCTGCGGCGGGGCAGCCGTGTGCCCGGTATGCGTCTTGGGGAGGTGAGGGCTCTGTTCCGCCTGATGAAGGCTGGTGATCAGGCCAGTGTGGCAGACTGTTTCCTGCCGGGGCAGTTTGCCCGGCGCCTGCTGGAGCCGCTGGCTGTCTCCGGCCTCAATACGGGCATAGACCGGGGAAGTGCCCGTCTGCTGGGTAACATCGTACGGCGGACGCTGGCCAAAGGGGGACAGGCCTGTTGCCCGTGGATGGCCGCCAGAGGGCTTTCGGAAAGTTTTGTGACCCCCGCACTGCATTACTTGGAGCAGTTTCATGCTCAGGTGCTTACGGGTACGCGCGTCTCTGCCCTTGCGTTTGAGGATGGATCAGGGCGTGTGAGTGCGCTGGAGACATCCAGTGGCCCTGTGAGACTGGGGGCAGAAGATGCGGTCATCCTAGCCGTTCCGTCACCGGTGGCGGTCGGGTTGCTGCCGGGGCTGGAAGGGCCGGATGAGTTCGAGAGCATTGCCAATGCCCATTATCGTCTCCAGCAGCCTCTGCGGCCTCGTGGTGCTCTGAAGCAGGCTGGTTTTCTTGGGCTTGTTGGTGGTGTGGCGGAGTGGGTCTTCCTGCATGATGAGGTCCTGTCCGTCACGGTCAGTGCAGCCAACCGCTATGCGGACTGGCGCCAGGACGAGATGCTGGCGCACATATGGGCGGAACTGCATCAGGCCCTGGACCCGCTGGTTGAGACCCCGCTGCCGCAGGACATGCCGGCTGCCCGGTTGATCCGGGAGAAGCGGGCCACCTTTGCAGCCACACCGGAACAGGATAAAAAGCGGCCGGGAGCAAAAACGGCTCATCCCAATCTTGCTCTTGCCGGGGACTGGACGGATACTGGTCTGCCTTCCACGATCGAGGGTGCCATACAGTCCGGGCTGGTGGCGGTGGGAGCGCTTGGTTTTCGCACGGCGTCTGCCGGAGCGGCGTGTACCTGAAGAACTGGTTTATGGTCTCCGCACATGTGGACAGGCACAAGCCCTGCTGTGCGAGGATTTTGGAGGAGAGGTCAGTGAACAAGACGTTGTTCCGTCATAACATGGATGCCACGGTGGTGGAGCAGGCTGTCAGGGCTTCCCATACTGCCTTGGGCAAGCGTCAGAAGAGTGACGGTCATTGGGTCTTTGAACTGGAAGCCGATGCAACCATCCCGTCGGAATATGTTCTGCTGCGCCATTTCCTTGACTGCATTGATGTGGAGCTTGAGCAGAAGATCGGAGTCTATCTGCGACGGACACAGGGTGAGCATGGGGGTTGGCCCCTCTATACGGATGGCCGGTTTGATCTTTCCGCCAGCGTGAAGGCCTATTTCGCCCTGAAGATGATCGGGGATGATCCGGAGGCCCCCCACATGCGCAAGGCCCGTGCGGCCATCCTGCATCATGGCGGGGCAGAGCGGAGCAACGTCTTCACCCGCATCCAGCTGGCCCTGTACGGGGAAGTTCCGTGGGATGCCGTGCCCGTCATGCCAGTGGAGCTCATGCTGCTGCCCCGCAAGGCGTTTTTCTCGGTCTGGAACATGTCCTACTGGTCCAGGGCGGTCATAGCGCCGCTGCTCATTCTGGCAGCTTACAGGCCGCTGGCCCTGAATCCCCGTGGCGTGCGGGTGCAGGAGCTGTTCAGGAGACCGCCAGCCACCATCAGGGACTGGATACGCGGTCCGTACCGGTCGGTCTGGGGGCGGGTATTTACCGGTCTGGACAAGCTCATCCGGCCGCTGGTTCCATTCATTCCCCGTTCCGTTCATGAGAAGGCCATCCGTGTCACGATCGACTTCATCGAGAAGCGGCTGAGTGGCGGTGGACTGGGTGCCATTTATCCTGCCATGGCGAATGTGATCATGATGTACCGGACCCTGGGGGTGCCGGATGATGATCCACGGGTTGTCCAGGCATGGGAGGCGGTACAGGGCCTGCTGGTAGTGAAGGATGATGAGGCCTATTGCCAGCCCTGCGTGTCGCCTGTGTGGGATACGGGGCTTTCCGGTCTTGCCATGCTGGAGGCTTCGACCGGTGCCAGGGGCGTGATGCCGGCCGAGACGGCGACTGCCCTGAAGAAGGCCGCTGCCTGGCTCAGGGAGCACCAGATTCTGGATGTCAGAGGGGACTGGGCCATCAATGCGCCGACCCTGCGTCCGGGAGGTTGGGCTTTCCAGTACGAGAATGATTATTATCCGGACGTGGATGATACGGCTGTTGTTGGCATGTTGCTGCACAGGATCGATCCTGAAGAGAACCGTACGGCCATTGAGCGTGCCCGGGAATGGATCATTGGCATGCAGAGCAGCAATGGTGGTTGGGGTGCCTTCGACATCGACAACAACATGGAGGTGCTGAACCACATTCCATTCTCCGACCACGGTGCGTTGCTGGACCCACCGACGGTGGATGTCTCCGCACGCTGCATTTCGTTCCTCTCCCAGTTGGGTCATCCGGAAGATCGTGAGGTGATCCGCAAGGGGCTGGATTATATCCGCTCCGAGCAGGAAAAATCCGGCAGCTGGTTCGGCCGCTGGGGGACGAATTACATTTACGGCACGTGGTCCGTTCTCTGTGCCCTGAACATTGCTGGCATCAGTCATGATGACCCGATGGTGCGTCGGGCCGTCGCCTGGCTGGAGAGCGTACAGAATGATGATGGCGGCTGGGGTGAGGACTGCGCCAGCTATGAGGGGGCCCCACAGGGCCTCTACAAGGAGAGCCTGCCGACCCAGACGGCCTGGGCAACGTTGGGGCTGATGGCTGTTGGTCGCCACGATAGTGAGGCTGTCCGCCGTGGCATGGCCTATCTGATGCAGGCGCAGGACGATCAGGGTGAATGGCACGAGGCGCCGTATAATGCCGTTGGTTTCCCCAAGGTTTTTTACCTGCGCTATCATGGCTACAAGCAGTTCTTCCCGCTCATGGCGCTGTCCCGGTACCGCAATCTGGCTGATAGCAATTCCGGGCAGGTGGAGTTCGGTTTCTGATGCTGGGGGTCCTGGCAGGGCTCAGGCAGGAAGCACGGCTGGCCCGCCGTTTTTTCCCCGGGGCGAAGATCGCCCTGAGCCATGCCTGTGAGACCGGGGCACGGCAGGCTCTTCAGGTTCTTCAGGATGAAGGTGTGACGGCATTGCTGTCTTTTGGCTGCTCCGGGGCGCTGGATGCCGTCCTGCCACCGGGGAGTGTGCAGGTGGCTGAATATGTGCAGGCTGATAGTGAGCATTACAGGGCTGATCCCGCCCTGAGTGCCCGTTTCGGTGCGGCCCAGGCGGCTGTCCGGGGTGGCATCCTGCACAGTCCGGTCATGATTGGCACGGCCAGAGAGAAAGCTGACCTTTTTTCCCGGACGGGGTGCCACGCCGTGGATATGGAGAGTGGTCTCGTAGCCCGGTCTGGCCTGCCCTTTGCGGTTCTGCGGGTGATCTGTGACGATGCGGGCAGGGACCTTCCCCCCGCTGCCCGGGAAGGCCTGAAGGACGGGCGGGTCCACGTGCCGGCTTTGCTGGGGTCCATCCTGAGGCATCCCGTGCAGATTGGCGCCTTGATCGGCCTGGGGCGTGATGCTGCCCGTGCCCATCAGGCCATGGCTGATTTTCTGGAAACACTTCCGCTCGCACGGGTCTGAAAGGCGTCGTCGGAGTACTTGCGTTTCCGTCCGGCCTGTTCTAGAGAAGGGCCGTATTTGCCGCTTCCATGTGGGGCGGGAGGTATATTTCGCACGCATGGCCCGGATTGCCTGGTGTCCCTTGCCACCAAGGGGCGTTGCCATGCGGAGGACAAACCAGAGAAAGAAAGTTTCAGACTATGGCAATGCCACAGTTCACGATGCGCCAGCTGCTCGAGGCTGGTGTTCATTTCGGTCATCACACACGTCGCTGGAACCCGGCCATGGCACCGTACCTGTTCGGTGTCCGCAACCAGGTGCACATCATCGACCTTCAGCAGACCGTTCCGCTGCTGGACCGCGCCCTGAAGCAGGTGCGTGACACCGTGGCTTCCGGTGGACGTGTTCTGTTCGTCGGCACGAAGCGCTCCGCTGCCGATCTGGTGGCTGATGCAGCACAGCGTTGCGGCCAGTACTACGTCAATCACCGTTGGCTCGGTGGGATGCTGACGAACTGGAAGACCATCACCGGCTCCATCAAGCGTCTGCGTGGCATTGACGAAATGCTGGCTGGCGACACGACCGGCCTGACCAAGAAGGAAGTCCTCGACATCACCCGTGACCGCGAAAAGCTGGAACGCTCCCTCGGCGGTATCAAGGATATGGGTGGCCTGCCGGACCTGCTGTTCGTGATCGACACGAACAAGGAAAAGCTGGCTGTTGAGGAAGCCAACAAGCTGGGCATCCCCGTGATTGCCGTGCTGGACAGCAACTCCGACCCGAAGGGTGTCACTTTCCCGATCCCGGGCAATGATGATGCCATCCGTGCCATCGCCACATATTGCGACCTGGTCTCCGGTGCCGTGCTGGATGGCATTTCTGCCGAGCTGGCTGCGTCCGGGCAGGACATTGGCGCTTCCGCAGAGCTGCCGGTTGAGGAAACCGTTGTGGCAGAGAAGGCTGAATAAGCCTCTCCGGCTTTTGGCCACAGGGCCATGCGGACAGTCCGGCCCGTCTTTCATGGAGTGGCCGGACAGTGGATATTGTGACATGAACAGCTCATGCAGCCGTGGAGACTTTCCGGCTGCATGGGTGTTTTATCGGGGATGAAGAGATATGGCAGAAGTTACTGCTGCAATGGTGCGTGAGCTGCGCGATACAACAAGCGCAGGCATGATGGACTGTAAAAAGGCCCTGACGGAAGCCAATGGCGACATGCAGGCTGCCATCGACTGGCTGCGCAAGAAGGGTCTGTCCCAGGCTGCCAAGAAGTCTGGCCGCGTTGCGGCTGAAGGTCTGGTGGGTGTGGCCGTTGATGGCAAGAAGGCTGCCATGGTTGAGGTCAATGCCGAGACGGACTTCGTGGCTCGCAATGATGCCTTCCAGCAGGCTGTGGAAGACATCGCCAAGGTGGCTCTGCAGGTTGGTGGTGATCTGGAGGCCGTCAAGGCTGCCAAGATGCCGTCTGGCCGTACTGTTGCTGATGAGCTGACCCATCTGGTCGCCACCATTGGTGAGAACATGAGCCTGCGTCGCGTGGACGTGCTGAGCGTGCCGTCTGGTGTCGTGGCCAGCTACGTTCACGGTGCCCTGCGCCCCGGCGTAGGCCGTATCGGTGTGCTGGCTGCTGTCGAGGCTCCTTCCGAGAGTGAAGCTCTGCTGACACTGGGCCGCCAGATTGGTATGCACGTTGCTGCCACCAGCCCGACGGCTCTGGATGTGGATGGCGTGGACGCTGCGTCCGTTGCTCACGAGCGCAAGGTGCTGGAAGACCAGGCCCGTGCCTCCGGCAAGCCGGAAGCCATCATCGAGAAGATGGTGGAAGGCCGTATCCGCAAGTTCTACGAGGAAGTGGTTCTGCTGGAGCAGGTCTGGGTGCATGACGGTGAGAGCCGCGTGAAGGAAGTCGTCAAGAAGGCTGGTGCCAAGCTGGTTGGTTTTGCCCGCTACAAGCTGGGTGAAGGCATCGAGAAGGCTGAGACGGACTTTGCTGCCGAGGTGGCTGCGGCTTCTGGCCAGAAGAAATAAGCCTTTAACGGTTTCTTGCTAGAAGAAAGGGGCTTCGCCAATATGGCGGGGCCCCTTTTTCTGTCTTGAGGGTAACGGTATGGAGTGGGAAGACCCGGCCATCATCCTGCGGCTTTCTCCTCATGGGGAAAGCAGTCTGCTGGTCCGTGCACTGACCCGGCATCGGGGGGTTTTTCATGCTCTGGTGCGTGGCGGGCAGTCCCGGCGGCAGGCGGCGCTCTGGCAGGAGGGCAGTCTGGTCGTGGCCCGCTGGAAGGCCCGCCTGCCAGAACAGTTGGGTTACATGACAGCGGAGCTTGTGCGGCCCACAGCGTCTTTCCTCCTCGACCATCCTCTATCTCTGTCCCTGCTCGGGAGTGCCTGTGGCCTGTGTAGTGAAGCCCTGCCAGAGAGGGAGCCGCATGAGGCGCTGTTTGCGTCTCTGGCCCATTTCATGGGGGTGATGAGCGTGTCCGCCGCCCTGCCACCCGTGGCGCTTTATCTGCGCTGGGAACTGCTTCTTCTGGAGCAGCTGGGGTATGGCCTGACGTTGGACCAATGTGCCGTTACGGGCGTGCGGGAGGGGCTGGCCTATGTGTCTCCCCGCACGGGGCGTGCCGTAAGCGAGGAGGGAGCTGGGGAGTGGAAGGATCGTCTTCTTCCTCTGCCGTCCTGTCTTCTGGATGATGAAGAGGAAGGAAAGCCGGCAGACTGGCTTGCTGGGGCAAGGCTGAGTGGCCATTTTCTTCAGCGGGCTGTTTTTGCTGCCTGCCATCGTCCTTTGCCCGCTGCACGGGATCGGCTGATGACAGCCCTGTACCGACTGGCTGAGGATGCGGCCTCTGGACAGGAGGAAGAAGAGCGTGTCTAACCTGTCTCCATCAGAGAGGCGAACATGAAGCAGGAGACCTTATGACGGGCGATCTCGCCGGGCATATCGAAGATACACGGCTGGCTGAGGCGCTGAGTGAGCGTTATCTGGCCTACGCCATGTCCACCATCACGTCACGCTCTCTGCCGGATGTACGGGATGGGCTCAAACCGGTGCATCGCCGTTTGCTCTATGCCATGCAGCAGCTCAAGCTGGACCCGAGTTCCGGCTTCAAGAAATGTGCCCGTGTGGTGGGTGATGTCATCGGTAAGTTCCATCCCCATGGGGATGCGTCCGTCTATGATGCGCTGGTGCGTCTGGCGCAGGATTTTGCCGTGCGTTATCCGCTGGTGGAAGGACAGGGCAATTTCGGGTCCATTGATGGCGATGGTGCGGCTGCCATGCGGTACACCGAAAGCCGCATGACCGAAACGGCCCGCATCATGCTGGAAGGAATCAGCGATGATGCGGTCGATTTCCGTCCGACCTACGACAATGAGGATCAGGAACCGGTCGTCCTGCCGGGGCTTTTCCCCAATCTTCTGGCCAATGGAGCGGCCGGGATTGCCGTGGGTATGGCCACCAGCATCCCTCCTCATAATGCCGCCGAACTCTATCAGGCGGCCCGGTTACTGATCGAGAAGCCGGACTGTAGCACGGAGGAGCTGCTGGATGTCGTGCCGGGGCCGGATTTCCCCACCGGTGGCCTGCTGGTTGAGGACCGCCAGACGCTCGTTCAGGCCTATGAGACAGGGCGTGGCAGCTTCCGCATCCGCGCACGCTGGGCGGTCGAGAAGGGCCGTGGTGGCGCATGGACTATCATCGTCTCGGAAATTCCCTATCAGGTGCAGAAGGGTAAACTGATCGAAGATATCGCCAGGAAGATGGAAGAGAAGAAACTTCCTCTCCTGGCTGATGTACGGGATGAAAGCACAACGGATATCCGGTTGGTTCTGGAACCCAGAACCCGCAGTTGCGAGCCTGATGTGCTGATGGAAACGCTCTTCCGGCACACCATGCTGGAAAGCCGCTTCAGCCTGAACATGAACGTTCTCAGCCAGGGGAAAATCCCCGGCGTGCTGTCTCTCAAGGATGTTCTGAAGGCATGGCTGGAGCATGTGCATGATGTACTGGTCCGCCGCACGCAGCACCGTCTGGATGCCGTCCTGAAAAGGCTGGAAATTCTGGATGGTTTCCTGAAGGTCTATCTCAATCTTGATGAGGTCATCCGCATCATCCGGGAAGAGGATGAGCCGAAGCCTGCCCTCATGAAAGCGTTCTCCTTGAGTGAGCTTCAGGCGGATCATGTGCTGAACATGCGTCTGCGGTCCCTTCGACGGCTGGAAGAAATGGAAATCCGCAAGGAATGGGACGGTCTGGGCAAAGAGCAGGCGTCACTGGAGGCTCTGCTGGGGTCTGAAAAGCGGCGCTGGAGCCGGATCGGGAAAGATCTCCAGAAGATGCAGGCCCTGTTTGAAGGTGGACCCTATGGCCAGCGTCGCACGGTCATGGGTGAGGCCCCGGTCAGCATTGATACTTCTGCCGCTCTGGCGGTGGAACGGGAACCTGTCACGGTGCTTCTTTCACAGGAGGGCTGGGTTCGTGCTGTCAAGGGGCATGGGCATGATGTGGAGAACCATCGCTTCAAGGAAGGGGACGGACTGGCCTGGCATGTCGAGTGTCAGAGTACGGACCGTCTCTGTCTGATGGCAGCCGGGGGGCGGGCTTTCACGCTGAAGGTGGCGGACCTGCCCCGGGGGCGTGGCTTTGGTCAGCCGGTGCGGACACTGGCTGATCTGGCGCAGGATGATCAGGCTGTGGCCCTGTTTGTTCTTGGTGAGGATGATGCCCGGTATTTTCTGGCCAGTACCGATGGCCGGGGGATGCAGGTGGCCGCCAGCAATCTTGCAGCGGAGAAGAGAACAGGGCGGCAGGTGTTCAACGTGCGGGATGGAGCGCAGGTATGGCTTGCCCTGCCCGCTGAGGGGACGCATGTTCTCTGCCTGACAACTGCCAGACGTGCGCTCATCTTCCCGCTGGAGCAGGTGGCCGAAGTGGCGAAGGGAGGGGGTGTCAGCCTCCAGAAACTGGCTGATGGCGTGGCGATCAGCCATATCCGTCTCTTCTCTCTGGAAGAGGGCCTCGTCTGGCAGGAGGGGCAGAAGGTCCGGTCCCCGGCTGATCTGGCCCCGCTGGTTGGCCGCCGGGGCGCTGTCGGGCGGGCAGCACCACAATGGATGCTGCGCCGATAGGCGGGACAAGCCTGAAACAGCCTGCCGCCCGTCTCCGCCTGCAGGTGGGGGCGGGCTGATTATGGGACCATGCTGAGGAGAGGACATGGCAGCGCTTTTTTCATATACCTTCCTGCTGGGGCTGCTGCATGTCAGTCTTTCCCTTCTGGTAACAGGCCATATCCTGCTCACCAAACGGGATACGGCTGCTGCCGCTGGCTGGATAGGTTTCTGCTGGGTCATGCCCTATCTGGGGTCGCTGCTTTATCTCTGCCTGGGGATCAATCGTGTCCATCGCCGGGCGCAGAAGCTGCGGGAAGATGTCAGCCCGGAGGAGACGGCCTTTCTGGCGACATGGACCCATGATGCTGCCGACAGTTTCATGGCACCTCTGGTAAAGATGCTGGATGGACTGACTGGCCTGCCCCTGCTCAAGGGGAACAGCGTGACCTGCCTGCATGATGGCGACCATGCGTATCCGAGGATGCTGGAAAGCATTGCCCGGGCAAAGCACTCCATTCTGCTCTGTTCCTACATTTTTCGGGATGATGGAATCGGCAGGAAATTCGTGGCAGCTCTGGCGGAGGCCCGGCAGCGTGGGGTCGAGGTCCGTGTACTGGTGGATGGCATCGGCAGTGGCTATCTCTACAGCCCGATCATCCAGAGGTTGAAGCGGGAGAACATACCCTGTGCCCGGTTCATGCATTCTCTCTGGCCGTGGCGGATGCCGTTCATCAATCTGCGGGACCATCGCAAGATATTGGCGGTGGATGGCCGGACAGGCTTCATGGGTGGGTTGAATATTGGAGCGGAAAATCTGCTCAACCAGCCCAGAGGGCGGCGCATCCCGGTGGCGGATACGCATTTCCAGCTGGAAGGCCCCGTGGTCCAGCAGCTTTCCGAGGTCTTCGTGAGGGACTGGGCCTTCACGACTGGGGAAACCCTGGAAGGGGAGCGTTATTTTCCGGTGCCTGTGGCGGGTGGCAGTATTCCGGCCCGTGTCGTGACGTCAGGGCCAGACATGGATGTTGAGAAGATTGAATATACCATTCTTCAGGCTGTCATTCTGGCCCGCAGCCATGTCTGCTTCATGACCCCTTATTTCATCCCGGATAACCGGTTTGCCACAGAGCTTGGGCTGGCTGCCCTGCGTGGGGTGCGGGTGGATATTGTTGTTCCCCGTCACAGCAACCATCCGGTGACGGATTATGCCCGCAATGCCCGCCTCAGGAACTTGGTGCTGGCGGGTTGCCGGGTCTGGCTGGGGGATCCGCCTTTCAACCACTCCAAGCTCATGACAGTGGACCGGGCCTGGAGCCTTGTTGGCAGTGCCAATCTGGACCGACGTTCCCTGCGTCTCAATTTCGAATGCAATCTGACCCTGCATGGTGCGGAGACGGCAGGTCATCTGGAAGAGTTCATCCTTGGCCATTGCAGCCATCAGCTGACGCTTGCTGAAATTGATTCATGGTCCCTGCCGGTCCGCCTGCGGAATGCGGCCTGCTGTCTCTTCCTGCCTTATCTCTGATCAGGAAGGGTGAGGCTGCTGCTTATGGCCTCTGGTTGCAGGGTGACGGCAATGGGGCGATGGTCTGATCCGAAACGGGGATAGACCCGCCGTTCCATCAGGGAGAAACCGCGGACAAGGCAGCGGTCCAGCCGCAGGGGCACCCTGTCGAGCATCCGGTGGGTCTGCTCCCGTGGTCCCACATCCCTGAAACCCCGCAACATGGCGGGGCCTACCTGATTGAAGTCTCCGATGATGATGGCCCGTTCCGGCAGTTCCTCCCGGATGAGCCGCAGCTGACGCCGGTTGAGGATGGGACCGTGGGAGAGATGGACATTGGCGAGGCCGAACGGCCCAAACCCTGTATCAAATTCCAGCAGCTGGGCAGAACGGTGGGCAGCCAGACCGGGCGGCAGCATGTGCAGCCGTGGGGAGGAGAGAAAGGGATGGCGGCTCCAGCAGGCGGTGCCATGGACCCGTCCCTCTGAAGCCAGACGGCTGAAATGCCCCCCTATGAGGTCGGGCAGACGGTTGATGAAGGGGCGGCATTCCTGCATGAGCAGTATGTCGGGCTTCGTAACCCGCAGCAGGAGGCGGATATCCTCCAGCGTGGCACCATCCTCATGAAAAAGGTTCCAGCTCACCAGCCGGAGGGCATGGGGGACTGCAAACGGCAATGTCGGGTCCTGCATTGTTGTAATGACCTGATAATCAACAGAAACAAGACCCATCTGCACAGGCCTGAAAGGGAGAAGGCAGTCTATACCGTTTTGGCGGTAAAGAACATCATGGAACCTTCATGCCAGATACCGGCCTTCTCTACAGGAGAAAGCTGTACGGCAGGGGGCTTCATGAAGGGGGGTTGCGTCTCTTCGTGAAGAAGGGAAAATGTCTGTCCGACCCGCATGGATAGCAGGAGTGACAGGTATGAAGAGCAGGAGCAGGACCATAGGGGCAGGGTCTGTCATTGGTGAGGGCTGGCAGAAATTTGCAACGTTTCTGACCCACGCCGGGCGTCAGCAGCCGGGTCGGGAAGGCGGATTTGTCAACATGCCGGTTGAGCGTGGTTCAACGGTCGTGTTCCCGACGGTTGAGGACATGGAGGCCCAGGGCGTTCATGCCTACGATCACAGGCTTGTTTATGGCGCCATGGGCAACCCCGTCCAGCACAGGCTGGAACAGGTGATTGCAGCCCTGGAAGGCGGAAGCCATACGCAGGTTGTCAATTCCGGTCTGGCAGCCTGTAGCGTGGCTCTGCTGGCGTTCCTGAAGAGCGGGGACCATCTGCTTCTGCCAGATTCCGTCTATGGTCCGACACGGCGTTTTGCGTTGGGAATGTTGGCCCGTTTTGGAGTTGAGACCGGCTTTTATCCGCCCCGTGCGGATGAAGCCACCCTGCGGGCGCATCTCCGGCCCAACACGGCCGTGGTTTTTGCCGAAAGCCCGGGCAGTCATACGTTCGAGGTGCAGGACGTTCCCCGGATCGCCCGTCTGGCACACGGAGCCGGGGCACGGCTGCTGCTGGACAATACATGGGGGATCGGGGCGTTCCAGCCCTTCACGCATGGGGTGGATGTGTCCATTCAGGCCCTGACGAAATATCCCAGCGGCCATGCGGATGTGATTCTCGGGTCCATCACGGTCCAGCGGCAGGAACACTGGCAGGCCCTGCGCCGTGCCGCCATCGAGCTGGGAGCCTGCGGTGCCCCGGATGACTGCTGGCTGACCCTGCGGGGCCTGAAGACCCTGGCTGTCCGTCTGGCCCAGCAGGCCCGCTCCGCTTATGAGCTGGCCCTCTGGCTGGAGAGTCGCCCGGAGGTCGCCCATGTGCGGCATCCAGCCCTGCCGGGCTGTCCGGGGCATGAGATATGGAAGCGTGATTTCACGGATGCCAGTGGTCTGTTCGGTGTGGAGCTGGTTGAAGGGATCACGCAGGAAGCCATGGTCGCCATGCTGAACGGACTGAACCTCTTCAGCATTGGAGCCAGTTGGGGGGGGTATGAAAGTCTTGTCCTGCCGACATCCGGGGGACTGACACGACATCATGAAGAGGGTTTGCCGAAGGGCGCAGCCTTCCGTATTCAGGTCGGGCTGGAGGACGTGGCGGATTTGAAGGCTGATCTGGCCCGTGGGCTGGATGGACTGTCTTCCTGATCTTCAGAGCGGGGTGCGGTAGGAGAGAGCTTCTGCCGCATGGTGTTTCTGCACGGTTTCCGTGCCGTCCAGATCGGCAATCGTGCGGGCGACACGGAACATGCGTGTGATGCCACGGTGTGAAAGTTTCATCCGCAGGGCTGCCTGTTCTGCAAGAGCCAGGGCGTCCGCTTCGAAGAGGAACCCATCGGGGGGCATGGTGCTGTTGCAGGTTCCCTGTCGTTCCATCTGCCGATCATAGGCCTTTTGCACTCTGGCCCGTACCTCTGCGCTGCTTTCCCCTGTGGGGGCACGGCTGATGGCCAGAGGTGAAAGGGAGTGGATATGAACGCACAGATCCATGCGGTCCAGCATCGGGCCGGAGATGCGGGCCGTATAATCCTGTGCGCAGCGTGGTGCCCGGTTGCAGGAACGCTCGGCATCATGGACATACCCGCAGCGGCAGGGGTTCATGGCGGCAACAAGCTGGAAACGGGCCGGATAGTGTGTATGCCGTGCGGCACGGGAGATGGTGACCTCACCTGATTCGACAGGCTGGCGCAGTCCTTCAAGACAGTTGCGGGGAAATTCAGGGAGTTCATCCAGAAACAGGACGCCATTATGGGCGAGGCTGACCTCGCCGGGCATGGCTTTTGGACCGCCACCGACCAGAGCAGGCAGTGTCGTATTGTGGTGTGGCGCCCGATAGGGGGGACGGTTGACAAGCTGCCCGGCAGGCAACAGGCCACCAATGCTGTGGATGCGGCTGGTCTCCAGGATTTCCGTCGCAGAGAGATCAGGCAGGATACCGGGCAGACGGCTGGCCAGCATGGATTTTCCAGACCCGGGCGGGCCAGACATGAGCAGGGAGTGACGACCTGCGGCGGCAATTTCCAGCACACGACGGGCCTGCATCATGCCCTTCACATCCCGGAGGTCGAGGCCATAATCGGGAGGCTGGGGGGTAGGAGGGGGTTCATCCGGCAGGGGCTGTTCTTTGCGGAGATGGCCGATCAATGCCGTGAGGGATGGCGTGGCGATGATCTCAAGGGCCGGATGGCCCCAGCGTGCCTCTGCCCCCTGCGATGCTGGGCAGATCAGCCCTTGGCCCTGGGTCGATGCTGTCAGGGCGGCGCAGAGGATGCCGTTTACAGGGGTGACCGTTCCATCAAGGGCGATTTCACCCAAAGCGGTCAGGGCCGTGATGGAGTCGGCCGGGATGACACCCATGGCGGCAAGCAGGCCCAGAGCGATGGGGAGGTCGAAATGGGCTCCTTCCTTGGGGAGGTCGGCCGGGGTGAGATTGACGAGGATCCGTTTCGGAGGGAGGGCCAGCCCCATGGCGGAGAGTGCCGCACGGACACGCTCCCGGGATTCGGCAATGGCCCGGGCGGGCATCCCGACAATGATGAAGGATGGCAGCCCGCTGGAAATCTGAACTTCCACCATGACAGGCAAGGCATCGATTCCAGAGAAGGTGACGCTCTGGATGCGGGCAAGAGCGGGCGGGGTGGTGGCCATGATCAGAAGTCCTTGTGGGTCGGATATGAAACCGCCCGACAGTGGACCTGCCGGGCGATTGTCAGAAGCAGACCGGACAGGGCAGCAGGACGGCTCAGTCTTCAGCCGGGACCGGACGGATGGAGCGGGCCCGCAGGGTTCCTTTCAGGCTACGGAGCTGCTCCAGAAGCTCTTTTTCCAGTTCGGCGACATTCTGGCCTTCCTGTGCTTCGGCTTCGGTCACGACGTAGCCAAGCTCACCATCTGTCTGGAGGAACTGGGCCGTCAGGTTGCAGGCGGCTTTGGCAAAAATGTCGTTGATCTGCCCAAGGATGCCCGGCTGGTTGGAGTGGACATGCATGAAGCGCATCCCGCCGGGGCGCTCACCCAGCTGAACCTGTGGGAAGTTGACAGCCCCGATGGTGGAGCCGACATCAGAATAATCCACCAGCTTCTGGGCGACTTCGACACCGATGCGCTCCTGTGCTTCCATGGTGGAGCCACCAATGTGTGGGGTCAGCAGTACGTTTTCCAGCCCCTGGAGTGGAGAGGTGAAGCGCTCCTGACTGCTCTTCGGTTCCACGGGGAAGACGTCGATGGCCGCACCCATCAGGTGGCCGTCCTTCAGGGCACGGGCCAAGGCTTCAATATCCACCACCGTGCCACGGGCGTTGTTGAGCAGAATGGAGTTCGGCTTCATGGCCCGGATTTCAGCCTCGCCGATCATGTTCTGCGTTTCCGGTGTTTCAGGAACATGCAGCGTCACGATGTCGGACTGGCCCAGCAGCTCTTCCAGAGAGCTGACGGCAATGGCGTTGCCGTGTGGCAGGCGGGGGGCGATGTCGTAAAAGAGCACCCGCAGGCCGAAGGATTCGGCCAGAACGGACAGCTGGGACCCGATGGAGCCGTAGCCCACGATGCCGACCGTCTTGCCGCGGACTTCCCACGCATTGTTGGCGGATTTTTCCCAGCCCCCCTTGTGGCAGGCCTCCGAGCGGGACGGAATGCGGCGCAGCAGCATCACGATCTCGCCCATGACCAGCTCGGCCACGGAACGGGTGTTGCTGAAAGGCGCATTGAAGACGGGAATCCCGGCCATCCGGGCAGCCTTGAGGTCCACCTGGTTGGTGCCGATGCAGAAGCACCCAATGGCCATGAGGCGGTTGGCAGAGTTGATGATATCGGCTGTCAGCTGCGTCCGGCTGCGAATGCCGACCATATGGACACCCTGAAGGGCTTCCTTGAGGGCATCGCCTTCCAGGGCGCCTTTCAGCCGGGTGACAGAGGCGTAGCCCTGCTGTTCCAGATAGTTGACGGCACTGTCATGGATGCCTTCCAGCAGAAGAATGTTGATTCTGTCTTTGGCGAGGGAGAGGGGCATGGCGGGTAACCTTCATCGTGGGAACCGGGTCAGCAGGCGTGACCTCGTGAAGAATCGTTATCTATGTGTAATGGACAGATCGTCAGGTGGAAAGGGCTTCCATGGCCTCATCACGCAGGGGTGTGCTGGCACAGGCCAGTACGGTGCCGTCACTTTCCAGTGTCAGCGGGGCGCCGGACCAGTCCGTCAGGCTGCCACCGGCCCCCCTGATGATGGGGGCCAGTGGTCCCCAGTCCCATGGTTTGAGCGTATCTTCCGCAATGAGGTCGATCTGTCCCAGAGCCAACAGTCCGTAAGCGTAGGCATCTCCTCCCCATGAGGTCCGGCGGACTTTTTGCTGAAGTGCCTGAAACTGCCGGAACTGGGCAGGACGGAAGATTTCCGGTGCCGTGCAGGAAAGCTCAGCCTCTTTGAGGCGGACAGTCTGCCGGGTGCCGATGGTGCCGGGCATGTGCGGGGCGACATAGCGGCTGGGGTCGCCATCCAGCCCGAGCCAGCGTTCATTGGTGACGGGCTGGTCGATCAGGCCCAGTACGGGACGGCCTTCATGAAACAGTGAGATCAGTGTCGTGAAGCTTGGTCGGCCCGTTACGAAGGAGCGTGTGCCGTCAATGGGGTCCAGCACCCAGAGCCAGTCTTTCCCCGGAGTGCCAGAGGCACCGGCCTCTTCGCCCAGGATGGCATGATGGGGAACATGTTTTTCCAGAATGGCCCTCATGGCAGATTCGGCTTCCCGGTCGGCCAGGGTGACGGGGCTGTCATCGGCCTTGGAGATGATGGTGAGGGACTGGCGGAAATACGGCAGGATGACCTGTCGGGCAGCATCGGCGCAGCGCTGGGCAAGGGCCAGATGGGAGGAAAGATCAGACTGACGCATGAGGATTGTGCCTTTTTCCTGCTGGGTTGATTGACGTGGACAGGACCGCACGGCAATCAGGGATCATGCAACCGATTATTGTCATTCCCTCCAGAATTGCCTCCACAAGGCTTCCACGCAAGGCTCTGGCCGAGATTGATGGCGAGCCCATGATCGTTCATGTCGCCCGCCGGGCTGTGGCGGCCGGGTTGGGGCCTGTCCTCGTGGCGGCCGGAGATGAGGAAATCCGGGACGCTGTGGCAGGCATGGCGGGGGTGAAGGCCATTCTGACAGACCCGGCCCTGCCAAGCGGATCGGACAGGGTGCAGGCGGCGATTGAAGCTCACGACCCGCAGAGGCGGCATGACTGCGTGATCAATCTTCAGGGTGACCTCCCTCTTGTGGAGCCGGAGACCCTCCAGCAGGCCTTGCGCCCACTGGCAGAAGGGCGGTTCGACATCGGGACACTGGTTGCCCCGGTGCAGGGTCCCGAGGAGCGTGACGCCGAGTCGGTCGTGAAGGTGGCCTGTAGTTTCCAGAGTGACGATGACGTGGCCCGGGCACTCTATTTTTCCCGGTCCGTGATTCCGTGGGGTGAGGGCGTGTACTGGCATCATGTGGGTGTCTATGCGTGGCGTCGTGAGGCCTTGGCCCGGTTCGTCACCCTGCCGCCCTCCGGGCTGGAAGAGCGGGAAAAGCTGGAGCAGCTCCGTGCGCTGGAGGCGGGCATGACGATTGGCTGTGCCCGGATTGCCACGGCTCCCTTGGGGGTGGATACGCCGGAAGACCTTGCGAGAGTCCGGGCCAGAGTGGGGGAGCAGCCATCATGCCGGTAATTGCGTTTCAGGGGCGGCCGGGAGCTTATTCCGATCTGGCCTGCCGGGCCACACGTCCGGGCTGGGCCACGCTGCCCTGTCGCAGCTTTGCCGAGACGATCGAGGCCGTGCGGGATGGTCTGGCGGATGAGGCCCTTCTGCCATGCGAGAATTCCCTTGCCGGTCGTGTGGCAGAGATCCATGCGCTGCTGCCGGAAGCGGGATTGAAGATCGTGGGGGAGCATTTCCAGCGGGTGGAACACTGTCTGTTGTGTGTGAAGGGGGCACGGCTTGAAGATGTGAAGCGTGTCCATACGCACCCTGTGGCGATGGCGCAGGTCCGGGGTCTTCTGGCACGGTATGATCTGGAGCCAGTAACAGAGTTTGACACGGCGGGAGCCGCCGAGCTTGTGGCAGGCTGGGGGCGCAGGGAAGAGGCGGCGGTGGCGTCCTCCCTAGCCGGAGAGCTGAACGGGCTCGAAGTTCTTCTGCGCAATGTGGAAGATGCTGCCCACAATACCACCCGTTTCTACCGTGTGGCCCCTCCGGACGCTGTGGTGGAATCCGTGGCAGGCCAGCCGATGATGACGACGCTGATCGTTCATGTCCGGCATGTGCCGGGGGCATTGTGTGATGTTCTGGCCTGTTTTGCACGGCATGGGGTCAACATGACACGGATTGAAAGCTACATGCTGGGAGGCTCTTTTGAGGCATCCCGTTTTCTGATGGACATTGAGGGGGCGCCGGATGACAGGGGAGTTCGGGAGGCTCTTCTGGAGCTGGCAGGGGTGAGCCAGGATCATCATGTGCTGGGCACCTACCGGCGGAGTTCGTTTCGGGATGAGATGTGACCTTTCTCCAGCGGAGAGGTCTCACTATAATGGCAGCAGAATGTCGGCTGGCGAGGTCAGCCCACGGATTTTTATGAGCAGGGACAAGGGTGGAGAGTAAAGAGATGGCACAGAATATCAATGAACGGTACCACAGCTCGCTGACCGCCCTGATCACCCCCATGAAGAAGGACGGCACGCTGGACGAGCAGGCCGCTACCAGGCTGATCGAGCGTCAGATCCAGGGCGGGACGACAGGCCTCATTCCGTCCGGGACAACGGGGGAAAGCCCGACGCTCTCCCATGCGGAACATGGCCGTGTCGTGGAGCATTGTGTGGAGGTGGCTGCTGGCCGTGCGCTCGTGATGGCCGGAGCAGGCTCCAACAGCACACATGAGGCTGTGGGTATGGCTCGTCATGCTCACAAGGTGGGGGCCGATGCCCTGCTGGTGGTCGTTCCCTATTACAACAAGCCGACGCAGGAAGGGCTGTACCGCCACTTCATGACGGTGGCTGACGCCACGCCGTTGCCGCTCTGGCTGTACTGCATCCCGGGCCGTTCCGTTGTGGACCTGACGCCGGAGACCTTGGGGCGTCTGGCCAAGCACCCGAACATTGTCGGTACGAAGGATGCTACGGCCAATCTTTCCCGTCCGCTGGCCGTGCGGCGGGAGGCTGGGGCGGACTTCAACCAGCTTTCTGGTGAGGATGGGACCATCCTGTCCTTTCTGGCCGCCGGAGGGCACGGCTGCATCAGTGTGACGTCCAACGTGGTACCGGATCTCTGCTCCCAGCTCCATCGTCTCTGGCGGGAAGGGAAGGTGCAGGAGGCCATTGCTCTTCAGGACAGGCTGCTGCCGCTGCATGATGCCCTGTTTGCCGAGACCAGCCCAGCCCCGGCAAAGTACGCCATGTCCCGTCTCGGGTTGTGCGAATCCACGCTGCGCCTGCCAATGGTGGAGCCGACGGAAGGAACGAAGAAGCGTGTGGACGAGGCTCTGCGTTTGCTTGGCCTTCTGGATTAAGACGGACCATGGCAGCCAGCAAGAAAAAAACAAAAGGTGGGCTCATTTCCCATGGCATCGCTGCGCAGAACAGGAAGGGCCGTTTCAACTATACCATTCTGGAAACGGTTGAAGCGGGTCTTGTTCTCAAGGGGCCGGAGGTCAAGAGCCTTCGCATGGGCCGAGCAACACTGACCGAGGCCTACGCCGTAGAACGGAATGGTGAGCTGTGGCTCATCAATTCCTATATTCCGGAATATCAGGGAGGGGTGCTGTCCCGGTTTGATACACGGGCTCCTCGCAAGCTGCTGCTGCACCGCAAACAGCTGGCCAAATATATTGGAGAGGTCACCAGAGCCGGGGCTTCACTGGTTCCGCTGGACATTCACTTCAATGCCCGTGGTGTAGCCAAAGTGACACTTGGTCTTGGTAAGGGGCGCAAGAAGGAAGACAAACGCCACGCCATTGCAGACCGTGACTGGCAGCGAGACAAGGCCCGTCTGCTCCGTAACAAAGGGCGTGGAGATTATTGAGGGGAATTCCCCGTTAAAGCTGCCTCGGGCCAGTAGTAGCAGGATGGGATGCCCGTTTCTGCTGGTTGTGGGCAGAGGATACAGAAAACCCCACGGCCCGTAAGGGACGTGGGGTTTTTCTTCAGCGGATGCGGAAGACTGTCTTATTCGGCTGTAATCTCTACAGCCTCAGGGCCTTTGTGTCCCTGAACAACCTTCATGCCGATCTGCTGGCCATCAGCCAGACCATGCAGGCCAGAGCGCTCCAGAGCAGAGGCGTGGACGAACACATCCTTGCCACCTGTCTCAGGCGTAATGAAACCGAAGCCCTTCGTGGTGTTGTACCACTTGACGATTCCACGCATTTCCTCGGCCTGGGACAGGTCCGGAGCAGGATGGAAACGTTCCTGGCGCATGGGGGCAGGGCGACGGGGGGTTTCTGCTGTGGCCGTGCTGGCATCGACAGAAATCACCTCAGCCACTTGGCGGCCTTTCGGCCCCTGGCCGACACGGACAACAACGGTCGTTCCCGGTGCAGGCTCAGCATGGCCGAGGGCGCTGATCGTGTTGGCATGGAGGAAAACATCGCCACTGCCATCGCTCAGGCCAACGAAGCCAAAGCCACGCTCGGTGTTGAACCATTTGACGGTACCGGTGATCTCCGGACCTGTCGGGGTGATCTGCGGGCCACCACGGCCACCGCCACGGCGGGCGCCACCGCCAAAACCACCGCCACGCGGGGCATCGTAACTGCCGCGATCATCAAAATAGGAAGGCTGGGTCATGAAATCGCGGTCAAAACCGCCGCGGCGAGAGGAAAAGGAGCTGCGGTCGGATCTATTATTTCTCAAGGGTCTCGTCCCGTACTGGGGTCATCAGGGAGGAAGCGGTCGATCCGCTCCCTCAGGGTCATTATGTTGGAAACATGCCTGCATGTTCCACTTCTGACGGTAGCATGTTTTTTCAATTAAGCCACAAGGAAAAAGATGAAATTACGATAATTTTTTCTGCCGTTATTATGCTGCGTCGTCTGGAAGTCTAATTGTAGGCCACTCCTTCGTAGAGATGACAATAATGTAAGTTTATGGCTGAACAAATATTGTTAACAATTTCTGTGACAGTCTTTTATTTCAGCCAGATACAAGCAGTCTGTCCGGTATGGCCCGGTCGAACAGATGCAGGAGGTCCTGGAGGGCCTCTCCCCTTGGCCCTGTCAGGTCGGGGTTGCGGGTGAGTTCACGCTGGCTGTCCTGCCGCATGGCTGTCAGAAGCAGGGAGAGGCGGGTCGGGTCGGCCAGCCGGAAGCCCGGCAGGCCGGACTGTCGGTTGCCTGTCAGGTCGCCACCACCACGGATGCGGAAATCTTCATCGGCAATCAGGAAGCCATCCTCCGTATCCCGCAGGAGGTGGAGGCGACGCTGGGCTATGAAGCTGGTGCCTTCACTGTGCAGCAGCAGGCAGAAGGATTTCTGTGCCCCCCGGCCGACACGGCCACGCAGCTGATGCAGCTGGGCCAGACCAAAGCGTTCGGCCTGTTCGATGACCATGATGGTGGCATTGGGAATGTCCACGCCGACCTCGATGACCGTGGTGGCGACCAGCAGGCGGGTCTGGCCTTTCTGGAAGGCCGTCAGGGCGTTCTGCCTCGTGTCGATGTCCTGCCTGCCATGAGCCAGCCCGATGATGGGGCCGAAACGTTTTGTGAGCTCCGCCCAGCGTTCTTCTGCCGCTGCGGCACTCTGCGTTTCACTCTCCTCGATGAGGGGGCAGACCCAGAAGATCTGCTTCCCCTGGTCCAGGGCCCGTTTCATGCCGGCAAAGATGTCGTCCAGCTTGCCCATGTTGTGCACGGTCGTATGGATGGGCTGGCGGCCGGCTGGCTTGCTGTCCAGCCGGCTCACGCCCATTTCGCCCCATTCCGTCAGTTGCAGGGTGCGGGGGATGGGGGTGGCGGTCATGACGAGAAGGTCGGTGGCTGCCCCCTTGCTGGCCAGCCTCATGCGCTGCTCCACGCCGAAGCGGTGCTGCTCGTCGATGACGGCTAGGCCGAGGTCGGCAAAGGTGACGCCATCCTGAAAGAGTGCATGGGTGCCGATAGCGATCTTCGCATGGCCATCGGCCAGTTTCGCCAGTGCGACCCGCCGTGCCTTCCCCTTGACGGAGCCGCTGAGAAACACGAACGGCACCGGGCACAGGGCCTCGCACGTGCTGGCATGCTGCTGGGCAAGGATCTCCGTCGGGGCCATGAAGGCGGCCTGTGTTCCGGCCTCGACGGCCTGGAGCATGGCCGTCAGGGCGACAAGCGTTTTGCCGGCGCCGACATCACCCTGGAGCAGGCGCATCATGGGGGCGGGACGCTCCATGTCAGCTGCGATTTCGGCCATGACACGTCGCTGCGCCGGTGTGGGTTCATGGCCGAAACGCTCAAGCAGGGTACGGCGCAGGGAGCCATCGCCCGCCAGCGGGCGGCCCGTGCGTGTCCGGGCCTGCATCCGGGCCAGCCCCAGGCAGAGCTGGTCCGCCAGAACTTCATCGGCTGCCAGCCGGGCACGGGCACGCTCCAGAATGGGGGTGGGGTCGTCGTCGGAAGGCAGTGTTTCGGGGAAGTGCATCAGCCCAAGAGCCGTGGCGAAGCTGGGCCAGTTCCGTTTTTTCACCAGGGGCGGGTCCAGCCATTCCGGGAGGTCGGGCGGGATCAGGGCCAGGGCGGCCTGCATGGCTTTCCGCACGGTGGAGGGAAACAGCCCGGCCGTGAGAGGCCAGACCGGTTCCAGCCACGGGAATCTGTCCTTCTTTTCCCAGGCCATGATGTGGTCCGGGCGGGAGAGGGTCAGCCGGTCATGGTAATGCCCGACCTTGCCGGAAACGAGGATTTCTGCCCCCTCTGGGGGGAGGAAGAGCCGCCCCTTCTGGAAGAAGGTGATCTCCAGCGTGCCGGTGCTGTCTCTGGTGGTCAGGATGGTGGGCTGGGAGGAGCGGACGGGGCGGCGGATGCCTGTCACACGGACACGGCTTGTTAGGATGTCGCCCGCTGGCAGTTTCCGCCCCTCGGCGACGCTCATGAGCCTGCGCCGGTCGATCAGCTTTTCTGGCAGGGTGAAGAGCAGGTCGATGATCCGCCTGCCGCCGCTGATCCGGCCCAGCATCGTGGCGTGGCGGGGGCCTGTGCCCGGCAGGCTGCTGATGGGAGCCAGAAGTGGCGCAATCCGTGCGGAAGGGGGAGCTAGGGGCATGGCATCGGGGGCGGGTGGCTTCCGGGCTGACAGGGGGGCTGTGGAGGGCTATAGGGTAGCAGAACCGGCCGATAATAAAAATGTCCTTAGTGGAGAGCCCGCCCTGATGCCTGTTGATCGTTCTGCCGTTGCGTCCTTTGGTCCGACAGTCTGGGGGGTGCCTGATGGGGCGGTGGCATTCCTGCTCCGTCAGCGTCTGGCGGAACATGAGGGGACGCTTGTTCATGTGGCACATGATGACGCTGCCCTGGCGTCTCTGGCGGACATGCTGGGCTGGCTGATGCCGGAAGTCACCGTCCTACGCTTTCCGGCATGGGACTGTCTGCCTTATGACCGGATTTCCCCCAATCCTTCCATCGTGGCCGAGCGTGCCGCCACGCTGAGCCACCTTCTGGAGCCACGGCCCAAGACGGGCCGCATCGTGCTGACGACCATCCATGCCATGCTCCAGCGTGTGCCGCCCCGTGCGGCCTTTGCGGGGCAGACCATCCATGTGAAGGTCGGTGATACGCTGGATGCGACCAGTCTGGCGGAACGGCTCGTGGGCAACGGCTACAGCCGTGTGGATACGGTGATGGAACGTGGCGAGTTCGCCATGAGGGGCAGCATTTTCGATCTTTACCCCGCTGATTCCGGGGAGCCTGTCCGGCTGGACCTCTTCGGGGATGAGGTGGACAACATCCGCAGTTTTGATGCCGCCACCCAGCGGTCCACGGACCAGCGGACGGAGTTCAGCCTGACGCCGGTTTCGGAATATGCGCTGGACAAGCCCAGCCTGAGCCGCTTCCAGACGGGCTGGCGGGATGTGTTCGGCGTGGGAGCGATGGAGGATGTTCTCTACCGCCAGCTTCTGGAAGGACGCAGGGCCAGTGGAGCAGAGCATTATCTGCCACTGTTCCATGACGGCGACGGCCAGCATATGGAAACCCTGCTGGATTACCTGCCGGATGCCGCCCTGAGTTTCGAACGGGACACGCCGGAAATTCTGACGGCACGGCTGGACATGATCGCCGACCATTATCAGGCCCGCTGTGCCGCCGGGCATGAGGGGGAGCTGCCCTATCGGCCCCTGCCACCGCACCGGCTCTATCTGAACCGTCATGGCTGGGACGGGATGCTGAAGGGTCACCCCACCGTCCTGCTGTCACCTTTCGCCCAGCCCGATGGCGCAGAAGGCGTGGATGCCGGGTACAGGCCGGGTCCGGTCTTTGCCAGCATGGGCGGTGCCGGACGGGAAGGGGTCTTCCACCAGTTCTCCACCCATGTGCAGGACTGGGCGAAGCAGGGACGGCGGACCTATCTGACGGCCTGGAGCAACGGCTCCCGGGAGCGGATCAGCAGCCTGCTGCGGGACCATGATATTCCCTGCGAGAGTTTCGATGACTGGGCGCAGGCGGCGGGCATGGCCCGTGGGGCTGTCGGGCTTGTCGTGCTGGGCATGGAACGGGGCTTCACCGGGGAGCGTCTGGCCTTCGTGTCCGAACAGGACCTGCTGGGGGAACGTCTGGCCCGTCCGCCCCGGCGCAGGCGCAAGGGCAATGACTTCATCACGCAGATCGGCGAGATTTCAGAGGGGGATCTTGTCGTGCATGAGGAATACGGCATTGGCCGCTATGTCGGGCTGGAGACGGTGCGGGAAGGGCGTGTGGCCCATGATTATCTCTCCATCCTGTATGATGGTGAGCAGCGGCTTCTTCTGCCCGTAGAAAATATTGATCTGCTGAGCCGTTTCGGCTCCGAGCAGGGGGCGGTGCAGCTCGACCGTCTGGGCGGCAGCTCGTGGCAGGCCCGCAAGGCGAAGATGAAGACCCGCCTGAGGGAAATGGCCGGAGAGCTGATCCGCACGGCGGCGGCCCGTGCCATGAAGGAAGCTCCCATCATGGCCCCGGCTGAAGGGATGTGGGATGAATTCTGCGCCCGTTTCCCCTTCATGGAGACGGAAGACCAGTCACGGGCCATTGCGGACGTTCTGGAGGACCTGAGCAGTGGCAAGCCGATGGACCGGCTCGTCTGTGGTGATGTGGGCTTCGGCAAGACGGAAGTGGCCCTGCGGGCGGCCTTCGTGGCGGCCATGTCCGGGATGCAGGTGGCGGTGGTCGTACCCACGACCCTTCTGGCCCGGCAGCATTATATCGGCTTCAGGAAGCGGTTCGAGGGGCTGCCCGTGAAGGTGGAGCAGCTCTCCCGCATGGTCACGGCCAAGGAAGCCACGAAGGTGCGGGAAGGGCTGGCTGATGGAACGGTGGACATTGTCATCGGCACCCATGCGCTGCTCTCGAAAGCCGTGTCGTTCGAACGGCTGGGAATGCTCATCATTGACGAGGAACAGCATTTCGGCGTGTCCCATAAGGAGAAGCTGAAGGCCCTGCGGGAAGACGTGCATGTGCTGACGCTGTCCGCCACGCCTCTGCCACGGACGCTTCAGCTGTCCCTTTCCGGCGTGCGGGAAATGAGCCTTATCGCCACCCCGCCGACGGACCGTCTGTCCGTACGCACCTTCATCACGCCTTTTGACCGGGTGATGATTCATGAGGCCATCCAGCGGGAACGCTTCCGGGGAGGGCAGGTCTTCTGCGTGGTGCCCCGTCTGACGGACATGCGGCACATGGCCGACCGGCTGCGGGAGATCGTGCCCGATGCCCGCATTACGGAGGCTCATGGCCGCCTTACTCCCACCGAGCTGGAAACGGTGATGACGGAGTTCTCGGAGGGGAAATACGACATCCTGCTTTCCACCAACATCGTGGAGAGTGGGCTGGACATGCCCCGGGTCAACACGATCATCATTCATCGGGCGGACATGTTCGGCCTTGGGCAGCTTTACCAGCTGCGGGGCCGTGTGGGGCGGGCCAAGCAGCGGGGCTATGCCTATCTGACCTGGCCGCAGACGCATGTCCTGTCGGCTTCATCCGTCAAGCGGCTGGAGATCATGCAGACGCTTGATTCCCTCGGGGCGGGCTTCACGCTGGCTTCTCATGACCTTGACCTGCGAGGGGCAGGAAATCTGCTGGGGGATGAGCAGTCCGGTCACATCAAGGAGGTGGGAATCGAGCTGTACCAGCAGATGCTTCAGGACGCCGTGACGGACCTGCGCCGGATGAGGAACGAAGGCGAGGAGGAAGATACGGGCTGGACGCCGAACATCATCCTCGGCCTGCCGGTGCTGCTGCCGGAGGACTATGTGAAGGACCTGCCCGTCCGTCTTGGCCTGTACCGCCGCATTGCCGCCCTGAAGGATGAGGCGGATGTGGACGCCATGCGGGTTGAACTGGTGGACCGTTTCGGTCCTCTGCCGCAGGAGGTGGAGAACCTTCTGGATGTCGTGATGATCAAGAAGCTCTGCCGTGAGACGGGCGTGGAGCGGCTGGAGGCAGGCCCGAAAGGCATGGTCCTCCAGTTCCGCAGGAACAGGTTCGGCAACCCTGATGGTTTGATCCGCTGGGTTGCCCGTAATGAGAAGGCCGGTGTGAAGATACGGCCTGACCACAAGCTGGCCATGGTGCGGGAAATGACCAATGCCGTGCGTATCAGCATGGCCCGGAAGATTCTGGCTTCTCTGACCAAGCTGCTGGAGAAGGTTCGCCCGGCCGAGGCAGGCTGAAGGTTGCTTTCAACCCGCAAAGCAGGAATGGGGCGGCAATAATGGTGCCGCCCCATTTTTCATGTCGTTGCGGTGTCGGACAGGTTCAGGCCTGTGTGACGAGATAGGGGGTGGATGCAGAGCCGAACATTTCATAATGGATGCGATCCATGGGAATATCCTGCTCCCGCAGGGTGTGGATCATGCTGACCATGAACTCTGTCGGGCCACAGATATAGAAATCAGCCTGTCTGTCCTTATGCGCTTTCAGCCATGAGGGTGTGAGGCGTCCAGTATGGCAGTTCAGGCCATCTGTCCGTTGTGGAAGGCTGTTCATCTGGCTGTAGAACAGGTCTGCCGTAATGGCTCCGCAGGCAGCCAGCCCATGGGTTTTGCGGGCAAAAATTTCGTTGTCTGCTGTCTGGGTGCCATGAATGAAATGGATGGCCGGATGTGAAGTGCGGGTGGTCAGTGCTTCCATCATGGACATGACAGGCGTGATGCCTGCACCGGCAGAGATGAAGCACAGCGGCCTTTCGGAGGAAGATTGCAGGAAGAAATCACCGGCTGGAGCAGAGACATCCAGAGTATCACCTGCCCGGACATCGTCATGGAACCAGCGGGACACGACGCCGTCTTCCTGTTTCCTGACAGTGATGCGGTAATGGTCATCTGCCGGGGCTGATGAAATGCTGTAATTGCGGCGCTCCGGGCCATGGCCAGGGATGTCCAGCCGGAAGCTGAGATACTGGCCCGGCTGGTGCTGCATGACGGGTTGGCCATCCACCGGCTGAAGAATGAAGGAGACGGTGTCAGCCGTTTCCTCATGCCGATCGGCAATGCGGAAGGCACGCCATCCTGTCCAGCCGCCTTTTCTGGCGGCGTGGTCCTCATATATCTGCCGTTCCCGGTTGATCAATACGTCAGCCAGAAAACCATAAGCCTCTTTCCATGCCTCCATGATTTCAGGTGTGGCCTGCTCTCCCAGGACATGGGCAATGGCCCCAAGCAGCGCTGTGCCAACATGGGGGTAATGTTCTGGCAGGATGTTCAGTCCGACATGTTTCTCGGCAATACGCTCGATCATGTCTTTCAGGGCCGTGGGACCGTCAATATGGCGGGCATAAGCGAGGACGGCATAGGCCAGGGCCCTGGGTTGGTCGCCATTTTTCTGATGGGAGATGTTGAAGAGGTCTCGGATGTTTTCATCACTCAGAAGGCGGCGATACATCTCTCTGGTGATGTCAACGCCATGAGCCTCCAGGGCAGGAATACAGGCTTTGACGATGGTACGGGTCTGTGGGGTGAGGGAAATGGACAAGGATCACACTCTCTAAAAGGTGTATAGAAAATACATCTTTAAAATAGGTCGATACCAGCCGTTGTCAAGCCGGAAGAGACGAGGCAAGGAAACAGGTTGGCAGATGTCATCTTTCTGTTAGTTTCGGAGAAGGAGCCACTGCCACCACGTCTCCTCTTTTGCATGCAGGCTTGGAGTGACGCCGGATCATCTGAAACACGACCGGAAGGAAGCTCCCGGAATGCGTCTGACCCTCTATACCGACTATGCCTTCAGGTCCCTGATCTATCTGGAGACACAGAAGGAGCGTCTCGTCTCCATTGGCGAGATTGCCCGCGTGTACGGCATATCAGAGAATCATCTGGTCAAGGTCGTGCACAGGCTGGGGCGGCACGGCTTCATCAAGACGCTGCGTGGCCGCAATGGTGGGCTGCGTTTGGGCAGGAATGCTGAGGAGATCTATCTGGGAGACATTGTCCGCTGCACGGAGGATGATCTCGCCCTTGTCGGCTGCATGGGCAAGGAGGAGGGAGCCTCTGGCTGCATTCTGGTTGGTGGCTGCCGTCTGAAACAGACGCTGCTGAAAGCCCGATTCGCTTTCATGGATGTGCTGGATGAAGTCACGCTGGCCGATGTCACGGCCCCTCATGAGCGAAGTGTCCTGATGCAGGCCGTGCAGGAAATGATGACTGGAGCGGAACGGTGATGGATCCTGCTGTCAGGATCAGGGGGTGTTGCTGTCAGGCCACCTCATGAATTTTCGCCAGTTGGCATTGGTGCTCTGGTAGGCAAAGTGTGAGCAGGTATCGAGTGTCTGCTCGACCTGACGATGGGCAACAAAGGCGATTCCTGCTGCCATCAGGAACTGGCTGACCTCATGGAATGGAATTTTCTGGTTTTTCAGGGTGTGGGCGATCCAGCTCATCGTGCCGACAACCATGGCGCCGGGGCCGGTCGAGACCCAGACATTTTCAAAATAGCCGGTTTCCAGAATGTGCCGGACCCGTTGGAACATGGTTTCCATGATATGCTGCATGAGAGGGTTGCCAGCCTCCTGGATGAGTACGTCATTGTCGAGGCACCATGGTTCGCCGACGGAATAAGGTAACAGCGTCCTGAAATGTGTGCCTCTGGTTATGTCTGTCAGAGGGGCACGGCTTGTTACATCCGCATCAATATAGACGCCGCCTTTTACATGCAGGTAGCAGAGCCGCCAGAAGTCCGACCGCATGGCCGGGTGAGGGCAGACGTCATAGAGGGCGGTGATGCTGGCGCCATAGTGGTCATGGATGAACGCCCGGGCGGAGGCATCACATTCCAGATGGTAGGAGAAAGCCGGGTTGTCATTCCGGATGCCCTTCATGGCAGCCCGGACGTCTTCCGGCGGTTCAGGGCTGTCCCAGAACTGGGCAATGTGCTTCGGAATGTTCCGGGGGAATTCCTGTGGAACGCAGCGGGACAGGACCGGAAACAGGGACTGTTCCAGACCGATCGGCAGAAGGGCAAAGCAGGCGTCCTGATGGCCGCAGAGCGCCTCTATGAAGAGGTTCCGAATCGGTTCCGGATAGTCGTTGAACTCACGGCTCACCACGGAAACCCGTGGCAATGACGTAAAGCTCGCTCGATTCCTTGCGGGAGGCAGGGGGTTTGACGTGCTTGACGACGGTAAAATTGCGTTTCATCAGGTCCAGCATGTCTTTCTCGGACCCTCCCTGAAAGACCTTGGCGATGAAGGCTCCGTCCTCGGCCAATATCTTCAGGGCGAAATCCAAGGCGTTTTCGGCCAGGGCCATGATGCGGATATGATCGGTTGCGGCATGGCCGGTCGTGTTCGGTGCCATGTCGGACATGACGAGATCAGCCCGCCCGCCCAGCATGGCCTGGAGCCGCTCCGGCATGTCGGCCTCCATGAAGTCACCCTCGATGATCTCGGCCCCCGGCACCGGGTCCACCGGCAGCAGGTCCACGCCGATCACCTTGGCAGCTCCACGCTTGACGGCAATCTGTGCCCAGCCTCCCGGGGCGGCCCCGAGGTCCACCACCCGGCTTCCGGGCCTGATGAAGTGGAAGCGGTCATCCATTTCCAGCAGCTTGAAGGCGGCACGGGAGCGCCAGCCCTGCTGTCGTGCCGCTGTCACGTAGGGGTCGTTCAGCTGGCGGTTCAGCCAGCGCTGCTGCGCCGGCGTGCGGCCCCGTGCCTTGCGGAGTTTTACGGTCTGGGTTCGCAGTGTCTGGGAGGTGGCCGCGTCATCCGCCGTATCCCGGGTGCCGGGCGTGCGGGAGTGGCGCAGGGGTTTGCCGGGGATGCGGGGTGGCGTGGCACCGCCCTTTGGCCGGCGGGAGGAAGGAGGCGTGTGTTTCGGACTCATGGAGGGAAAGATAGGCTCTTACTGTCGCCCTGCAAAGCCTGTCCGTTGCTGCCTGCCCCTTTTTGCCTGTAAGGGATGAGGGATCATGAGCAGAAAGGCTCATCATCTTGAGAAACAGGTACAGCTCTTGAGACAGTTTTACGTCGCTTTTGTTCTGGCCGCTCTGGCCCTGTGTGTTGGTGCCGCTCTGGGGTACGGACATACGCCCAGCCTGTACGGTGCTCTCATGGGTGTGGAGGGCGTGGCCATTCTTGCCCTGATGGAAACGGCTGAATCCATGGATAATGCCATCGTGGATTATGGCATCCTCAAAACCATGTCGCCACGCTGGCAGAAGCGGTACATCAGCTGGGGGATGCCTCTTTCCGTACTGGGGATGCGGTTCCTGTTCCCCGTGCTTCTGGTCGCTCTGGTGGCCGGGCTGTCACCATGGCAGGCGGCCCGTCTCGCCATCATGGAGCCGCAGCGTTATGCCGCCATCATGCTGGGGGCAAAGGACATGATTTCCGCTTTTGGTGGGTCGTTCCTTCTGCTGATTGCGCTGAACTATTTTCTGGATGATGACAAGACGCATCACTGGCTCTCATGGCTGGAGCGTCCGGCAGCCCGTCTGGGCGGGGTGTCAGCCCTGCCGGTCGGGCTGACACTGGCAGTTCTCATGCTCATCACCCGCCTGATAGGGCAGGGGCATGACCCGATGGCCTTCCTGTTCTGGGGCTGCGGGGGGATTGCGGCCTATATTCTGGGCAAGGAAACGCTGGTCTGGCTGATAGGCGAGCCGGGGGCGTCCCGCATGGCGGCTGGCGGGGGGCTGCTGACCTTTCTGTATCTGGAATTCATTGATGCCAGTTTTTCCTTTGATGGTGTCATCTCGGCCTTTGCGATCACGACGGACCCAGTTGTCATTGCGCTGGGGCTGGGCGTGGGGGCGATGTTTGTCCGTTCCATGACACTCTCCATGCTGAAAACGAATGCTCTGGCCGAGTATGTCTATGTGGAGCATGGGGCGTTTTACACCATTTTCATCCTTTCCCTCCTGATGCTGGTCAGCGTGCTGGTGGAGGTGCCGGAGTGGGTGACGGGGCTTGTCGGGCTTGTCCTGATTGGTGGAGCATTTCTGGCCAGCGCACTCCGGCGTCCGGTAAAATAAGGAAAAACTTTCCCATCCCCCTTGCGTCGTGGGGGGAATGGGGCTAGAACCCCTCCAGCAAACGCCGCTTGGGAGATAGTTTAGCGGTAGAACTACCGGCTCTGACCCGGTCAGCCCTGGTTCGAATCCAGGTCTCCCAGCCAGTCATGTGGTGTGTTTGCTCCAGGGGGAAGCCCCGACCGCTTGGGAGATAGTTTAGCGGTAGAACTACCGGCTCTGACCCGGTCAGCCCTGGTTCGAATCCAGGTCTCCCAGCCATTTTTCTCAGACAGGTTAATCGTTCCGTTACATTCTGCCCATGGGGTGGTTTGCGTAACAGGGTGCGCCGCTGTAAGCAGAAGCTCCCTGACCGAGACTGGATTATGGTGAGACTGTGGCTGCAAATATTTCTCCTGACCTGATCGCCCGTTATGGCGGCAACCTGCCACGCTATACCAGCTATCCTACGGCGGTCAGTTTTTCTGATGCCATCGGGCCGCAGGAGGTGGCAGACTGGCTGAAGGCCCTGCCGCCAGAGCAGTCCGTCTCCCTGTATTTCCACGTCCCGTTTTGTGACGAGCTGTGCCGCTTCTGTGCCTGCAACACGGCAGTGATGCGGCAGGAAGAGGCACGGGCAGCCTATGGTGACCTTCTCTTAGAGGAGATGCACCGTATCGTTGCACTGGTTGGGCAAGGGCGTGTGGTCCGGCATCTCCATTTTGGTGGCGGCACACCGACAACCCTGCCAGAAACGGCCCTGCGTAACGTAATGTCCGCAGTGCGGGAACAGTTCCGGCTGGCTGATGATGCTGAAATCGCCATGGAGATGGATCCCCGTCATGTGCCGGAGGGCATGCTGCCCCTGTTGGCCGAGCTGGGCTTCAACCGCATCAGTTTCGGTGTGCAGGACCTTGATCGTATTGTGCAGGAGACCTGTGGGCGTGTGCAGTCTTACGAGCAGACGCTGGCCTGTGTGGAGCAGGCCCGTGCGGCAGGGGTGAATGGGGTGAATATCGACCTGATCTATGGCCTGCCCTATCAGACAGTCGAGAGCGTACAGGACACGGCCCGGCGTGTTGCTGGAATGAGGCCAGACCGTCTGGCTGTTTTCGGCTATGCCCATGTCCCGTGGAAACAGAAACGCCAGCAGCTCATCCCGCAAGACTCTCTCC
>NZ_LMYH01000011.1:0-70540 GCF_002917995.1 Parasaccharibacter apium
ACAGGGAGCCGACGATTACGGAAGCGCCCCGTCCGCAGCCCAGGGTCGAGGTTCTTCCCGAACCGCAGCGTCCTGTACGTCAGGCGCCAGCCGTTACGGAAGCGCCCCGTCCGCAGCCCAGGGTTGAAGTTCCTCCCGAACCGCAGCGTCCTGTACGTCAGGCGCCAGCCGTTACGGAAGCGCCCCGTCCGCAGCCCAGGGTCGAGGTTCCTTCCGAACCGCAGCGTCCTGTACGTCAGGTACCAGCCGTTACGGAAGCACCCCGTCCGCAGCCTGAGACTGGTGTCGTAGCAGCTCCTCTTCCACAACAGTCTGGAGCTGATGAAGAGATGGGCAGACAGCACAGGTCCAAGGGCAAGGCTGGAGCACATCACAGGCATGAGGCTGCTGTGGTGGATGCAGCACAGCCGGTGGTGGAGCCGCATCGGACGCATAGGCATAAGCATACGCAGGCCCGTCAGCATGAGGTGGTGGTTATCGAGAGGGAGCATCACACGGTCGCCGGACGGCATGTGGAAGCACATGCCCAGAAGGAGCGTCATCATTCGAGCAGAAAACGTGATGATGATTACGTGGATGCTCTGGGCTTTGAGGCTCCTGCGAGGTCCCATCGTTCTCATAAGAGTGAAAGGGTTTATCAGTTTGACTGGGACAAATGAGACCAATCTTGTGAGAAAAAGAGCATAATCTGTCTCAATGAGGGTATCGTGGGCTGGAAAGGGCTTGACCTGAAAGGCTCAAGGTATCATTGTCCCGCTCAGGTATAGGGGATGTGCTGCTCCGACACTGATGAAGCAGCGTCCCATCATGCGGCAGCAGTCCGAGGGTAGTATGGCCAAGACAAACGTAATCATGATCCGTCTCGTTTCTTCTGCAGATACGGGTTATTTCTATGTCACGAAGAAGAATGCCCGTACGGCAACGGGGAAGATGGAAGTACGCAAGTACGACCCGGTCGTGCGCAAGCACGTTGTCTTCCGTGAAGCGAAGATCAAGTAATCGTCATTCCATTTGACGAAAAAGAAAGGCGGCCTTTTGGGGCCGCTTTTTTTTATGTGTCATTGCCCCCAAGAGGGGAGAAACGACCTGATAGTTTACAGGGAAACGTGAGGTGAGCGGGGGCAGAGCCCGGTCATTCTGTCTGTCAATAAAGAGAGTTTTTCTCACCGTAGGGAATGACCAGATCGCCCTTGCGGCTGCTGTTGAGCATCACTCGGCTCCGTTCATCCAGCATGTCCGGGTCCAGGGCTCTTTCATTCAGCGCCATGACGCGCCGACGCCAGATGTCCTGCTCCTTATGGGCATCCAGCAGGGCGGACTGTGCCTCTGCCTGAAGTTTCTTCTGTCGTTGATAGGCCTCAATACCAAGAGTCCCATGCAGGGCATTCCAGATGAAATAGGCTGTCAGAAGCAGAAAGAGGAGCGGAGCGAATACAGCACCCAGTCCACGCCGTAGCAGAGCGATCATGCAATGGCTCCTCGGTCTTCATGTTGATCAGGTTGAAACGGTTATCACCTTATAAGCGGTTGGTGGGAGAGGCAAGGTATCTGCCGGCCCTGCCAGAGAGAAATCTGAAGGGGAGGTATAAAAAAAGCCCCCACCCGTTTCCAGGTGGAGGCCTTTTCCGCAAGTTCAGCCGGGAGAACCGGCTAAACTGCTCCCGTAATTACTTGCGGGCTTTTTTCAGGATGCTGTGACCAGCATACTTGGCGCTCTTGCCCAGCTGCTGCTCAATGCGGATCAGCTGGTTGTACTTGGCCATGCGATCGGAGCGGGAGAGGGACCCGGTCTTGATCTGCCCCGTGTTCACGGCGACGGCGAGGTCGGCAATGGTGCTGTCCTCTGTCTCACCAGAACGGTGGCTCATGACAGTGGTGTAGCCAGCGCGCTGGGCCATTTCCACAGCGTGCAGTGTCTCTGTCAGGGAGCCGATCTGGTTCACCTTCACGAGCAGGGAGTTGGCAACACCCTTCTCGATGCCTTCCTTCAGGCGGGCCGGGTTGGTCACGAAGAGATCGTCACCGACCAGCTGGATGCGGTCACCCAGACGCTCTGTCAGCTCTTTCCAGCCTTCCCAGTCATCTTCAGCCAGACCATCCTCGATGGAGACGATCGGGAACTTTTTGGTCAGTTCCTCAAGGTAGGAGACCATCTCGCTGGAGGAGAAGCTCTTGCCTTCGCCCTTCATCTCGTAACGGCCGTTCTTGTAGAACTCGGTGGAGGCACAGTCGAGAGCGATGGTGATGTCCGTACCGAACTTGTAGCCGGCATCGGCAACGGCCTTCTCGATGTACTTCAGGCCTTCCTCTGTGGACTTCAGGTTCGGAGCAAAACCACCTTCATCACCAACGTTGGTGTTCAGGCCGTTCTTGTGCAGCTCTTTCTTCAGACAGGCGAAGATTTCGGAGCCCATGCGGATGGCTTCAGCAACGGAAGAAGCCCCGACCGGCTGGATCATGAATTCCTGGAAGTCGATGGCGTTGTCCGCATGCTCACCACCGTTGATGATGTTCATCATCGGGACCGGCAGAACATGGGCGAATGTGCCGCCAACATAGCGATACAGCGGCAGGTCCAGCTCTTCAGCTGTAGCACGGGCCACGGCGAGGGACACACCGAGAATGGCATTGGCGCCAAGGCGGCCTTTGTTCGGTGTACCATCAAGGTCGATCATGGCCTGGTCGATGGCGATCTGGTCTTCAGATTCCATGCCACGCAGCTTGTCGGCGATCTCCGTGTTCACGGCGTTGACGGCCTTCAGGACACCCTTGCCGTGGAAGCGTTTTTTGTCGCCATCACGCAGTTCTACAGCTTCGTGGGCACCGGTGGAGGCACCGGAAGGAACAGCGGCACGGCCGGTCACACCGGAGGCCAGTTCAACATCTACCTCAACAGTCGGGTTACCACGGCTGTCCAGAATTTCGCGGGCAATAATATCAACAATAGCGCTCAAGGGACTTCTCCTGACTCTATGCGGCGGACCCCGAACGGCCTATTATCAGCTCGCAGACCGGATCCGCTTTCGCTCTATTTCAGTCTCAAAATCCGCGCCCGAGGTCAATTAAGATGCGACAATTTCCTGTCACGGCTGCCATGCTTGTTGCGCTTGGCGGCGTTTTTCCCTTTCTGGTGGGGGGCTGGCTGTTTCTGGCGGGTGTGCTGACATCCCTGCCACATCTCAGCCAGATCCTTCTAGCCTATGGGGGATGCCTCCTGCCTTTTTATGGGGCTGTACAGTGGGGGTTGCTGGCCAGCAAACCCACGATCATTCCGCCAAAGGGAGAGAGCCTGCGGGACAGGCGGGCGCTTCTTTCAGGGACGTTTGCGTTTCTCTGGGGGTGGCTTGCCCTCTGCGCAGGCCTGCTGGGAAATCTGCGCACAGGCTTCGGGCTGGAGGCAATCGGCTTTGCAGGAATTTTTGCTCTGGAACGAATCGCCAACCGGCATGGTGACCTGCCGCAGGGATATATCATGGTCCGGGCCATCAGCACCGGTCTGTGCGTGATTGGCTTCCTGTTTGCCCTTCTCTCACCGCAAGGCCAGTTTTGAGAGGGGGGAAGGGCCTCTGATCAGAGGCCCTCAGCTTTCACGAGCTCGTCAATCTTTTTGAGTGGGGTCAGCAATGACCGCATTTCAGCAAGGGGGATCATGGTCGGGCCATCACTGGGGGCCGTATCCGGTTCCTGATGGGTCTCGATAAACAGGGCGCTTACACCTGTCGCCAGGGCGGCCCGGGCCAACGGAGCAACGAATTCACGCTGCCCTCCGGTGGCTGTACCCAATCCGCCCGGTTGCTGCACGGAGTGGGTGGCATCGAAGACGACGGGATAGCCGGTGCGCGCCATGATGGGGAGGGCCCGCATGTCGTTGATGAGTGTATTGTAGCCGAAGCAGGTGCCACGTTCGCAGAGCAGGATACGCTCATTGCCGGTAGATTTCAGCTTGTCGACAATGTTCTGCATGTCCTGCGGAGCGAGGAACTGCCCTTTTTTGACATTGATGGCCCGTCCTGTCCGTCCAGCGGCCAGAAGAAGGTCTGTCTGACGGCAGAGAAAAGCCGGAATCTGGAGAACATCCACAGCTTCAGCTGCAGGAGCACACTGTTCCGGTGCGTGAACATCCGTCAGCACAGGAATATTGAAGCGGGACCGGATGTCGGAGAGGATTTTCAACCCTTCCTCCATACCGACACCACGGGCAGCATGGACGGAACTGCGGTTGGCCTTGTCGAAACTGCTTTTGTAAATCAGCTTGATATCCAGCTCCTGACAGAGCCCATGCAGGGCTTCGGCCATGAAGAAGGCGTGATCACGGGATTCGATCTGGCACGGGCCAGCGATCAGCCGGAAGGGCTGATCCTGACCAATGATAAATTTGCCCAGAGGGACGCTCATACATCCTGTTCCCGTGACAGATGTTCTTTTTTTGCAGCGCCGACAAACCCTACGAAAAGCGGGTGCGGGTCGAACGGCTTGGAAAGCAGCTCTGGATGGTACTGCACACCGATAAACCAGGGATGGTCTGGATATTCCACCACCTCGGGCAGAACGCCATCGGGAGACATGCCAGAGAAGCGCAGGGACGTTTTTTCCAGCACGTCACGGTAATGGACGTTGACTTCCCAGCGATGGCGGTGGCGCTCACGGATGTCCGTCCGGCCGTAGACCTCTGCAACACGGGAGCCTTCAACCAGTTTGGCCGGATAGGCACCGACACGCATGGTTCCGCCAAGGTCGCCTCCTTCACGGCGGCGCAGCAGTTCCGTGCCACGGGCCCATTCGGTCATCAGGCCGACCAGTGGCTCATCTGTCGGGCCGAACTCCGTGGAGGAGGCCTTCTTCAGGCCTGCGAGGGAGCGGGCACATTCAATAACGGCCATCTGCATCCCGAAGCAGATTCCAAGGAACGGAATCCGGTTTTCACGGGCATAACGGACAGCGTTGATCTTGCCTTCAGACCCACGTTCGCCAAAGCCGCCCGGCACGAGGATGCCATCCATGCCACGCAGCTGCTCTTCAAGACTGGAGGGGTCTTCCAGTTCTTCTGCATCAATCCAGTTCATATGGACACGGACATCCTGCGAGATGCCACCATGCAGAAGGGCCTCGGCAAGGGACTTGTAGCTGTCCAGCAGGGCCGTATATTTGCCGACGATGCCGATGCGGACTTCGCCTTTCGGCTCCCGAACGCCACGGACGATTTTCTCCCAGCGGGAGAGGTCTGGCGCTGTTTCGAACGGCAGGCCGAAATAACGCAGAACTTCACGATCCATGCCCTGCTCGTGATAGGCGATAGGGCAGGCGTAGATTGTATCGACATCCAGCGCTGCAATTACGGCTTCGGGACGGACATTGCAGAAGCTGGCAATTTTCTGCCGCTCTGTCTGCGGAATGGGACGGTCGGAGCGGCAGAGCAGAATCTGCGGCTGGAGGCCGACATTCTGGAGTTCCTTGACGGAATGCTGGGTCGGCTTGGTTTTCAGCTCACCAGCGGAGGGAATGTAAGGCAGGAGGGTCAGGTGAACACACATGGTGTTCTCATGCCCCAGATCATTGCGGAGCTGGCGGATGGCTTCCAGGAAAGGAAGACTCTCAATGTCGCCAACCGTGCCGCCGATTTCAACCAGGACAAAATCGTAGCCATCCGTATCGGTAACCACGGCTTCCTTGATGGCATCCGTGATGTGCGGAATGACCTGGACCGTAGCCCCGAGGTAATCGCCCCGGCGTTCCCGGGCGATGACATCGGAGTAAATGCGGCCCGTCGTGGTGTTGTCGGAGCGACGGGCATGAACACCCGTAAAACGCTCGTAATGACCGAGATCGAGGTCGGTCTCGGCACCGTCATCAGTGATGAACACCTCACCATGCTGATACGGGCTCATCGTGCCCGGATCAACATTCAGATAAGGGTCCAGCTTCCTGATGCGGACCTTGTGCCCACGAGCTTGGAGGAGGGCAGCCAGAGCCGCCGAAGCGATACCTTTACCGAGGGAGGATACAACCCCACCCGTCACAAAAACAAAGCGCGTCATGGGAGGCCCTTATATAGTGAAGAGGGGGGGAAGGGGAAGCAGATTATGTGCTCCGCTTCCCCCAAAAATGGCCTCAGGGATGCTGTGGCTGGGACGGCGCTGTCGGAGCCGCTGGAGCTGCTGGTTGGCTGGCAGGAGGATGGGCCAGAATGTCCCGCGTGTTGCCACCGCTGGAGGCCCCACGGTTCAGCACGGCCAGACACAGGCAGAGAATCATGAAAATGGCAGCCAGAACGGCCGTACCGCGGGTCAGCAGGGTGGCTGTCCCCCGGCCGGACATGAAGGAGCCAAGTCCCTGACTGCTGCCAACGCCGAGACCACCGCCTTCGCTACGCTGGATCAGGATAATGCCGATGAGGGCCAGGGCAACCAGAACAGTGAGGATAAGCAGTAATGTGGTCATGCAGTCAGGTCCAACAGGTTATGGGGAAGGCTGAGGCGTTGTTGCTTCAGCCGCAGCGCCAATGATGTCCAGGAAGCTTCGTGCCTCGAGGCTGGCACTGCCGACAAGCACCCCATCCACTGCCTCTATGGACATGATGGAGGGAGCCTGCACGGAAGTTACAGACCCGCCATACAGGACCGGAACACGAATGTCATCCGTCATGAGTCTCATTGGCAGCAGGGCACGGATCAGCTGGAGCTTTCTCTGGAGCTCTTCCCGGGAGGGTGTGATACCACTGCCGATGGCCCAGACAGGCTCATAGGCCACGATTCCACGGAAGCCCCGTGTCAGGGAGCCCTCAATCTGTGTGGAAAGTACGCTGGCGGCCCGACCTTCGTTCCGTTCGGCCAGATGTTCGCCAATGCAGACGATTGGCGTCAGTCCGGCTGCCGTGGCGGCCTTGACCTTCTGACGGATGACTGCGTCCGTCTCCCCATGGTTCTGGCGCCGTTCGGAATGCCCCAGGATGACATAGCGTGCTCCCATGTCCCGGATCATCGGGGCGGAAATATCCCCCGTGAAGGGCCCGGAAGAGGCCGGGTAACAGTCCTGTGCCCCCAGGGCCAGCTGCTCGTGGGGCAGGCAGACTTCCTTCAGGGCCTGATGGACACCATCGAGCTGCGTGAAAGGCGGACAGATGATGGTGTGAAGGTGGGCTGGCGGCGGGGCTTCTTTCATGCCATGGGCAATGTCCCGTGCGAGCTGTAGGCCGTGCTCGTGGCGAGCCTGCATTTTCCAGTTCCCAATGACGAATTTGGGTACGGTGGTCATTCTGCTCTCCCCGGTCGGCACGATGCATCCACTGCGCATGAGCAGAGAAGGGACACGCCGTGCTGGTCAATCTGTGTCGGCATCTCTATGCTGGGGCAGCTTAGCGGGTTTTCCCGGCTAATGCTATTCTGCCATCAGTAAAGTGATATGCGTCTTCGATGATTACTGCCCTGCGTCATTTCCTGGTTGACTCCTGGCTCGGCCGGGTGATCGCCTTAATGGTTTTCGTGTCTTTTGTTGTACTGGGAGGCACCTTTTTTGGGCTGGGCGGCGGCATGGCCGGTCTGGGCGGTGATACCGTGGTGCAGGTCGGAGCACACAAGATCACCCCTGCCGAGTTTCAGAAAGCTATCCAGAATCAGGTTGCCTCTGTCCTTCAGCAGACGGGTGGTTCGGCTGAATTCCTGAAGACCCCGCAGGGACGGCAGGAGATCGGCCATACGGCCCTGCGCAGTCTCATTCTGGTGCATGAGGGAGAACTGGCTGGCAGGCGGAATGGCCTCAATCCTGGGGATGAAACGATTCGTGGGGTTGTTTTTGCCATGCCGGATTTCCAGGATCCCAGTGGCCGCTTTGACCCGCAGAAGATGGAGGCGGTGCTCGGGCGTAACAATATGAGTCATCAGGATCTGACGCAGGAAGTACGGCGCATGCTTTATGGTAGTGCCACTCTGCTTGCATTCGGTAAAACCGTGCAGCCCCCGGCGCAGGAGCTGGATTGGCTGATGAACTACATCGGTCATGGCGCCGTGGTGGATATGGTGCGTCTGCCGTTCTCTCTGGGAGAGGTGTCTGCCCAACCGACTGATGGGCAGCTGAAGCGTTATTATCAGAACCATCTCTGGCAGTTCCGGCAGCCGGAGTACCGTCATGCCCGGATCGTGATCATGACGGCAGGCAGTGTCGCAAAGACGATCCAGATTTCTGATGAGGACCTCCAGGCGGCATACAGGATGAAGATGCAGGACCCCGCCGAGGCGGCCCGGCATAACAGTCCGGAACTGCGCTCCATTGAGGTGCTGGCCGTGACGGATGAGGCTACGGCAAAGAGTCTGGCGGCAGCATGGCGGGGAGGGCAGTCTTGGGCGGCTCTGCAGAAGCAGCACCCCAAAGCCATTCCTGCCACGTTGAATGACGCCCGTCTGACCGATCTGCCTGATGAGGCCTTGGGCAAGGCAGCGTTTGCCACGCCGGAGGGTCATGTTTCTGCGCCTGTTCATACGGCCGCTGGCTGGAGCGTGGTACATGTGCTGTCCGTCAAGCCTGCGAGACATGCCAGTTTTGAAAGCCTGAAGGACAGTCTCCGTGAGGATCTGGCCAATGAACGGGCGACGGCCATGCTGAAGGACCGTCAGAGAGCCTTTGAGGAGGCCGTGGCCGGGTCTGTCACGCTGGACAAGGTTCCGGCCGACATTGGTGCTTTCCCTCTGGAAGGCAGTCTGGATTCCCATGGCAATCTGCCGGGCGGGGAGCCTGCTCCTTTGCCGGGTGATGTCGCCCTGCGTCAGGCTCTGATAGAGCAGGTCTTCAGTCAGAAGAAAGATGAGCCGCCGCATGTCGTGACCGGACCGGATGGCAGTGCTTTTGCCGTGCTGGTGGATGGTGTCACGCCGGGCAGGCAGGAGCCGTACGAGGCCGTGCAGCAGGCCGTCAAGGATGCCTGGCTGGCGGATGCCCGGAAACACGCCACTGAGCAGAGGGTCACCGCCTTGTATCAGCAGGCGAAAAAAGAGGGGCTGCGTCAGGCTCTGGCAGGACAGAAAGAGGAAGCCATGCTCCAGAAGGATGAGCATTTTTCTCGCCTCCAGCTGCGGAACGATGTGCCCGCCCTCATTCTCAGGGCGGCGCTTGAGCAGAAACAGGGACAGACAGCCATGCTCCAGGAGGGAGATGGCTACTGGCTTGTCAATGTGACAGGGCAGTATGCGGAATCACCGACCATGATGCAGGCCATCCGGCAGCGTCAGGCAAGCCTGATAGCCGGGGCTTACCGCAATGATCTTCAGGAGACGCTGGGCATGTCCTATACCCGGGAGGCTCCTCCCCGTCATTTCAATGCAGCTCTGTTCAGTGATGTGAATGAGAGGGTGCTGAGCATGATTTCAGGAAGGTTGGGCCAGCAGTGAGCAGGATATTACATAGGGTAGAAGCAGCCGATCTGCTGACACCGCTCTCGGTTTTTCTCCGTCTTTCCCGTCTGGTGGATGATCCGTACCGCCTCTTTTTCGAGAGTGTGGAGGGAGGCGCTGCCAGAGGGCGGTATTCCATCATAGCCTTGCTGCCGGATACGATCTGGCGCTGCAAGGATGGTCAGGCATTTCGTGATGGAAGGCCGGAAGAGGCGGCTCCATTGGTGTCGCTGAAGGCTCTGCTTGATGAGAGCCGTATGGACCTGCCGGAGGGGTTGCCCCCGATGATTGGCGGTGTCTTTGGCGTGCTGGGCTATGACATGGTCCGTCAGATGGAAGACCTTCCCAACCCGCCGCCGAATGACCTGGACCTGCCAGAAGGGGTGATGATCCGTCCCCGGCTGTTTGCTGTGTTCGATACGGTGCGGGACGAGCTGATTCTGGCCACCCCGTTGCGTGATGGCATGGCCAGGGCAGAAGGGGAGGCGCTGCTGGAGAAGGCTGTGGCCGCTCTGCGGCAGCCCGTTGCTGACCCGGCAGAGACCCTGCCAGAGGGAACCCGGCTGGCGGAGCCTGTTTCCAACATCACGCATGAGGCTTTCCTCCAGAAGGTGAGGACGGCGCAGGATTATATTGCAGCGGGTGATGCCTTCCAGATTGTTCCGAGCCAGCGTTTCACGACAGCGTTTCCCCTGTCGTCACTGGCCCTGTATCGCAGTTTGCGGCGCATCAATCCGGCACCGTTCCTGTTTTTGATGGAGCTGGGTGAATTCACCCTCGTAGGGTCGTCCCCGGAGATTCTGGTGCGGATGCGGGATGGTATCGTAACGGTCCGTCCTCTGGCCGGAACCCGGCCCCGCGGGCGGGATCGGGCCCATGATCTGGCACTGGAGAAAGAGCTGCTCGCTGATGGCAAGGAGCTTGCCGAGCATCTCATGTTGATCGACCTGGGCAGGAACGACGTGGGGCGTGTGTCCCAGCTCGGGACCGTGGAGGTGCCCGACCGTTTCGTGGTGGAGCGCTACAGCCATGTCATGCATATTTCATCGACCGTGACGGGCCGGGTGAAGCCGGGGTGCGGGGCGCTGGATGCTCTCTCGGCTGCTTTCCCGGCGGGAACGCTGACCGGGGCGCCGAAGATACGCACCATGGAAATCATTGACGAGCTGGAGCCCACCCGGCGTGGCCCTTATGCCGGGTGTGTCGGCTATTTCGGAGCGGATGGTGACATGGATACCTGCATCGGTCTGCGCATGGCCCTGCTGAAGGATGGCCAGATGCATGTGCAGGCCGGTTGCGGTGTCGTGGCGGAATCTGACCCTGAGGCGGAATATCAGGAGACGAGAGCCAAGGCCCGGGCGCTCTTCACTGCTGCGGAGGCGGCCATTGGTCAGGCTGTTCATAATGGGCAGCAGGCGTTTTCTGGGGAAGGGGGGTGTAATTCCTCATCCCGCACATCATCTGAGAAAGCAGATATGACCTCTGGATGTGAGGAGAGAGTCAGATGATCCTGCTGATTGATAACTATGACAGTTTCACTTTCAATCTGGTGCATCATTTCGGAGCACTGGGTGTGGAATGTGCGGTGAAACGGAATGATGCGCTGACCGCAGACCGGGCGCTGGAGATGAATCCTTCTGCCATTGTGCTGTCTCCCGGCCCCTGTTCTCCCGATGAAGCGGGTATCTGCTGTGAGCTGATTGAAAAAGCAGCGGGGAAGGTCCCCGTGCTGGGTGTCTGTCTGGGCCACCAGTCCATTGGGCAGGTCTTCGGGGCGAAGGTCGTCCGGTCTGCCGTGCCGATGCATGGCAAGATCAATGCCATCCATCACGATGGCAGCGGGGTCTTTGCCGGACTGTCCGACCCGGTGGATATGGTGCGCTATCACAGCCTGACGCTGGACCCGGACAGCATACCGGATTCGCTCATCGTCAATGCAAGGACGGAGGATGGTGTCATCATGGGGGTCCGTCACCGGGAGCATCCGATCCATGGTGTGCAGTTCCACCCTGAAAGCATTGCCTCCAATTCCGGGCGTGACCTTCTGGCCAACTTTTTGCGACTGGCCAATGTTCTTCCGCAGAAAGAGGGTGCAACTGGCTGATGGGCGGGCAGGAGAAGCCATTTGCGTCTTTTCTCAGGAAAGTCGCCGCCAGAAAGGAGCTGGATGTTTCTGAGGCGGAGCAGGCTTTCAGGCTCATCATGCAGGGAGCCGTTTCGGATATTGAACTTGCCGCTTTCCTGACAGCCCTTCAGATGCGGGGAGAGACCGTTGAGGAGCTTTCAGGTGCCGTGCAGGCCGTGCGGCAGAGTATGCAGGCCTTGCAGAAGGTGCCGGATGACACGGTGGATGTCTGCGGCACAGGGGGTGATGGCCTGGGAACATTGAATGTCTCCACAGCCACGGCCTTTGTTCTGGCTGGACTGGGCGTGTCCGTGGCCAAGCACGGGGGGCGGGCCCTGTCTTCCCGGGCCGGGGCAACGGATGTTCTGGAAGCTCTGGGGATTCCTGCCGATGCGGACCATGCCCGGCAGGAAAAACGTCTGAGGCAGGAAAATCTCGCTTTTCTGGCAGCGCCGTTCCATCACCCGGCCATGCGTGTGGCTGCACCTGTTCGCAAACAGCTTGGTTTCAGGACACTCTTCAACCTTCTGGGGCCGCTCTGCAATCCGGCGCGGGTCCGGCGGCAGCTGGTGGGCGTGTTTGATGAAGTCTGGTGCCGGCCAGTGGCCCGGGTGCTGGGTGAGCTGGGGGCTGTTTCCGCTTGGGTTGTGCATGGTCATACGGATGAAGGCGGAATTGATGAACTGACTCTCGCCGGCCCAACACACAATGATGTGTGGGAGAATGGGGAGATCATTTCTTTTGACCTGACACCGGAAATGGCCGGTCTGCCGCATTACGGCATTGCCGCCCTGAAGGGGGGAGACCCCATCTGCAATGCCCAGCGCATGAGGGCTCTTTTTGCAGGAGAAACAGGCTGTTATCGGGATACGGTGCTGTTGAATGCAGCTGTTGGTCTGCATGTTGCCGGGCGGGGGAATCTGCTTGAGAGTGGCCGTCTCTCTGTTCCCGCTCTGAGGCGCAACGTGGCCGAGGCAGCCCGCTCCCTTGATGAAGGGCTGGCCCGGAAGGCTTTAATCCGGGCTCAAACGGGTGTAAGTGCTCAGGACTGAACGCTAGAACCGTTCGGTAATGTTCCAAGGTAAAGATTCAGGACGATCATGATTTTTTTGCCACAGCGGTCGATGGCTGCTTTTGCCCCTGCAGAGGATGGTGGACAGGTTCCGGCTTCTGATGTCCCTTCAAATGGTGATGCACAGGAGGCGGTAGCGTCGGAAGTCTCCCAGCCTGCCACATCAGGTAGCGGGGAGAGCGGCGGTGATGTGCTGGAGCGCATCTGTGCCCGGACCCGCCTTGATGTCGAGCAGCGGATGCAGGTGATGCCGCTGAAGGAGATTGCTGCCAAGGCAAAGGAAGTCTCCATGCCGACCCGTGGGTTTGGTCAGGCCCTTCAGCATATTACGGCTGACAGGCGTGTGGGACTCATCGCAGAGGTGAAAAAAGCATCTCCATCGGCAGGAATCCTGCGGCCTGAGTATGATCCGGCGCAGATCGCCCGGTCCTATCAGAATGCTGGGGCAAGCTGTATTTCCGTTTTGACGGAAGGGTCCTGTTTCCACGGGAGTGCGGAAGACCTTCAGGCCGTCCGTGCTGCATGCAGCCTTCCGATCCTGCGCAAGGATTTCATCCTTGAGCCATGGCAGGTTCATGAGAGCCGCCTCATCGGGGCGGACTGCATCCTGCTTATCATGGCCGCCCTGAAGGAAGATGAGGCTGTTGAGCTGATCGCTCTGGCCCGTGGTCTGGACATGGATGTGCTGCTTGAGGTGCACAACGAAGAAGAGCTGAATCGGGCGCTTGCTTATGACAGTTTCCTGATCGGCATCAACAACAGGAACCTCAAGACATTGAAGACGGACATTCAGACGACGTTGGACCTTGCTCCGCAGGTTCCGCCGGATCGTCTTGTCGTGTCCGAGAGTGGCATTGCCACGCCGGATGATCTGGCCAAGGTTGGCGAGGCAGGGTGCAGTGCCGTTCTGGTCGGAGAATCACTGTTGCGTGAGGAAGATCCGGGGCTTGCAGCCCGCAGGCTGCTCGGTTTCTGAAAAGAGTACCGGTCCGGTATAAAAAATGGTTGGAGGGGGTCTCGGATAGCTAGCTTTTGGAAGGGACTGTTGTTACAAGTCCGCCCTATCTGAAATCGTCAACCGCGGGAGAGTGTCATGGGTTCTATGACGGACGCGCCGAACCGGCAGAATGGCCCGGCGCTATCACGGGAGGAAATGGAGCGTGCCTACAGGGAAATGCTCCTTGTGCGTCGCTTCGAGGAAAAGGCCGGCCAGCTGTACGGCATGGGGCTGATCGGTGGCTTCTGCCATCTTTATATCGGTCAGGAAGCTGTTGTGGCTGGTATCGGTCTCGCCATGAAGAAGGGCGACCGTTCCATCACCTCCTATCGTGATCACGGGCAGATGCTGGTGGCTGGCATGACGGCCCGTGGCGTCATGGCGGAGCTCACAGGCCGTTCAGGGGGGTATTCCCACGGCAAGGGTGGCTCCATGCACATGTTTTCAAAGGAACAGGAGTTCTACGGAGGGCATGGTATTGTCGGAGCGCAGGTGGCCATCGGGACCGGCCTTGCCCTGACGAGTGCCTACAAGAAGGATGGTGCCGTTTCCATCGTGTATTTCGGTGAGGGTGCGTCCAATCAGGGGCAGGTTTATGAGAGCTTCAATCTCGCCGCCCTGCACAAGCTTCCCTGCCTTTATGTGATCGAGAACAACCGTTACGGCATGGGGACTTCCATTGAGCGCTCCTCCGCCTCCAAGGACCTCTCGAAGAATGCCGCTCCGTGGGGAATTCCATCCCGCAAGGTGGATGGCATGGATGTGGCCGCCGTTTATCAGGCCGCCAGAGAAGCCATGGAGCATTGCCGCTCCGGCAAGGGGCCGTTCCTGCTGGAGATGGAAACTTACCGCTATCGTGGCCATTCCATGTCAGACCCGGCGAAGTACCGCCAGCGGTCCGAGGTGGACGAGATGCGCCGGACACGTGACCCGATCGAAACGCTGAAAGCAGAAATGATCAAGCACGGGATTGATGAAGCCTTCTTCAAGGCAGTGGAACAGGATGTGAAGGCCACTGTGAAGGATGCTGCCGAATTTGCAGAAACCAGCCCTGAGCCGGATGCATCCGAGCTCTGGACCGACGTTCTGGTGGGGGAATAACTCATGGCCTCTCCTATTCTCATGCCTGCTCTCTCCCCGACGATGGAGGAGGGAACACTGGCCCGCTGGGTCAAGAAAGAAGGTGATGTGGTCAAGCCCGGCGAAGTGATCGCCGAGATCGAGACCGACAAGGCCACCATGGAAATGGAAGCCGTCGAGGAAGGCGTTCTGGGGCGTATCCTCGTCACCGAGGGAACGGACCACGTGGCGGTGAACACGCCCATCGCCGTCCTGCTGGAGGAGGGTGAGGACGCTTCTGCAGCGGACGGGCTGGACCTCGGTCCCAAGGCTGGCTCTGCTTCCAAGGTGGAAAAGAACGTTCCTGCCCAGACGCCCGCACCACAGGCTCCGGCCAGCACCTCCACGACCGACCTGGTCGAGCCTGAATGGGGGGAGACGGCCGAGATCACCGTGCGTGAGGCTCTGCGTGATGCCATGGCTGCCGAGATGCGTCGTGATGAGGACGTGTTCCTGCTCGGTGAGGAAGTGGCCCAGTATCAGGGCGCCTACAAGGTCAGTCAGGGCCTTCTGGATGAATTCGGTGCGAAGCGTGTCATGGACATGCCCATCACGGAGCATGGCTTCACCGGCATGGCCGTTGGTGCCGCCCTGTCCGGTGTGAAGCCGATCGTCGAATTCATGACGATGAACTTCTCCCTTCAGGCTGTGGACCACATCATCAACTCTGCCGCCAAGACACGTTACATGTCCGGTGGTCAGATGTCCTGTCCGATCGTGTTCCGTGGTCCCAACGGAGCAGCGGCCCGTGTCGGGGCGCAGCATTCCCAGTGCTTTGGCAGCTGGTATGCCCACATTCCGGGCCTGAAGGTCGTGGCCCCGTGGTCTGCGGCAGATGCCAAGGGCCTGCTCCGTGCCGCCATCCGTGATCCGAACCCGGTCGTGGTTCTGGAAAACGAGATCATGTACGGCAAGAAGTTCCCATGCCCGGTGGATGAGGATTTCATCCTGCCGATCGGCAAGGCCAAGATCGAGCGTGAAGGCAAGGATGTGACGCTGGTCGCTTTCTCCATCATGGTTGGCGTGGCTCTGGAAGCTGCCGAGCTTCTGGCCGAGCAGGGCATCGAGGCCGAGGTGATCAACCTGCGGACCCTGCGTCCGCTCGATACGGAAACGATCATCAAGAGCGTGAAGAAGACGAGCCGCATCGTGTCGGTGGAAGAAGGCTGGCCGGTTGCGGGCATCGGGTCCGAAATCTGCACGGTTGCCGTCGAGCAGGCCTTCGACTGGCTGGATGCCCCTCCGGCCCGTGTCTGCGGGCTGGATATTCCTCTCCCTTATGCAGCAAATCTGGAGAAGCTGGCCCTGCCCAAGCCGGAATGGATTGTTGAGGCTGTGCGCAAGCAGTTTGGAGACTGAAACCGATGGCAATCAATATTTTAATGCCGGCCCTGTCTCCGACCATGACGGAAGGTACTGTCGCCCGCTGGCTTAAAAAAGAGGGTGACATGGTCCAGTCCGGCGATGTGATCGCCGAGATCGAGACCGACAAGGCGACCATGGAAGTGGAAGCGGCGGATGAGGGGATTCTTGGGAAGATCCTCATTCCGGAAGGGACCGAGCATGTGGCCGTGAAAACCCCGATCGCCATTCTGGTGGATGAGGGGGAAGATGTTCCGGAGGCTCCGGCTGCCGGGGCAAAGCCGGAACCGGAAAAGAAGGCCGGGGTAAAGGACGAGACTCCCGCCCCGATTGAGATTTCCTCTTTCGACCCGGACAAGAAGTCGGCTGCACCTGAAAAAGGCAAAGGGGAGCGCATCTTCATTTCTCCTCTGGCCCGTCGCATTGCCAAGGAGCATGGGGTTGATATTGCCAGTCTGGCAGGGACAGGCCCCAATGGCCGCATCCTGCGGCGTGACGTGGAGGAGGCGAAGGGGCAGAAGCCTGCCCCGGCTGCGTCGTCTGCGGCCGCTCCGGCAGCTGGTCATGTGGAGCATGTGAAGCATTCCGGGATGCGGAAGGTGATTGCCCGCCGCCTGACGGAATCCAAGACACAGGTGCCGCATTTCTATGTCTCTGTTGATATCGAGCTGGATGCCCTGCTGTCCCTGCGCAGCCGCCTGAACAAGGCTCTGGAGGCAGAGGGCTGCAAGATTTCTGTCAATGACATGATGATCAAGGCCGTGGCTCTTGCCCTGAAGAAGCTGCCGGGCCTGAACGTCCAGTTCACCGAGACCGAGATGCTGCATTTCGAGGATGTGGACATTTCCATGGCCGTCTCCGTGCCGGATGGGCTGGTGACGCCGGTCATCCGGCAGGCTGACCGCAAGAGCCTCAGGGAGATCAGTCAGGAGGCCCGCAGTCTTGCGACCCGTGCCCGTGACGGCAAGCTCTCGCCTGAGGACTATCAGGGTGGAACGTTCTCCATCTCCAACATGGGCATGTTTGGCGTGAAGGACTTCGCCGCCATCATCAATCCGCCGCAGGCTGCCATCCTTGCGGTTGCTTCGGGTGAGAAACGCCCCGTGGTGCGGGATGGTGAGCTGGCCGTGGCAACCGTCATGACGGCCACGCTCTCGGTGGATCATCGTGCCGTGGATGGTGCTCTTGGTGCGCAGTGGCTCAATACGCTGCGTGACCTCATTCAGAACCCTTATTCTCTGGTGCTTTGATCATGTCCGACCTTTTTGATCTTGTTGTGATCGGTGGTGGCCCGGGGGGCTATGTGGCCGCACTGCGGGCCAGCCAGCTTGGCATGAATGTGGCTCTGGTGGAGAGTACCCACATGGGTGGCGTGTGCCTCAACTGGGGCTGCATCCCCACCAAGGCCCTGCTGCGCTCCGCCGAGGTGTATCATACGCTCGGCCATCTCCAGGAGTACGGTCTTTCTGCCAACCAGCCGTCCTTTGACCTCGCAGCCATCGTGAAACGGTCCCGTGGCGTGGCGGAGCGGATGGGGAAGGGCGTGGCCCATCTTCTGAAGAAAGCCAAGGTCACGACCTTTGATGGTCGTGGCAGGCTGGCCGGTCGTGCTGGTGAGGCGCATAAGGTCTCCATCACGAAGGATGGCAAGGAAACGGCCCAGATCCGTGCGCCTCATGTCATTCTGGCCACCGGGGCACGGGGGCGTCAGCTTCCCGGGCTTGAGACGGACGGCAAGCTTGTCTGGGGTGCCCGTGAGGCCATGACGCCGGATACGCTGCCCAAGCGGCTTCTGGTCATCGGTTCTGGTGCCATTGGCATCGAGTTTGCCTCTTTCTATCGTGATCTTGGCTGTGAGGTCACGATTGCTGAAGTGGCTGACCGTATCCTCATGACCGAGGATGCCGAGATCAGCGCACAGGCGCACAAGGCGTTCGAGAAGCGTGGCATGACCATCCATACGGGTGCGAAGGTTGGTCCGCTGAAGAAGGGGGCCAATGAGGTCTCCACCACGATCGAGACGGCAAAAGGCAAGGTTGACCTGACGGTGGATCGTGTGATCTGCGCCGTGGGCATCGTCGGTAACGTGGAAGACCTCGGCCTCGAGGGGACGAAGGTCAAGGTGGACCGTTCGCACATCCAGACGGACGAGTTCTGCCGCACGGGTGAGCCGGGCATCTATGCCATCGGTGACGTGGCGGCTCCGCCGTGGCTGGCCCACAAGGCAAGCCATGAAGGTGTGATCTGCGTCGAGAAGATCAGCGGACGCTCTCCGGAGCCTCTCCATGCCCGCAACATTCCGGGCTGCATCTATGCCCGTCCGCAGGTGGCTTCCGTGGGGCTGAGCGAGGAGAAGGCCAAGGCAGAGGGCTACAAGGTCCGTGTCGGGCGGTTCCCCTTCCTGGCCAACGGCAAGGCCGTGGCCATGGGTGAGCCTGAAGGCATGACCAAGACGGTCTTTGACGCCGAGACGGGCGAGCTGCTCGGTGCCCATATGATCGGCTCCGAAGTTACGGAGATGATCCAGGGGTATGTCATTGCCCGTACGGGCGAGCTGACCGATGCCGAGCTTATGGAAACGGTCTTCCCGCATCCGACCATCTCGGAGACGATGCACGAAGCCGTTCTTGCCGCTTATGAGGGTGCTCTGCACATCTGATTCATGGTCCAGCGTATCGTCATCAATCATCAGCGGGAGCGTATGGCGGCCATACGGCATCCTGAGAAGGCTCACCGGCCGGACAACCCCATCCAGAAGAAACCTTCATGGATCAGGGTGAAGGCTCCAGGGAGCAATCCCGTCTATGATGAGACAAGAGAGCTGATGCGCACGCATGGCCTAGCGACCGTCTGCGAGGAAGCAGCCTGCCCGAATATCGGGGAGTGCTGGTCCCAGCGCCATGCGACCATGATGATCATGGGTGAGATATGCACGAGGGCCTGTGCCTTCTGCAATGTCACGACGGGCCTTCCCAACCGGCTGGACCCTGATGAACCTGCCCATGTGGCGGAGGCTGTGGCCAAGCTGGGGCTGAAGCATGTGGTCATCACATCGGTGGACCGTGATGACCTGCCTGATGGCGGGGCGCAGCATTTTGCCGATGTGATCGCCGCCATCAGGGCTGCGTCGCCCGGTACGACCATAGAAATCCTGACACCCGATTTCCTGCGGAAGCCGGGTGCGCTGGAGGTGGTCGTGGAGGCCCGGCCGGATGTGTTCAACCACAATATCGAGACGGTGCCCCGGCTCTATCCGGGGATACGCCCGGGGGCCCGTTATTACCAGTCAGTCCGTCTTCTGGATGAGGCCAAGAAGCTTGATCCGTCCATCTTCACGAAGTCCGGCATGATGCTGGGGTTGGGTGAAGAGAAGATGGAGGTGGCGCAGGTGATGGATGATTTCCGGATTGCCGATGTCGATTTTCTGACACTGGGTCAGTATCTCCAACCCACTGTCAAACATGCGGCAGTGAAAGCCTTCGTCACGCCTGATGAATTTGCTGATTACGGTGCCATGGCCCGGGCGAAGGGGTTCCTTCAGGTCAGCTCGTCTCCGCTGACCCGGTCCTCCTATCATGCGGACCGGGACTTTGCCGAGCTGCGTGAGGCCCGGGAACGTCGTTTGAAAAAGGGTCAGGGCTGATGCCGACACACGCTGAACAGAGAGTGATTCCCTATTCTGCTGAGCAGCTTTTTGATCTGGTAGCTGATGTTGGCAAGTATCCCGAGTTTCTGCCCTGGTGCGTGCGATCGGTCGTTCGGTCACGTACGGAAGACGAGCTGCTGGCCGACCTGACAATCGGCTTCGGGCCGTTCAGGGAAAGCTATACGAGCCGTGTGCGGCTGGAGCGTCCCCATCGTATCGTCGTGGGGTATGAGCGTGGTCCTTTCAAACATCTCAAGAATGTCTGGACCTTCACACCGGAGGGGCAGGGCTGCCGTGTCGATTTCTTCGTGGATTTTGAGTTCCGGTCCCGCCTTCTGAGGAATGCCATCGGCATGGTCTTCAATGAGGGGGTCCGCTTGATGGTCAAGGCTTTTATTACCCGGGCCGGGGCAATCTATGGGCCTCCCGGAGGGAATGCAGGCTGACAGGACCAGCAGACGAAAGATCTGTTGCCCGGTCTGGATGGGGTGGACTTACAGACCTGTTTTTTATGTAATATTTCTTTTAGTGCTGTGTGGATTGTTTTGCAGAAGTATTCGTCCTACACTGCCCCCGTCGTCACATGGAAGGACGATTGAGGAGGATTTATGAAGAAACTGTCTCTCTCTGCTGTCGCTCTGATCGGCCTGACAGCTGCTGCTGCTCCGGCTTTTGCTGCTGATGCCCATCATGCTCGCCATCACCATCATCATGGCAAGAAGTGCAACATGAAGCATGGCCAGAAGAAGGAAGACGGCAAGGCTCCGCAGGCTACTGAAGATCTGAACGCATCTTCCCTGCAGAAGTCCCAGCCTGCAGCTCCGGCTCCGGAAGCAGCTCCGGCAGCTCCGGCCCAGCCTGCAGCTCCGGCTCCGGAAGCAGCTCCGGCCAACTGATCCAGGCCTGTTTCTGGCAGTGGAAAAGCGGTCCCGTCTGGGGCCGCTTTTTTTATGATTCGTCCCTAAAAGATCAATGGGTCAGGAGAAGTGCATAAAGGGACATGTCTGTCATGATGTGCTCGATATAAACCCGTGTTTCCTTATAGGGGATGAGGAGAATCCAGCGCAGCAGACTGTCTTCATCTTCACGTGTTGGAGACGTGGGGCTGCCTATTTCGTCCTGCCACTGCCTGGAGCGGCCAGGCCCGGCATTGTAGGCAGCCAGTGCGTAGGGCAAAACCTGACCGAACTGGGCCTGAAGGTCCTCCATGAAAAGGCTGCCGATCGTCGTGTTGATGTTGGGGTCCAGCAGGTCGGCAGGGGATGTCAGCTGATACGGTAGAGCATGGCGTTTTGCTGTCCGGATGGCTGTTGGCAGGAGAAGCTGCGTGAGGCCAAGTGCATGGCGGGGGCTGACAGCGTATTCATCCATGCTGCTTTCCTGGCGGATCAGGGCTGGCATGAGGCTCGGGGGCAGGGAAGTGGGGACCATGACACGGGGTGACGGATAGCCTCCCGGATAGAAGGCGATACCCTGCCGGGCCAGCTGTCGGGCCACGAGGATGGCAGGCTTGGGCAGGCCAAGTCTGGTTGAAAGGCGTGCTATGGCTGGCTGCCCCGCCCGGTCATCCTGTGTCCTGCCCTGAAGATAGGTCAGGAACAGGGTAGCATTCTGGTTGTCACCAGCCTGTTGCAGCCGTGTTGCTGCCGCCATCAGATCAGGTCGTGGCGACTTTCCTGCTGGTGGCATGGGGGGCAGAGCAGCCAGTTGCTGTTTCAGAAGTGCGAGGAAACGCATGTCCCGGTTGGTGGCCGAGAGAAATGCTGTGTGCGTCAATCGTGCCAGAGCCATTTGGCCGTAAAAGGTGGTCGGCAGGGTTGCTGCTTTCCTGAAGAGTGGTCCGGCCTGGTCCGGGTGCTGGCTTTCCAGACTTCGGGCCTGCCAGTAGAGCCCTGCGGCCCGGTGGTTCAGGTCTGTTTCTGCTGCCAGAGCCTTGAAATGTGGTGCAGCCCGGTTGGGGTCATGCAGCAGCATGAGGGCGATATATCCGGCCATCATGTGGCTGTCTTCGGTCTGGCTGGAGGCAGGTATGGTGTCCAGCAGGGCAAAACCCGTCAGTGCGGCATCATGTCTGCCGGAGCGTAACAGGGCCCGGACAAAATTTGTACGCTCGTCCTGCCATTGTGTGACCGTCGGCGGGGAGAGGGCACCGACGGACGTTGTGGGAAGCGGTTGCTGCCAGAGCTGGATGGCTTCATCCAGCCGGTCGTGAAGGCGCAGATATTTCAGTCGATAATAAACCAGCATGGCATCGCTGGAGGCATCCGTATTCTGGAAGGCAGCATCGGCGTCAGCCGTGGCAAAACGGTTGGCCAGCCGTGCTGTGAGGACAGGACGCAGAGCAGGAGGTGTTCGTTGAAGCTGCTCCCTGGCAAGGGTGACCGGGCCGTTGCGTTCCAGCCGCTCGTAGCGTTTCAGTTCATCATCGGCTGTCAGATGGGCTGAAAAACGGGTAAGGAAAAGCCCCTGTTCTGCCGGACCCATGTCTGTTTCCCGCCAGAGCCGACGTGCCTGGGTTGGGAGGTCCGGCAGAAAGGAGGCACAGGCGGCGAGAAGATCACTGCGCATGATGGGGAAGGCAGGACACAGGGCCTGACGTGCCTGCGCCGACGTTTCCATCAGCATGGCCCGTTCATACCGGCTTTCGATGCGTTTCTGCAACGGCCAGGCGGGTTGCTGGCGGAGAAAGGCCGCATAACGCTGGGCTGGGTATGCCGTGCCTCCCGGGGCCGTCAGCGCTTTCCATTCATCCAGCCGGGATGGGGACGATGCGGATGGAACAGAAGGGGAAAGGCCGAGCTCTGCTTCCAGTGATCTGGAAGTGTCGCCCCATGCTGTCACGGCCGGAGCAGAACAGGCGAGGGCCAGAACACATCGGAGGATTGTCCGCCCCGGTCTGCCTGGCGGTTTAATGGACGTTCGGAAAGCGGATATCATGATAGCCTTGGTAAAGAAGGTGCAGGCTGAGGCCGAGCATGATCAGGACGCCAACCCAGCCCAGCCAGCGCATCCGCAACAGGAGGGTGGGCGTATGGATGACGCCGACCGTGATGATCACGAGGGAAATGACGAGCCCGACAATGAGGATGATGTGGTGATGGATGGACACACAGGCGATGGCGAGAATATTGTCCAATCCGAGGGCGAGGTCCGCAATGATGATCTTGGGAATGGCCTCGGCCAGGCTGGTTGAGTGGCTGCTTGTCTCTTCCGGGACGGGGGACGTGAGGGCACGGTACAGTGTCCAGCTTGTCCAGAACAGCAGAACGCTGGCTACAAGTTTCGTGTAGGAAAAAATGAGGAGATCACTGAGGATCAGGGTCAGCCCGATCCTGAGAAATGCAGCCAGAGCCGTGCCGAAGATCAAAGCCTGCCGCCTGTAGCGCCGTATTTCTGCCTGTGTCTCGGAGGACTGGAAATTCTCATCGGTTCCGGTTGGTCTGATGCTGTCTATGATCTTCTTGAGGATGATCACGTTATAGCCGCTGAGGGCCAGATTCAGGAGGATGGTCAGACAGACCATCACGATGAAATGGAAAAGAGACATGATCACACGATCGTATTTGCAGTGTCCGGCCTGCCTTTGTCGGCCCTCCATTATAGCCAGAAATGTTTTCTGATGCAGTAAAATGATTTCTCCGGAGAAGATTGATAAAGACGGTTCTGCTTTCCTTCCTGTAAAAGCCGGTCTCTTTTCGCTGTCGGCTCTGGCAAGAGGGTACTGTTTGGGGTAAGCAGGGCTGGATTGCTTTTTCTGCAGGAGTTACGTCATGGTTCCCCGCTATTCGCGTCCTCGGATGACGGCCATCTGGTCACCGGTCAACCGTTACCGCATCTGGTTCGAGATTGAGGCTCTGGCCTGTGAGGCGCTTGCCAAGAGAGGGGAGATTCCGGAAGAAGCTGCCAGGATCATCCGCACGAAGGGTGATGAGGCCATGGCGGCATTCTCCGATGCTGATGTGGCCCGGATTGATGAGATTGAAGCCGAAACCCGCCATGACGTCATCGCCTTCCTGACATGGCTGGCAGAAAAGGTCGGACCGGAGAGCCGTTTTGTCCACATGGGCATGACATCTTCTGATGTCCTGGATACCTGTTTGGCCGTGCAGCTGACGCAGGCAGCCGATATTCTCCTGGAGGACATGGACATCCTTCTGGCTGCACTGAAGAAGCGTGCCCATGAGCACAAACATACCGTCACCATCGGGCGCAGTCACGGCATCCATGCTGAACCGATGAGCTTCGGTCAGAAGCTGGCCGGGCATTATGCCGAGTTTGTCCGCAACCGTCGCCGTCTTGAGGTGGCCCGTGAGGAAATCGCCGTCTGTGCCATTTCCGGTGCGGTGGGTACCTATGCCCATATCTCTCCCGAGGTGGAAGAATATGTGGCCAGTCATCTGGGGCTGAAGGCGGAGGCTGTCTCCACGCAGGTGATCCCCCGTGACCGTCATGCGGCCTTTTTCTGCGCTCTGGGCGTGATCGCCAGCGGGATCGAGCGTCTGGCAACGGAAGTACGGCATCTCCAGCGCTCTGAGGTGCGTGAGGCAGAAGAATTCTTCCATGCCGGGCAGAAGGGCAGCTCGGCCATGCCCCACAAGCGGAACCCGGTCCTGTCCGAAAACCTGACGGGCCTGGCCCGCCTCATCCGCTCTTATGTCACTCCGGCGCTGGAGAATGTGGCCCTGTGGCACGAGCGTGACATCAGCCATTCCTCTGTGGAGCGGAACATCTGCCCGGATGGGACGGTCACGCTGGACTTCGCCCTGGCCCGCCTGTCCGGGATGATGGAGAAACTGGTGATCTATCCAGACCAGATGCTTGCCAATGTGGAAAGCCTTGGTGGCGTGGTCCATTCTGGCGAGGTGCTGCTGGTTCTGGCCCGTGCTGGCATTTCCCGGGAGGATGCCTACCGGATCGTCCAGCGTGCCGCCATGGCAACATGGACGAAGCTCGGTACGCCAGAAGGCCGGACATTCCGCGAAAATCTGGAGGCTGATCCCGAGGTGGCCGGACGGGTCGAGAAGGCCGTGCTTGATGATGCTCTGGATCCCGCACGGCATCTCCGTGCAGTGGACCAGATATTTGCCCGCGTTTTTGGCTGAACAGCAGGGCCGGAGCTGCCGGCCTGATCTCAGGCTCGTCTAAGGGCGTCCAGCTGTGCTAGGCTGCCCGGACGACCTGTAGGTGCATCGATTAAGGATTGAATGACATGGCTCGCCGTCGTCAGATTTATGAGGGAAAAGCCAAGATCATTTTTGAAGGGCCGGAGCCGGGAACGGTCGTCCAGTACTTCAAGGATGATGCAACGGCAGGCAATGGGGCCAAGAGTGGCGTCATTACGGGCAAGGGTGTTCTCAATAACCGGATCAGCGAATATCTGATGCAGCGTCTGGGGGAGCTGGGCATTCCCACCCACTTCATCCGCAGCCTGAACATGCGCGAACAGCTGGTGCGGGAGGTGGAGATCATTCCGCTGGAGGTCGTGGTCCGCAATGTTGTGGCGGGGTCCCTTTCCAAGCGTTTTGCCCTGCCTGAAGGTGAGCGTCTGTCCCGGACCCTTGTGGAATATTATTACAAGAATGATGCGCTGAATGACCCGCTGGTTTCCGAAGAGCATATTGCCACATTCGGCTGGGCGCATCCGCAGGAGCTTGAGGAAATCCAGAGCCTCGCCCTGCGGGTGAACGACTTCCTGTGCGGCCTGTTTACGGGTGTCGGGATCACGTTGATTGATTTCAAGCTGGAGTTCGGTCGTCTCTGGCAGGGGGACGAGATGAGGATAGTCCTGGCTGACGAGATTTCACCAGACAATTGTCGTCTGTGGGACAGCCGGACACAGGAGAAGATGGACAAGGACAGGTTCCGTCGGGACATGGGTGGCGTCGGTGAGGCCTATCAGGAAGTGGCACGTCGTCTGGGTATCCTTCCGGAACATGGCCAGGCTGAAAGCGTAGCTGCGGAGAGTGTGTGATGAAGGTTAGGGTGTTTGTTTCTCTGAAGGACGGTGTGCTGGATCCGCAGGGCAAGGCAGTAGAGCATGCGTTGCATTCTCTCGGGTTCGAGGAGGCATCTGATGTGCGGATCAGCCGTGTGGTGGATCTGTGCGTGAAGACTGACAGTGCAGAGGCGGCCAAGGAGAAGGGAGCTGAAATGGCTCGTGCTCTTCTGGCCAATGAGGTGATTGAGGATTTTCGGGTAGAGGTGGTTGGATGAAAAAGTCTGTTCGGCAGACAGGGCTTGCCCTGTTTTTCAGCATGGCATGCGTGTTCTTGGGGACTGCGGCTCACGCTCAGCGTATTTCATCTCTTTCAGGCGCTGAGCTGGAAAAGTTCTGCCAGAAAGAGTCCAAGCGGGCTGCCTGCGGGTCCTATCTGGCCGGTGTGGTCGATGGTGCTGCCTGGTCGCAGAGTTTTGGGGCTCTGGTCGGGGCACGCCCTGCGACGGCTTTCTGTCTGCCTGCGGGGATCAAGGGTATTCAGGTCCGGTCGCTTGTTGTCGGCTGGTTGGCTGGTCATGATGGCGTGGCCGCCCAGCCTGCCGGACGGGCCGTCTATCAGGCCCTTCATGCCAACTATGCCTGCCCTACGGGCATGGCCGGCATGTATGTTGAACAGAGGGCTGAAGCGCAGAATATTTCTTCTCTGCCGGGACGTGGCCTCGTCTCCATGTGCACGCATGAGAGTGGCCTGCTCGCCTGTGACGGCTATCTGGCCGGAACGATGGACAGTGAGGTCTGGGCCCGCAATTATTCCACGGTCGAGGGAGTCCATACACCGGTGGCTTTCTGTGTCCCGAAGGAAATCCGGGGAGCCCAGCTCCGGGCTTTGGTTGTCGGGTGGTATGCTGGTCATGAAGATGCCATGAACGAACCCGCCGGGCGTGGTATCTACCGGGCCCTGCATGACAACTATCCGTGCTCTTCCACGATACGGCCCATCGCCTCGGCACCAGCGGCTCAGTAGAGGACAGTAGACAGTCAATGAAAACAGGTATCGTCGTTTTTCCGGGCACCAATCGGGAGCGCGACATGGCTCAGGCCTTCCGGGTGGTATCCGGCCGGACACCTCAGATGCTCTGGCATCAGCAGGACAGTGTCGAAGGGTTTGACCTGATCGTCCTCCCCGGTGGGTTCAGCTTTGGGGACTATCTCCGCAGCGGTGCCATGGGGGCTCATTCACCGATCATGAAAGCCGTGCGCCAGTTCGCCGAGAAGGGTGGTTATGTCCTTGGTGTCTGCAATGGTTTCCAGATTCTGACGGAAGCCCAGATGTTGCCGGGGGCGCTCCTGCGTAATGCGGGGATGCGCTTCCTCTCGCAGGACTGTCACCTGAAGGTTGAAGGCCGTGACAGCATCTTCACGTCTGGCTGGAAGCATGGTGATGTTTTCCGTGCACCCATGGCCCATGGGGACGGCAACTACACGGCTGCGCCAGACGTGTTGGACCGTCTGGAGGGAGAAGGCCGTGTCGCTTTCCGTTACTGCACCGCAGAGGGGCAGGTGAAGGACGGGGACGAGCACGTAAACATGAATGGCAGTGCCCGGTCCATTGCCGGTGTGCTGAGTGAGAACCGCCGTGTCTGTGGTCTCATGCCGCACCCTGAAAATCTGACAGAGGAGATCCTTGGCGGCACGGACGGCTTGCCGCTCTTTAACGGGATCATGGAGGCACTGGGCTGATGACAGCAGCACCTGTTGATATCGAGCTTGCACGCTCTTTCGGCCTGAAAGATGACGAATATGAGACGGTGCTGAACATCATGGGACGGACGCCGAGCCTGACAGAGCTTGGCATTTTCTCCGTCATGTGGTCGGAGCACTGTTCCTACAAGTCATCCCGTCTTCACCTCAAGACATTGCCCACCAAGGCTCCATGGGTCATCCACGGTCCGGGTGAGAATGCCGGTGTGATTGATATTGGAGAAGGCTTGGCCGCCGTCTTCAAGATGGAAAGTCACAATCATCCGTCATTCATTGAACCCTATCAGGGAGCCGCAACGGGTGTTGGTGGTATCCTGCGTGATGTGTTCACCATGGGTGCCCGCCCCATAGCCAACCTGAATGCCCTGCGCTTTGGTGATGCCTCCCACAAGGATACCAAGCGTGTGGTGGATGGTGTCGTGCGCGGTATTGGTGGCTATGGCAACTGCATGGGGGTACCGACCGTTGGCGGTGAGGTGAACTTCCATTCTTCCTATAACTGCAATCCGCTGGTCAATGCGATGACGGTCGGGATTGCCCGGCAGGACCGTATCTTCCTCTCAGCTGCGGCAGGTGTAGGTAATCCGGTTGTTTATGTCGGCTCCAAGACGGGGCGTGACGGGATTCATGGTGCCACCATGTCTTCAGCGGAGTTTGATTCCGAATCAAGCTCCAAACGTCCGACCGTGCAGGTGGGGGATCCCTTCACCGAGAAACTTCTGCTGGAGGCGTGTCTGGAGCTGATGGCCACCGATGCGGTGATTTCCATTCAGGACATGGGGGCAGCGGGCCTGACTTCATCTGCCGTGGAAATGGCCAGCAAGGGTGGTGTCGGGATTGATCTGGAGCTGGATCATGTCCCGCAGCGTGAGCCCAACATGCATGCCTATGAGATGATGCTTTCCGAGAGTCAGGAACGCATGCTCATGGTGCTGCGTCCTGACAGAACGGAAGAAGCTCGCCGGATTTTCGAGAAGTGGGAACTGGATTTTGCCATTGTCGGAAAGCTGACTGACAGTGGACGCATCATCGTGCGGCATAATGGAAAGGTTGAAGCGGATATTCCTCTCGGTCCGCTGGCCGATGAGGCTCCGATCTATGACCGGCCTACGGTGGTGTATGAACGGCAGCCTGCTCTGGTGGCGCCTGCTGATCCATGTGGAATAGAGGCAGGACTCTGCCGCCTTCTGGCGGGTGCCAATGGGGCCTCCCGTGCATGGATATGGAACCAGTATGACAGCGGCGTGGGCGGGCAGACTGTCCAGCGTCCCGGTGGGGCTGATGCGGCCATCGTCCGGGTGGAAGGGACTGACCGTGCTCTCGCCATGACGACCGACTGCACACCACGGTACGGTCAAGCTGATCCGTATGTTGGGGGAGCTCAGGCCGTGCTGGAAGTGTGGCGGAACCTGACAGCCACAGGTGCCACACCATTGGCCATGACGGACAATCTCAATTTTGCCAGCCCGGAAAATCCACGTATCATGGCGCAGTTCGTCGAGGCTGTGAAAGGGATTGGCGATGCGGGGCGTGCTCTGGACTTCCCGGTCGTCAGCGGCAATGTCTCCCTGTATAATGAGACCCGTGGTGATGATGGTTCGGTGACGGCCATTCAGCCAGCTCCTGTGATTGGTGGTGTCGGTGTTCTGGATGATGTCCGGAAGGCCGTTGGTCTGGCCATGCCGCAGGACGGTGAGCTTCTTCTGGTTGGTGAGACTAGGGGGGAGCTGGGTCAGTCCATCTGGCTGAAGGAAATCCTGGGTCGTGAGGAAGGAGCCCCGCCGGCTGTTGATTTTACGGCAGAGCGGCGCAATGGCGACTTCGTGCGTGAGCAGATCCAGAAAGGTCTTGTCGAAGCCTGTCATGATGTGTCAGACGGCGGCCTGATCGTTGCTTTGGCTGAGATGGCCATGGCAGGTGACAGGGGATGCATCCTTGAAAAAGGACCGGCCGGACTGGCAGAGCATGTCTACTGGTTTGCTGAGGATCAGGCCCGGTATGTATTGGCCACGAAGCAGGCTGATGCAGTGCTGGAGGCTGCACAGGCGGCTGGTGTACCGGTATCCCGCTTGGGCCGTATCGGCGGTGATGTGTTGAAGCTTGATGGCGTCATGACGGTATCGGTTGAACATCTCCGTAAGCAGCATGCCTCTTTCTTCCCCCGTTTCATGGGGCAGAAAGAGGAGGATGCTCCGGTCGTGCATCTGGATGAAATATCCTGAGGAAACGAAGAGTAAGGAGGCTTCGACCATGATGACAGCAGAAGAGATAGAGAAGACCCTCCGGGCAGCTTTTCCTGATGCCGAGATTGTGGTTGAAGACCTCGCAGGTGATGGCGACCATTTTGCCTGTGAGGTCGTCAGCGAGGCATTTCGTGGTGTGCCACGGGTAAAGCAGCACAAGCTGGTTTATGAAGCTTTCGGGGACCGTGTCGGAACAGAGCTTCATGCTCTGGCCGTCAAGACACGTATTCCTGGTTGATCGAGAGGACATGATCAAATGAATGAGGCTGTTTTTCAGACCATCCAGTCCCTAGTGGACAAGAATCCCGTCATGCTCTTCATGAAGGGCGACAAGCAGTTTCCGCAATGTGGGTTTTCTGCTCGTGTCGTGCAGATTCTTACCCATGTGGGTGTGGATTTTGAAACGGAGAATGTGCTGGAAAGCCCGGAGATGCGTCAGGGTATCAAGGATTTTTCCCAGTGGCCGACAATTCCACAGCTTTATGTGAAGGGTGAGTTTATTGGCGGGTGTGACATCGTGACGGACATGTACCAGAGCGGTGAGCTGGAGAGCCTTCTGGCAGAGAAGGGCCTGCTGAAAAACGGGGACTGATTTCAGAGCAGGATGGTCCTCATTAAATAAAGGTCAGCGTAGGCTTCCAACGTTGCTTTCTTCATCCTGTTGTGATTAGAGTTACCCATTATTTGTAGAATGAGGTCCATCCCTGTTGTAGCGGCTTGGGGTAAAGGTGGAGGGTTGATGACATGGTGAAATCCCTTAAGGGAGGGGTTCTTTTTGGGCTTCTGGGGTTTGTGGGGCTGGCGTCTGCTCCTTCTGCCCATGCAGATCGTATCCTGACAGAGCATGAGGCGAGCAAGCTGACATTCAGTGCGCTCATCGCCCCGCCATCGGCCTTTCATCATGTGACGGTTGCCCGTCGGGCAGCGTTCCATACACGTGGCGCTGTGCCGACCCGTCTGGCCGCTTCACATTATCATCGGGCTGTTGCTGTCCGGACCGTGGCTTTCCATGGCCATGTTGTCAGCAGGCATCAGCGGAATACGCATCATCGCCGCGGGTGAGCCTGTCTCCCTGTGAGCATGAAAATGGGAAACCCCGCAGGCTGAATTGGCCTTTGTGGGGTTTCTTTTTGTTCGGATGAAGTGGTCAGTATAGACGGAGGGCATCCTCTATCTGTTCAATGCGTCCCGTCTTATCGATGACCAGCACATCCAGCCGGGTATTGGGACGCTGCCAGTCTGGTCTTGTCTCGAGAATGAAGGAAAAAGCCCGGAGCAGGCGTTGGCTCTGTTGGGGCGAAAGAGCGTACCGGGCTTCGCTCAGGGTTGTGCGTTGTTTGACCTCAATGGCAAGAAGCCACTCATCATTGGCGACAAGGAGGTCGATTTCTCCGCAGGGAGTTCGTAGCCTTCTTGCCAAGGGGGTATACCCTTGTCTGGCCAGAAATTCTGCAGCAGCATCTTCAGCCTGTTTACCTGCCTGATAGGCCAAGCTACCCCGCTTCCTGCGGTGAGGAGGCGGGGTGAGAGAAGATGGTTTAGCGGGCACGCAGCAGACGGGCTGCTTCGACAGCAAAATAGGTGAGGATGCCGTGGCAGCCGGCACGACGGAAGGCCATGAGACTTTCCAGAATGGTCTTCTCACGGTCCAGCCAGCCATTCTCAATGGCGGCCATGATCATGGAATATTCACCGGAGACCTGGTAGGCGAATGTCGGTGCGGCAAAACTGTCACGCACCCGGCGGATGATGTCCAGATAAGGCATCCCTGGTTTGACCATGATCATGTCGGCCCCTTCTGCAAGGTCCATGGCAACTTCGCGCAGGGCTTCATCACTATTGGCGGGGTCCATCTGGTAGCTTTTCTTGTCTCCGCCGAGCAGGGCATCGGAGCCTAGAGCGTTGCGGAACGGACCGTAGAATGCAGATGCATACTTGGCTGCATAGGCCATGATGCGGGTTGTCTGGTACCCATTTTCATCCAGCGTGGAGCGGATGGCCCGGATGCGCCCATCCATCATGTCGGAGGGAGCAATGATGTCGATGCCGGCCTCTGCCTGGTTGAGGGCCTGTTTGCGAAGAACCTCGACGGACTCATCATTCAGAATCTGTCCATCCCGTACTAGGCCATCATGCCCGTGGGAGGTGTAGGGGTCCAGAGCCACATCCCCGACGAGAGCAAGCCCGGGATAGGCGGCTTTCAGTATCCGGGCAGCACGGCATATCAGGTTGCTGGGGTTCAGGGCTTCCGTTCCCATCTCGTCACGTTTTTCCATGGGCGTGACGGGGAAGAGAGCGACAGCTGGTATGCCCAGCTCGACAGCGGGGCGGACATGCTCCGCTAGCAGATCGAGACTCACACGTTCCACGCCCGGCATGGCCTGTACTTTCTGACGCTGTTTTTCGCCCTCACAGACAAAAATTGGCCAGATCAGATTATCGACATGCAGGTGTGTTTCGCTGACAAGGCGGCGTGTGGCGTCGTCGTGACGATTGCGACGCAGGCGGGTGTGGGGAAAAGAATGTATCATCATGCAGGCATGATGCCTGTTGAAATCCCGTATGACCAGACCCCTTAAAAAAAGCCACCCTCGCAGGAGGGTGGCTTCATGGAGGAGATGGTGGCTTTCAGTGGTGTGTATGTTTGAGGCGGCTGCGGTGCAGACCATAAACGGCGTAGATTCCAAGGCCGACCAGGAGCCAGAGAGCCAGCCTGATCCATGTCATGATGTCCATGGAAAGCATGACGGTTCCGCAGGACAGGATACCGAGGATGGGGACGAGGAATGGCCCCCCCGGTGTCTTGAAGCGACGCACTGCCTTCGGTTGACGGAGGCGCAGGACCATTACACCGAAACAGACAATGATGAAGGCGAGCAGTGTCCCGATGGAGGTCATCTTGCCAAGGATGTCGATGGGCAGGCAGGCTGCCAGAATGCTCGCCACCACGGCTGTGATGATATGTGAGGACCACGGTGTCCGGCTGCGTCTGTTCAGGGTTTCGAAGAGGGAGGGCAGAAGGCCGTCTCTGGCCATGGAGAGACAGATGCGGCTTTGGCCCATGAGCAGCCCATAGATGACGGAGATATACCCCAAGGCTATGCCGAAGGTTATCAGGGCAGAGAACCAGGGGATATGCAGGCTGTGCAGGACCGTGGCGACCGGGTTGGGGTCATGCAGCATGGCCCGGTAATTGACGACACCGACAATCACAAAGGAAAAAATGGCGTAGATGACGGCGGCCAGCACCAGGCTGCCCAATACGCTCAGGGGGATGTTGCGCTGGGGGTTGTGGCTGTCCTGCGCCGCTGTGGAGACAATATCAAAACCGATATAGGCGAAGAAAATGAGCCCCGCAGCCCGCATCACGCCACTTGCGCCGAACTGTCCGAACTGCCCTGTATTGGCCGGAATGAAAGGGTGCAGGTTGGCAGCGCTGATGTGTGGCAGGCAGATGACCGTCACGCTTCCGATAATCAGCAGCTTGAGAGCCACGATGGCCATGTTGATCTTGCTGGAGCCCCTGGTGCCACACATCAGCAGGCAGGTGACGGCGCAGATGATGAAGACGGCAGGAGCATTGAACCAGGCGCGGACGAACTGCCCGTCCGACGTCATGATGGAGGCACCGGTAGGGGCCAGCAGGCGGGGATCCAGCGAAATGCCGATTTCATGCATCAGGCTGGCAAAATAGCCTGACCAGCTGGCTGCTACCGTGGAAGCGTTTACTGTATATTCCAGGATAAGATCCCAGCCGATGATCCAGGCGATACCTTCCCCCATGGAGGTATAGGCGTAGGTGTAGGCGGACCCGGCCTCGGGAATCATTCCGGCGAGTTCGGCATAGCAGAGACCGGCAAAAGCGCAGGCGATGGCGGCGATCATGAAGGAAAGCGTCACGGCAGGGCCGGCATACTGCCCTGCGGCCACGCCCGTCATGGAGAACAGGCCAGCACCGACAGTGACACCAACACCCAGGGCAATCAGCTGCCACGGCCCCAGTACACGATGTAGCCCTGTTTCGGGGGCTGCCGCCTGGGATATTGGTTTGGTACGCCAGAAAGGCCGTCTCATGTACTTTGCTCCACGATGTTTCGGTATCGTCCAGAACAGGAGGACGGCCGTTCAGCCGTTCGTCCTGAGATGACTGTGCCGTATGCTATAAGCGAAATAGATGACAGCACCAATGACCAACCAGATAATTAGACGCATCCATGTGATCAGGCTCATGGAGAGCATGACACTGCCGCAGGAGATGATGCCCAAGCAGGGGATCAGAAGCGGTCCTCCGGGCAGGCGAAAGGTGCGGGGCGCATCGGGAGATGTGAAACGCAGGGCGATGACACCTGCGCAGACAATCACGAAGGCTGTCAGGGTTCCGATGGATGCCATGTTGGCCAGCACATTGATGGGCAGGCAGCAGGCCAGTACGCCACTGACAAGGAAGCTGAGCATGTGGCTGGGCACCGGCGTATGGCTTTTCGGGTGCATCCGGCGGAAGAAGGTGGGCAGCAGGCCATCCTGGGACATGCTCATCAGGATGCGGCTCTGGCCCATCAGCAGGCCATAGACGACAGACACATAGCCCAGACAGATGCCGCCTTTGATGAGCAGGCTGAGCCACGGGATGTTGACGACATCCATGACGGTAGCCACGGGGCTGGGGTCATGGGCGAAGTGGTGGTAGTCCACCACGCCAACCAGCACGGCCGATACGATGACATAGACGGTTGCACAGATGATCTGGCTGCCCAGGATGGCGAAGGGCATGGAACGCTGGGGGTTCTTTGTGTCCTGCGCCGCCGTGGAGACGATGTCGAACCCGATATAGGCGAGAAAGGCCATCCCGGCTGCCCGCATGACACCACTGAAGCCAAAATCCCCATAATGTCCTCCGTTGGGGGGGATGAAGGGATGAAAATGTGCCAGTTGGACATAGGGGATGCAGGCAATGGTCAGGCCGACCAGCACGCAGATTTTGATGCCTACGATGAGCGCATTCATCCAGGAGGATTCTTTCATGCCCCGTGTCAGCATGATGGTGACCAGCCAGAGGATGAACAGGCAGGGAGCATTGAACCACGCATGGGCCTTGTGGCCGTCGGGCAGTTCAACCAGCGTCATGGGCGGGTTCAGGAGCCGTGGATCGATGACAATGCCCCAATCCCGGAGGAAGGAGGTCATGTAGCCGGACCAGCTGGAGGCGACGGCCGCCGTGCTGACGGTATATTCAAGGATCAGGTCCCACCCGATGACCCAGGCAACGAATTCACCGAGGGCGGCATAGGCGTAGGAGTAGGCCGATCCGCCAGAGGGGATCATGCCTGCCAGTTCGGCATAGCAGAGACCGGCAAAGCTGGCGGCAACCGCAGCGATGAGGAAGGCGAGCGGAATGGCCGGGCCGGCATAAAGTCCTGCTGCCACACCTGTGAGGGAAAAAAGACCGGCCCCTATGGTTACACCCACTCCAATGGCGATGAGCTGCCACGTCCCGAAGATGCGCTTCAGTCCGGTGGATGGAGGAGTGGAAGAGGTGATGGCCTTTTTGCGCCACAGGGATGACATCATGGGGAAGAAGATCTCATGTCCGGTCGTTTCTGGTCTGCCCCGGATGCGGTATCCTTTGCGGGGAACCGCATCCAGGGTGATCTCTCTTCTATGGAAGAATATTATAAATTTCCACCCTGTTTTGTAGAATTATTGCGTAGTCTACTTTTCCTGATGCCATAAGCGAAATAGACGCAGAAGCCGACTGCCAGCCAGAGGATCAGACGCATCCATGTGAGCGGGCTCATGGATCCCATGACGATCCCGCAGGAAATGATCCCCAGCAGAGGCACGGCGAACGGCCCGCCCGGCACCTGGAAGCTGCGTGGTGCCTCCGGTGCCCGGAAGCGCAGGGCCGTCACGCCGGCACAGACGATGACGAAGGCGAGCAGGGTGCCGATGGAGGTCATCTCCCCCAACGTGGCGATGGGGACGCAGCCCGTCAGCACGGCGGCCGTTGCCGCAGTGATGATATGGGCCGTCCAGGGCGTGCTGGTGCCTTTGTGCAGTCTGGCAAGGAAGGGGGGCAGAAGGCCGTCATCGGCCATGTTCATGGCAATCCGGCTCTGCCCGATGAGCAGGCCGAACAGCACGGAGATGAAACCGAAGGTGATGCCGATTTTCACCAGCACGGCCATCCATGGCATATGAATCTTGTCCATGGCCGTGGCAACGGGGCTGGGGTCATGGGCGAGGGCACGATAGTCCACCACACCAAGAAGGATGGTGGAGAAAACGACATAGATGACAGCACAGGTCAGCAGGCTCCCCAGAATGCCGATCGGCATGTTGCGCTGGGGGTTCTTCGTGTCCTGTGCGGCGGTGGACACGATGTCGATGCCCACATAGGCAAAAAAGGCCATGCCAGCAGCCCGCATGATGCCGCTGATCCCGAATTCTCCGAATTTCCCCGTATTGGCCGGGATGAAGGGGTGGAAATTGCTGGTATCGACAAAAGGCGTGCAGACGATGATCAGGCCGACGATGACGAGAATCTTTACCAGCACGACCAGCGAGTTGAGACGGACGGAGAAGTTTGTGCCCCGCATCAGCATCAGGGTGATGATGAAGAGAAGCAACATTCCCGGTGCGTTGCACCACGCATGGGCGGTGTGACCATCCGGCATGACGACATCCGTCATTGGTGGTGCAAGCAGTCTCGGGTCAATGATGATGTTCCATCCCTTCAGCAGGGAGGCGATGTAGCCCGAAGCACTGGAGGCGACGGCCGCCGCCCCGACCGTATATTCCAGAATCAGGTCCCAGCCGATGATCCAGGCGACAATTTCACCCAGTCCGGCGTAGGCGTAGGCATAGGCGGACCCGCCGGAGGGCAGCATCCCGGCCAGCTCGGCATAGCAGAGCCCAGCGAAGCTGGCGGCGATGGCGGCGATGAGGAAAGAGATGATGACTGCCGGGCCGGCATTCTGTCCGGCAGCAACGCCTGTAAGGGAAAAGAGACCCGTGCCAACGGTGACGCCAACACCCATGGCGATGAGACGCCAGGGGCCGAACACCCTTTTCAGTCCACTGTTCTGACTTTCTGGAGGGGGGACTTGTTTGGTCTGCCAGAAGGGCAAGGTCATTGGTGGGTCTCTCGCATTTTTTAAACGTAATTAACCTGCAACGATAGACGCGCTTAGCTCTCGCGCCTATAGAAAGAAAAGAGTTTTTTTGCGGGAGATGGATGACAATGTCCAAAAGCACCAATCAGGCCGGTCTGCATTCTTTCTTTCATGCCCCCCTCAAGGAGAGGGATCATGAAGTCAGTGCGATCCTGAATGCCGAGCTTGAACGCCAGCAGGATGGCATCGAGCTGATCGCTTCTGAGAACATGGCGTCTTTCGCCGTAATGGAGGCTCAGGGGTCCGTCCTGACCAACAAATATGCCGAAGGTCTGCCGGGTCGCCGCTATTATGGTGGCTGCGTTGATGTGGACAAGGTCGAGAATCTTGCCATCGACCGTCTGAAGAAACTTTTCGGTGCTGAATTCGTCAATGTCCAGCCCCATTCCGGTGCCAATGCCAATCAGGCGGCTTTCATGGCACTGGCAAAGCCGGGTGACACCATCCTCGGCATGAGCCTTGCCGCCGGTGGCCACCTGACCCACGGTGCAGCCCCGAACTATTCCGGCAAATGGTTCAAGGCTGTGCAGTACGGTGTGCGTGGCGAGGACGGCCTGCTCGATTACGAGGAGATGGAGCGTCTGGCCCGTGAGCACAAACCCCGCATCATCGTGGCGGGCAGCTCGGCCTATCCCCGCGTGATCGACTTCCCCCGTTTCCGCAAGATTGCTGATGAGGTCGGTGCCTATCTGATGGTGGACATGGCCCATTTCGCCGGGCTTGTGGCGGCTGGCCTCTATCCCAGCCCGGTTCCTCACGCTGATATCACGACTTCCACGACACATAAGACGCTGCGTGGCCCCCGTGGCGGCATCATCATGACCAACGATGCGGAGATCGCCAAGAAGATCAACTCTGCGGTGTTCCCTGGTCTCCAGGGTGGCCCATTGATGCACGTCATCGCCGGTAAGGCTGTAGCTTTCGGTGAGGCCCTGCAGGGTGAGTTCAAGGAATATCAGCAGCGTGTGCAGGCAAATGCCCGTGCGCTGGCTGACGAGCTGCTGAAATGTGGGTTCGATATCGTGACGGGTGGTACGGATACTCATCTTGTGCTGGTGGACCTGCGCCCCAAGAAGGTGACCGGCAAGAAGGCCGAGGCCCTTATGGAACGTGCTGGCATCACCGCCAACAAGAATGCCGTGCCGTTCGATCCGGAAAAGCCTTTCGTCACCTCTGGCGTGCGTCTGGGCAGCCCGGCCGCCACGGCCCGTGGTTTCGGTGAGGCAGAGTTCCGTCAGGTGGCTCGCATGATTGATGCCGTGCTGAGCGCTGATGAGAATGATGACGCTACCTTCGAGCGTATCCGCAAGGATGTGAAGGAGCTGTGTGCTCGCTTCCCGATCTATGATCGTGCGTCTGCCTGATCATGTTCAGTTCTGCCGGGGGAGGGCGTGCAAGTCAGCCCCCGGCAGGAAGGCCGTTCTATAGCGTTTCCGTCGTGATGATGCGGATGCGGTACTGGATGTGCTTCTCAATATCCCGCAGGCGGGTCCGTTCTTCCAGCGTGGCGAACGTGACGGCCCGCCCCTGCTTTCCCGCGCGGGCTGTCCGGCCGATGCGGTGAATGTAGAGTTCTGGCGTCTGGGGCAGGTCCATGTTCACGACGAGCTGGATGTCGTCAATATCAAGTCCGCGGGCGGCAATGTCCGTTGTCACGAGGATGGACCCGGTCTGATTCTGGTAGCGGTCCAGAGTCTTTTTGCGGTCTCCCTGCGTCTGCCCGCCATGCAGGGCAATGGCCCTGTATCCGGTTTTTCTCAGGAGTTTTGCGACGGAATCGGCCTTCTGCTTCGTCTTCGTGAAGATGATGCTTCGACCCGTTCCGTCTTTGGCTTGTGCTCCTGAACGTTCCAGAAGTGTCAGGAGCAGGGTGTCTTTCTGCGCCTCGGTGATGAACAGGGCCTGCTGGCGGATGCGCCGTGGCGTGACCTCTTCCTCGCCGGGTTCCACCCGCACGGGGTCTTTCGTAACCTGTTTTGCCAGTGCCATGACAGGTTCCGGCAGCGTGGCGGAACAGAAGATGGTCTGGGGCCGGTCGGCGATATAGGGCACGAGAGCCGTCATGCTGGCGGAGAATTCTTCATCCAGAAGACGGTCAGCCTCATCCAGCACCAGATAGATGATGTGTTCCAGCGACAGTTCGCCTTTCTCCACGAAGTCCAGAAGGCGGCCATGTGTGGCGACGATGATGTCGGCTCCCTGTTCCAGTGAGCGTGCCTGCTGGTCACGGGGCACGCCGCCACAGATGACCCGCGTGCGAAGGGGAAGTTGACGGCCCAGCTGACGGCAAACCCCGGCTGTCTGCATGGCGAGGTCACGGGTTGGCTCTAGGATCAGGACCCGTGGAATGGACCCGGCAGTTCCGTCCTGTTTGAGGATGGCCAGTTTCTGGAGGGCGGGCAGGACGAAAGCTGCCGTCTTGCCCGTGCCGGTCTGGCCGGGCAGGAGAACGTCACGCCCCGCCAGCAGGGGGGGGATGCCCTGCTGCTGTATGGGGGTTGGTCTGGCCATGCCTGCTTTCCAGGCGGCCTGTGCCAGCTCGTCTGAAAGGCCGAGGTCTGTAAAATCTGTTTGTGTCATGAATGCTGTTCTTGCCAGAAGAGGGATGTCGATGTGATGCACGGGACCATACCCGCAGGAGATCAGGAATGCATGCAGCCATCATAGCTGAAGATTTCGCCGGAATGAGATCCCAGGGGCGAGGGCTGGCAGAGCGGACGGGTTTTTCGTGGGAGTTCCATCCTGTCATCACCAACAGGGGAAGGCTGGTCTCACGTCTGTCCGTCCGTTTCTGGCCGCATTCTCTGGGTCTTTTTGCCCCATTCAGCCTTTCTTCTGCAACCCGTCTCATCATCAGCGTGGGTGGAAAGGGCGGCGTGGCCGGGGCGGCTCTCGGAAAACGGTACGGTCTGCCAGTAGTGCAGATACAACACCCACGAGTGAAACTCTCCCCCTTTGCTCTTGTCGTGGCCAGTCAGCATGACCGGCTTGAGGGGCCGAATGTGCTTTCAGTCCGTACAGCCATGCATGATGTTACACCGGCCCGTCTGGAAGAAGCTGGCAAGCTGTGGAAGGATCGTATCCGGGCAGGGGCAGAAAAGGTGTTGGGGGTGCTTCTGGGTGGCTCCAATGGGCGGTACAGGTTGGAAGAGGCCGAAGCTGCGGTCCTGTCGGAGAAGCTGGCCGGTTTCATGCAGGTGACTGGTGTTCGCTGCGTGCTGACACCATCCAGACGGACATCACGGCAGGCTTTGGAGGTGCTGCGGGAGCGCCTGATGCCTCTGGGGGGTGTCGTGATGGAAGGAAAAGGGAATGAGAATCCTTATATGGGACTGCTGGCCTGCGCTGATGCTCTGGCTGTGACGCAGGATAGTGTATCCATGATCTCCGAAGCAGTGGCGACGGATCGCCCTGTCTGTATTCTGCCATTGAAGGGTCGGTCTTCAAGGCTTGAGAGGTTCGTCGAGATACTTGAAAAAGAGGGACGTGTGCAGTCTTCTTTAAGAAACGTTTCGTTTTATCCTTGTAAAAGACTTGACGATACTTCTCTGGCAGCAGAAGAAATACATCGCCGTATTCAGTTCAATCAGGAAGGATGACCCAATGCTGGATATCAAGACATTTGGCCCGCAGGGGGGGAACGTCCTTTATAAGGCTTTGTCTCACCCTCTGGTTGTAGAGGGAATGAAAGAGCTGGAGCAGACGCTTCAGCACTGCTCTCTTGCCGTTTATGACCCGGAGGGGTACCTGCCGACAGTATGCGGGCTGTATCCTGCTCTTCAGCCTTCCGTCATCCTGACGCATGATAGCGAGCAGGTCGGGCAGCCTGATGGATTTGGCGGGCAGAAAAAGGCTGTCGTCCACATTGCCGAGATTGATGCGGATGCGGTCCTGGCCCTGTCTTTTGATGATGCCAGGATGCGGTCCCGTCTTGGGGGATTTCTCGGAGGGAAGCCTCTTCATACTCTGGGGGATGCACGGTTGCCGGATAAATTTCTGCCTTACCGGCGGCCTTATCTGGACAAATGCAATTTTGCGACCAATTTTGCCTTTTTCCGGGAAACTGAACAGTTCAGCACCAGGCTGGTTACGGCGAATTATTGGTCGAATTATGGTGCAGAAACGATCCGCTATTGGTTGCGGCTCTTTGATGTTACTGGTCACGTTCTGGCTGAATGGTTTGAGGAGGTGGAAGAGGCTGATGCGGGTGTAGTGATTGACAGCCGCACGGTGAAGAAACAGTTTGGCCTGCCAGATTTTGTTGGACAGCTTTTCATTCATGTCATCGGGGCGAAAGGCCATGATGTCGTGAAATATGCGCTGGACAGCTTTGGCCGGAATGGTGATCCCAGCCTGTCTGTTACCCATGATGCCAATGCCTGGCCTTCCATGCGGTTTGCCACATTGCCAGCTCCAGACGACGAGGAGACGGTCCGCCTCTGGATACAGAACAGTCATGGCACGGCCATTCCGTCAGGGGCGATCACGCTGAACCCGATGGGCGAGGAAGAGCATCGTGCGGTAAAGCAGGTTATCGGACCTTATGAGACGGTCGCTGTTGATGTGGGAGCGTTGTTTCCTGATCTGGAATGGCCAGCCCAGCTTGAACTTCGTTCCGGGCAGCATCTGGTGCGGCCCCGCTACGAGGTTGTGCAGAGGGGCCGGACCCGTATTGCCCATATGAATGTTGAGCGTGCCGACCTGCTGCCGGACCCGGCAATCCGCACGATGTCCCCGTTGCTTGGGCGTGGTTTCGTTCTGCCTTTTCCGGTGCCGGACCCGGCTGTCTATACGAGTTTCGTCCAGCCGACCCCCATGTCGGAAGCTCTGGAGAGCCTGCCGATGAGGCTGGATCTGTTTGATGAAGCAGGTCAGAGTTGTGGCAGTCATTTTCTGGGTAATCTGCCCCGGAATCATCAGGGAGCCGTGGCCCTGCATGAACTGATGAATCAGTCCGGTCATGCGGAGCTGGTCTATGATTTCCGTGATGGGGGGGAGGGAGATGGCTGGCCTCATGCGCTGATGCGTTATCGCCATATCGGGACAGATCATGCCGCCGAAACCAGTTTTGGTGGACATATTTTCAACACCATGATGACCTGGCGGAATGAGCCGCAGTCCTATGCAGGTCCACCGCCGGGCCTGACCACCCGGCTGTTCCTGAAGCTGGGGCAGAAGCTTGATGGTGTTACCCTGAAAAGCTTCTGCCATCTGATCTATCCCACGTCCCTGCGGGATGGGCGTCAGCCTTCCAGGACCTGTCTGCATCTTCACGCTGCCAATGGGGCTGAAGTGGCGCAGGAGACCATCAGTATTCAGCCTTCCGGTTCCTGGCTTCTGAAGCCTCATGAGCTTTTTGATGCGGAGCTGTTACAGAAGGCAGGAGAGGGGGGGTATGTTCTCATACGGGACCTGACCTGCCGTCTGTTCGGGTATCATGGGCTGGAGAATGGCGTTGGGAGTTTCTCTCTGGATCACATGTTTGGTTTTTGAGAGGGTTATTGAAATAATCTGTACCGTTCTCCCTTATTGCTCTTGCAAGCGTTAGGGGAGAGCGGTATAAGGCGCTCATCCAAAGAGACGGATGCGTAGCTCAGCGGTAGAGCACTGCCTTCACACGGCAGGGGTCACAGGTTCAATCCCTGTCGCATCCACCACGCTTTTTCCCCAGAAAACTGCCGTTTTTCGCTATTCCGAGACAGAGCATCTCTTAGCGATTGACCCAAATTTGACCCAAGTTTAACCGTTTTTGTGGTCATAAGAGTGGGTCAGGGAGAAGCTTGGATGGCTTTTATTGCCCTGTCCGTGGCAGCTCGGAAGAAGCTGAAACGTCGTCTGGAAAAACATGCAGGGTTTCGCCTGCGAGGGAGTGTGACCATAGAAGCGCGCGTTAGCGTCCAGGGTCGGCGTCTCGCGAGGAGTTTTTCTGACAGTTCCGATATTTTCACCAACCTGGATGCCGCCATCGCTTGGCAGGCCGTTCAAAAGGCGTCTCAGGACGTTCCACAAGGTGTTGGTCAGCCAGTTGTTCCACTGGCTGATCCTGTTCCTGTGGAGACTGTTTCTTCGTCTTCCCCGTTTGCCGAATGGACAGTGGCTGATCTTCTGAGAAAATTTGGGCAGTATCATATCGAACAGGGGAAGGTCAGTTACGTGTCCCATATTTCCTCGTTCCTCAAACGCTGGAAAAAGCTTCCCCTTGTGCAGTGCAAGTTAGGCACATTGCGCGCGGTTCATATTCGCCAGTTTCGTGAAAGCATGAAGGAAAAGGGATTATGCGCTGCGACGATCAACAAACGGATCGGGTTGATTGAAGTTGCCATCAATTTTCTGAATCGCGAACACGATGCTGAGCTGACCAACTATGCTTCTTCAGATTACGTCGCCCATATCAAGAATGCCGACAAGCGCCGGAGCCGCCGCGTCAGTGACGAGGAGCTGACCCTCATCCTCCGGCATTTCAAAGGCCCCACAGCCAGACATGCGGCAGCCCTGATCTGTTTCTGCTTCCATCAGGGCACAAGACGCTCAGAGGCCTTCAACATGACCTGGGGCGACGTCGATTTTGACAATCACGCCATTCGCTTTCCCAAACACAAGACGATGAATTACGACCAGGAACTTGGCGGGCAGGTTCGTGTCATGACCGGCAAGGCGCGGGACCTGCTGTTACGGCTCAGGGAGGAGGCAGGCCGTGTTACTGCCTCCCAAAAGGTCTTCAATGCCTATGCGAGAGTGGATGGTTACAGCCTTGCCTTCAGGCGCGCGACCAAAGAGGCCGGACTGGAAGACATCCGCCTGCATGACCTCCGGCATGAGGCCACAACGCGGATTGCTGCCCTCTGTGGTCATAATACTTCCCTCATCAAGCGTGTTACCGGCCATCGGGATGATGCCTCCCTGGCCCGTTATACCCATACAAGCACCAACAGCATAGCCATGCTCATGTCCAGGAATGCCATTCAGCATGAATAACCATGAATGCGCATCCATTTCTTCAACAAACTGCAACGGAAATTTAGGGTAAACTGAAAAAAGTGCTTTTTTTGTAAGTTTATTATTCCATACCTTTGTCTCAAATAAAGATTTTGTCTGAGACAACTGGGGAAAAGCCTTGCCTGGACCTGCCAACAAATATGAAGGGACTGTTTTCCCCGCTGGTATGCGCCAGCGGGGGAAGACGGCCATTCAGGCACGGTTCAGCTTTCAGGGGAAGCGTCATGAGAGAACCTTCTCATCCGGACGAACCCTACAGGACAACCTGAAGACGGCCATGCGCTGGCAGGCTGCACAGAAAGAGGAATTGAAACTCCGTTCATCCCGGGATCATGGCAGCGTCAAATTTTGCGGGATGACCCTAGAGAGCGGGTTAAGGCTGCTGGACCTTCATTACAGGGCCGAGAAAAAGACCAGTTATCAGGGCTACATCAATTTCCTGCTTCAGAACCTAGAGCAGTTTCCTTTTTTGCGCCTCCCCCTGGAAGAGCTGCAACGCAGTGACGTCACGAAATTCAGAAAGGACATGCAGGCTCCCTACACGGTGCCTACAGGGCAAGCCTCATTACGGGGACAGGGCCGCGTGAAGGGTAAAAGACCACTCGGGGGAAAAACGCGCTCCCGGGCGACGGTCAATAAATACATCAACCTGCTTTCCGTCGTCATTGATCACCTCAATGAGGAGCATGATGCCGATTTTGAAAATGTCGTAAAAACCGTCAGGAAACTCAAGGGCGCTGACAGGAAACGAAAGCGTCGCGTTACGGATGACGAGTTTGCCGCCATCCTGTCCCATATTCCCGCGCAGGATGCTTCCGATATCGTGGAATTTTTCACCTTCTCTCTCAATCAGGGCACAAGGCGGCAGGAGACATTCAATCTGACATGGGGCGATGTCGATCCTGCCAATTACAGATTAACCCTTCCCCATCACAAGACCGAGGCTCACGACGATGAGGAAGGCGGACAAATCCGCACGCTTACCCGGACAGCGTGTGAACAGATTCAGCGTTTGAGACAGCACTATAAGGCAATCCATGGTCGGGCACCCGACCCGGAAGCACGCATTTTTACCCGCTATCAAACCGAAGCCACATACAGCAAGATATTTGCCAGGGCAGCACGGGAAGCCGGGTTGCAAGACATTCGTCTGCATGATCTGAGACATGAGGCGACAACGCGCATTGCCCGTGACTGTCGCTATAACAGCACCCTGACCAAAAGCTACACCGGCCACAAGGATGAACGCTCCCTGGCCCGCTACTCCCATGCCAGTCCCCGGGATATTCATGACACCGTGCAGCAGTTACAGGTCCAGAACGGCCGGGACGGACAGGCAGCGCAACAGGGATCGTCTCCTCCTTCCGATACTGCCGTGCTGGAAGCTGACCAGAAAGAGCAGACAGCTCTTGCGAACCTGATTGAGCGCATCAGAAATGATAAAAAATCCAAATCCCTTCTTGTAAATTTCTTCACATCTCTCTCTGACAGCCTGTGATTTTGAAGCTGCATTTCTCCTTCATGTAACGATGTTCTTCTGTTTCGTGTCCGACCTTCCGTAACTTTATGCCAGCAGTGTCGAATGGCTACCCATTCGACAGCGGGCAAGGGGGAGTGACCATCCCCCGTTGACCCCCTTTATCGTATGAAATCTGATCTGTTTATGTGGAGCTTTGCCCATAAAGCCAGTCCTCTCTCAGGCCAAATTATAGCTTATGCACCTTTTCGAAAAACCGGGACCATTTCTCTTGCAGGGCTGACACAGTATTCCAGAAAAGATATGCTTCCCATAATCAAGCCTAACACAGAAAGCTGAACGTACTGCCATGGCCGACTCCTTGAGAGACCTTATTCTTTCCCTTCTCCCTGAAGACGGATCGAGCATCGGAAATCAGCGCTTACTGACCGCTCTGCAAGAGCATCTGCCGAAGCTAAAAGAAAGCCGCTATCAGGCGGAGAGGGATGAATTAGCCGCCGAAGGCTTGCTTATAAAGGGCAAAGGGCGCGGGGGCTCCGTTGCTCGCGCAAAGCCCGTCGCCCAGTCGCTCAGCAAATCAACGTCGGGACAGCCACACGCATCGCCTACAATCGATTCCCCAGGCGCCAATGCCTATCTTTATCCGGACAAGGCTATAATGCGCCCGGATGTTGGGATGGAAGCACAGTTCTCAAATAAGAAGACACCGAAAACCTACCGTTACGATTCAAGTCTCGCCCCCGAACTGGCATGGGATGAAAATGAGGAGCGTGACTTTGCGGAGTGGCTGCTGGCGCTGATAGCCGAAGCAGCAGACAAGGGCGAGGCCACCGTGTTTGCCCAGCCGCAGGTATGGCAGGGAACAAATGAGCGCTTTCGTTCTCTTTCGCAATGCGCAGACCGGTTACGCGACCTCACGAAACCCTTCCTGAATTGGGCAGGTAAGGCCGAGCGCCGACAGATCTCAGTGCCCACGCTTCCTCTGTTCGTTCACGAGCGCCATTCCACCCAAGCTATCCTCGATACCCTGCAATCTCACAAGGCAGTCGGCACCAATCTCGACCTGTTCGGCGACACGGACTTGGACGTTGCCGACAGATTGGATGCCTACGAGCATAAGGGGCCATGGACCAATCGCCTTGTCCTTGGGGATTCGTTGCAGGTTATGAACTCTTTGCTCGAATATGAGGGGATGGGTGGTCAGGTGCAGATGCTCTACTTCGATCCACCCTACGGCGTGAAATACGGATCGAACTTTCAGCCCTTCGTTCGCAAGAACCGGGTCAACCACGGCTCCGACGACGAAATGATCCGTGAACCAGAAATGGTGAAAGCCTACCGGGATACATGGGAACTGGGGCTTCACTCCTATCTGACCTATCTGCGTGACCGATTAATGCTGGCGCGCGAGCTACTGACTCCTTCCGGTTCAATCTTTGTTCAGATTTCCGACGACAACGTACATCATGTTCGGGAAATTCTGGATGAGGTATTTCCCGGTGGTTTTGTCTCGCAAATCAGCTTTCAAACGACATCAGGTTTCGATTCTACGACTTTGCCCACGATGGGCGACTTTTTGCTTTGGTATTCCAAGGACAAGGATACCGTTCGCTATAATAAGATTTTCCAGCCGCAGCCCATCGAACTCGGAAAAGGCAATGCGACATGGGTTTTGTTGCCAGATGGGAGCTACCGAGGGGTCAATGCCGCTGAAAAGCGCGGCGAAGCCGAATTGCCTAAAGATGCCAAGCTCTACAATCCCGATAACATTCAGTCGCAGAGCGCCGCCTCCGAGCCTCAACCCTTCGAGTTTGAAGGCAAAACATATCTGCCCGGTGGCAATTCGCACTGGAAAGCCAACTACCCAGACGGAATGAACAGGCTGGGTAAGGCGGGGCGCATCCATGTCGCCAAAAATAGCGTCCGCTATCGACGCTACGCAGACGACTTTCCCTTCCAGCAACTGGGCAATATCTGGACCGACACCATCACCGGCAGTTTCACCGACGATAAAGTGTATGTTGTTCAGACCGGGGTGAAGGTTGTCGAGCGGTGCATCCACATGACGACCGAGCCAGGCGACCTCGTGTTGGATATCACTTGCGGCTCGGGCACCACCGCCTACGCGGCCGAACAATGGGGCCGGCGTTGGATCACCGTAGATACATCGCGCGTGCCGATTGCGCTGGCCCGGCAGCGTCTTCTGACTAGCACATTCCCATGGTATAGGCTCAGGAATCCAGCCCAAGGCCCTGCAGGCGGTTTCATCTATGAGCGCAAGCGGAACAATAAGGGCGTGGAAGTCGGCGGTCTTGTTCCGCGCATCACACTCAAATCCATCGCCAACGATGAAGACCCAAAGCTGGAAACAATCATCGACCGCGCCGAGGTGAACGACAAGGTCACCCGCATTTGTGGCCCCTTCACGGTCGAAGCCACCATTCAAGCGGCGATGAATATGGAGGAAGATTTCACCGCCCCGTCGCCGCACCCGACAAGCGATAGTCCGCGCGCCTACCTGGATCGTATGATCGAGGTGCTGCGCCAGAGCAAAACGCTCAATTTGCCCGGCAATATCACTGTGGAACTGGAAACCGTCAGCCCACTTGCCGACCGTGAATATCTCCATGCCGAGGGAACCGCCCGTAACGGCACGGAGAAGCGCATCGCCATCGTGTTCGGTCCCGAAGATGGCGCGATCGGTTCCGAATATGTGTTCAACGCCCAAACTGAGGCGTTACGGCAGGGCTATAGCCAACTCTTCCTGTTCGGCTTCGCCATCGACGCCAATGCGCGGGGGATGCTGGCGAAGTTGAAACTGCCCACCATCTACATCGCCGTTACGCCGGACGTGGTGATGTCCGACTTGCTCAAAACCAGCAGGTCGAGCGAGATTTTCTCGATTACCGGTCTCCCGGACGTGCGGCTGGAAGAAGCTGGCAAGAACAAGGACGGGACCCCGCTTCACCGCGTTGTCATCAAGGGGCTGGACATTTTCCGCCCCGATACGATGAAAACGGACGAAGTGAAGGCGGAAAATCTGCCATGCTGGATGCTCGATACCAACTATAACGGCATGGCATTCTTCGCCTCGCAAGTATTTTTCCCAAAGACAAGCGCATGGGATAACCTGCAAAAATCCCTCAAAGGACAATTCGCCGAAAACGTATGGGAACATCTGGCCGGGACGGTAAGCGAGCCATTCACGCTTGGCGATAAGCGACGCATCGCGGTCAAGGTCATCGACGAGCGCGGCAATGAATTGATGACCGTCAAGACGCCGGGAGGCGATAACTGATGGGCGCGCGGCAAAAGCAAGAACCGACGGTTACCGTTCCAGAGGTCGAATCTCCGATTATCAACTCGCCCTTCATCGAGCCCCAATGCCATTGGCAGATTGAGCGCGGCAAGGTGCCCGTAAAGGCCAACGGGCGACGTCGGGCCAGCTACTTCTATCGCGTTCCCGAACATTCGGGCCGGGGACGGCGTGGCCGTGCTGAAGCCGATCTCTTCGAGGATGTGAAAGGAGAAGAGGTTGAACTGCAAATCGTCAACCTCATCCGCGAGCGTGTAAAGGAATGGCGCGAAGGAACGCGCTCCGGTAGCGTCGCCTATGATGGCGCATCATTGGTGACGAAGGAGTTGCTAGACCTCTGGCGCAGTGACGAACGAATGCAGCGCCTGTTCTTCGCGCAAATTGAGGCCGCCGAGACTATCATCTTTCTGGTCGAGGCCGCCGATATCTATCGCAAGGGCATCCCCGAAATTCCGAAGGATGAGCCGGGTCTGGCGACGAAGGCAGAGGGGGTGCGTGCCTTCCTCCGCTACGCCTGCAAAATGGCAACCGGCTCCGGCAAAACGACCGTCATGGGAATGCTCGCCTCATGGTCGATCCTGAACCGCGTTGCCGCACCGCGTGATGACCGTTTCTCTGATACGATCCTGATCGTCTGCCCCAACGTCACCATTCGGGAGCGCCTTCAGGAACTGGACCCCGCTCTTGGTGACCTAAGCCTTTACCGAACCCGCCAGCTTGTGCCGCCGCACCGCATGGAGGAATTACGGCGTGGCGAGGTGATGATTGCCAACTGGCACCGCCTTGCCAAGAAGGAAAGCAACACTGTCAACGGCGATTCTGCCAAGGTCGTTAAGGCAGGTGAACCGGTCGAAGTGGTGAAGAACGCTGGTAAGGCGAACGAAACTATCGAAACCAAGTATTTTGAGTCTGACGCTGCATGGTTCAAACGCATCCGTCGCGAGCTTGGTAGTGGCAAAGGCCGCAGTCCGCATTGGTTGATTTTCAACGACGAAGCCCACCACGCCTACAGGCGCGGTGATAATGCCGAAGGCGACGAACAGACGTTGGATGAGGACAAAGACCTCGCCAAGAAGAATGCCCGTGAGGCGACCATCTGGATCGAGGGCCTTGACCGCATCCACAAACTAGCTGGCGGCAGCCGTCGTCGTGGCGTCACCCTTTGCGTCGATTTGTCCGCCACGCCTTTCTACATTCAAGGTTCAGGAAACGAGGTTGGCAAGCCCTTCCCGTGGGTTGTGTCCGACTTCGGATTGCTGGACGCCATCGAATCCGGCCTTGTGAAGATCCCACAACTGCCATCCCGTGATGTAAGTGGCGCTGAAGAAGCTGCTTATTTCAATATCTGGCGTTGGGTGCAGGCTAAAGCGAAGGAAGATGGTTTTGGCACAAACATTACGCCGGAAATTGTCATGAACTACGCAAGCGCCCCCATCAATCTTCTGGCAATCGAATGGCACCAAAGGTTTCTCGAATGGGAGCAGTTTGCCAAAGCGCAGCACAAACACCCGGTACCCCCGGTATTCATTGTCGTCTGTCGTGATACTGCCGTTGCGCGAGAAGTACATGGCTGGCTTGCCACAGGCGAAGGCGGGTATGGTGAGGCTCCGGTATGGTTCCGGAATACACTTGGTCAAGAAGTAACGGTTCGCATTGATTCCAAGGTGATCGAGGACATCGAGGAAGGTGGCTCGAAGGATGAAACCCGTCGCCTCCGCTTCATTCTCGACACCATCGGTAAGGCTGAATGGCCGGGTGGCAAGGTGCCAGACGAATGGGCCGAGCTTGTCCGCAAGCACAACGACAAGGCGGCGAGTGACGATAACGACGGCTCGCTTAAATGGATCGATGAGCGGATTCCGCCGGGCCGCGATGTGCGATGCATCGTGTCAGTCGCCATGTTGGCCGAGGGCTGGGATGCTAACACCGTCACGCATATTGTCGGTTTGCGCCCATTTGGTTCGCAGCTTCTTTGTGAGCAGGTGGTCGGACGTGCGTTGCGGCGTAAGAACTATGCACTCAACGAGGAAACGCAGATGTTCGCCGAGGAAACCGCTAAGGTTTTCGGCGTGCCGTTCGAACTGATCCCATTCAAGGTGTCGCCACCCGGCCCTACGCCCCCGCAGCCTGATCCTAACCATATCTACTCCGTACCAGAAAAAGCCGAATTCGAGATCACGTTTCCAGTTGTCACTGGCTATTACCAGTCTGGCCAGTTCGATGTTTTCGTCGATTGGGAACAGGTGGCGAAAGTCACCATCGATCCGATGAAGATTCCGCAGACCGTGGAGTTAACCCCTCTCACCGCGCCAGATGGCACACTTGCCCCCTACGGCCCCGGCGAAAAGCCAGTCCTATCTTTACAGGACTGGCGGGCGATGTTCCGTGAGCAGCAGGTAGCTTTTCGGCTGGCGAAAGAGATTTGCGCCCGCTGGACCGTCGATAACGGTGCTGCGGCAGTGCCGATGCAGGTCTTGTTTCCCAAAGTCGCCTTCGCCGCCAAACGCTTTCTCGTCGAAAAACTGCACCGCAAGGGCGACAGTCAGCCATGCGATGTGCTGCTGGTCGGCGAGTATATGCAGGCGGCCGTTGGTGCGCTGTTGGAAGCGATCAAGAAAGGCTCTTCGACCAAGAAAGGCTCTTCGACATCGGATGCTGAAGTGGCCGTCATCCCGCAGGGCGCTGCCGGGTGTGGCAGCACACTTTACGTGGATTTTTACACAACCAAACCGATATATCCCGTGACTCGATGCCACCTAAACGCGATGGTTGCAGACACAAAGCGATGGGAGCAAAGCGCTGCTTTCTTGCTCGATAGCCATCCGGGTGTCCGTCGCTGGGTCAAGAACGACCGGCTGGGTTTCTTCATTCCCTATCGCAATCGTGGCATTCAAGCCCGTTATATTCCCGACTTCATCGTTGTGACCGACAAGAGCATAAACGTGATTGTCGAAATCAAGGGGCAGGTTACAGATAGCGCGGACACCAAAGCAAAGGCTGGCGTACGCTGGGTCAGCGGCGTTAACCGACTGGGCACTTATGGCGAATGGGCATACCTGTTCGTGACTGATCCAGGCCGTGTCGCCGAGGCACTCAATACATATACAGTTGCGAAAAGCACAGACGGTTCTTTCGAGCTAACAGCCTAGTAATACAGGTTGGTTTAATAACGTCGGGGATAGTCGCGCTGATAGCTAAAACGGGCGAATTGCTCCCCATCGTTGCGGGCGACAGAAAAAAGGGGGTCAACGGGGGGTATCTCCCCCTTGCCAGATGCTCAATGGGTAGCCATTGAGCACTGCTGGCTCCCTTTTAAATCGTCATGTTTGCAAAGGCTGTTTCCGGGTAGCTGATTGCCTCTATGGTTTGCTTGAGGTTGGCTGTTGAAATGCTGGTCAGGTAGGTTGTGGTGCCCTGACTTTTATGGGTGGCTTCATGGCCAAGGAGACGGTCAATCCACACCTCTCGGATGTTGGCATCCGCGTTTCTGAGTTGGGTGGAGACGGTATGCCGGAACGAGTGGAAGGTGATTTCTGCCGGCAGGCCGATACGGGTTTTGAGTAATGAGAAAGCCCTGCCAAGGGCGGCGCTCCTGACACCCTGTTTTGAGGTTTCCAAGCCGGGAATGAGGTAGGGGCCTTCCGTGGTCTCTGTCAGCACCAGCACACCGGCTTCAATCAGTTTTGAATGGACTGGCACCATACGAGTGCCAGCTTCTGTCTTGGGTGCCCAGCCGGTTTCGGTGTGAGGTCGGATAAGGAAGCAAGGGATACCGTCAACGGTCTGGAGGTCTTCCTTGCGTAGGGTGCAGATTTCGCCCAGCCTCATACCAGAATAGGCTGCAATAAGGGTGACCAGCCTGAAGGTCTGTTCTGGCACCGAAGTGCTGTGCCATGAGGCAGAGGCCAGCAAAGCGAGTTCTTTTGCTGTCCAGCTTCTCCTGACGGTCTTCTGCCCATTCTCAAAATTCCAGCCTGTCCACGGGTTACGTGTGACCAACTCCCTCTGGTGTAACTGGTTCCAGAGGGCAGAGAGGCGCATCATATGGTTCTTGACGCTTTTCCCGCTCAGGGTCTGTAAACCTTCCTCTCTGACTCTCTGTGCTTCTTCCTCAAGGGTAAGACTGCTTTTGCGTTTGCCCAGTGATGCAGGCAGTGAAAACAGGAGGTCACGGAATGCCCCAGCTTTTTCGCCCCCTATGATGGACACGGGCGCATCTCCAAAGGCTTGCAGGAAAAGGTCTACGGCCCGCTGGGTCGCTTTCTTGGTGTCAGCACTGGCATGGGGGCTGTCCAAGACAAAGCGTTTCAGGGCACCGGAGAGCATTAAAGGTTGGGCTTTGGGTGCTCTGGCTGGTTTCTTCACTGTTCGGGGTTTTGGCCTCGGTGCTGAAACTGGCACGGACCCCGTTTCATGAGCAGATGAAGGCAGGTTCACGCTCTGCAAATCCCGCAGTGAAACCCGCAGTCCCTCAAGCCTGCTTAAAGCGTCTGGTTCAGAGAGGGCCAGATGGGTCTGAGAGAACAGTTCAGTGGTTCTGGCGTGAAGGAGGGATGCCCGTTTGCGGGCTTCATTCTGGTAGCCGGTTTTCAGGGAAACCCAGATTTCCCGCCGTTTTAAGGCTACTCGCAGGGCAGGGGGAACGATACGGCGGAAGTGGTAGGTGGTGCCTCGGACGCGGAGCATAAAATCTTCCCTCGGTGGGGAAGGACGATGGAGCAAAGACAGCCTTTGCCCCTCATTCAGCCGAAAAATCGTGCTATTTCAGGTGTCTGTGGTGCGAACTGCGGGACTCGAACCTGCATCAACCCGTAGTGACACTTTTCTAACTTATTGAAATGGCGTAGAGAATATAATGAGCTGTCTTCCAATTAGATTTTTCTTTTTAACATTGGTGAAGCATTCTGGGAAGATGTAGGCATGGTTGGACCCGGTTTTGTGCGAAATGCTTTTTCCCCGTGCATTCCAAGAATATTTACATACCAGTCGAATGATATATCAATGTCATTGACGTTCAGAACAAGATGATCGATCGCTATAACGGATAAGGTGGACATAACACGTCTCCATGTTCGTGAGGTGGGGGGGTTCTAAAAACCTTTGTCTGACTTTTCTTGTGCCTGATTTCAGGCTTTTGATGTGTTGATTTTCGCTCTGGGTTTTGAGCAGAGCGAGGGGGGCACGCTCTGTATTGCTACGCGCTCGTGTTAATCCGCTCCAAGAGGAGAAAGCGGCGCATATTATAGACGATATTGGCCAGCCCGACCTTCATGGTGGCCCGCGTTATGCCTACGGTTCGGACAAACAGCCCCGTCTGTGATTTCTGATCGGCAAAGACATGCTCGACACGCGACTGGATAACGGATTTTCCTGCATTGGATCTCTGGATATGGCATGGCATAGGCTTGAGATGCGGCTTTTTCCTGTGAACCTTCGAGACAACGCCCTGCTTTTCCATGAAGGCTTCATTGGCTTTTGAGCGGTAGGCTGTATCCGCCCAGACATCAGACGCCGTATTGCTGCGATCAAGAAGTCCCTCACGTAGATCCGCCTTCTCCGCACTGGTATTGCGCTGCTTTGGAGCCGCTACCAGCGTAGCATCTAGGATCTGACCTGACATCGGCAGATAACCGGCATTCCGCAGGGTCGTATCAAAGCGGTTGAACAAAACATCAATGGCTTCCGCCTGTGTCAGACGCTCACGAAACAGCCATACCGTTCTGGCATCAGGTACACGGTCCGACAGTCCCAGACCTAAAAAGCGCATGAAGGAGAGACGGTCGTTGATCAGCTATTCTGTCCGTTCATCGGACAGATTGTTGAGTGTCTGGATCAACAGGATCTTGAACATCAGCACCAGATCAAACGGCGGACACCCGCCTTTGCTCCCGTTTGAATAGGCCAGTGCTCTGTCCAGCTCCGGCGGAACACCTCAAAATCCACAATCCGAGAAAACGCTTCTCCTCATTCCTCCAACCAGAACCGGGAAAATGGAATCACAGCGTAGGCCTCAATACCAAGAGGTTTTTAGAACCCTCCATGCACATGATCGGCCCTGTTTTCTCGTACACTCGGCACAGCCAAGTCCGCATTACGTGACTTTGCTGATTTCTCTGTTCAAGCTTAATCATAATGCCTTGGTGAGGGCGCGTCATCCTGCGTAGCAATGACACGTTATCGGCCTGCAGGATCAGTACTGCTGCTGAATTGTAGCGGCCCATCAGCTTTAGTCTGGTGAGTTCTCAATTGGTTTGCAAGTTTGTTTTTTATTGTCTTAGGTTCGTCCAAAAGCTTGACCCAGAAGCGACCCAGATTTATAAGCTTTTTCATCCTTTTAACCATGGTGTGTTTGTCTTCGGGATTAGCTGTACCACTAGAGAAACTTGGGTTTTTTGAAGATAAAGAAGCGTGTGGGATCGGCCTTCACACGGCAGGGGTCACAGGTTCAATCCCTGTCGCATCCACCATGGCTTTCCTGAAAAGATGTCGTTTTTCGCTTTTGCAGTTGTTTTGCTGCCTTATTGTTTTTAATTGACGGTGACTTTGTGTCCTCATTTTTAAAATGACAGCTTTTGGTTGAACTGACCGGATTTCGTTTTGTCGGTATTGTTCTTGCCCAATTCCACGAGATAAAATTTATCACATTTTATTTTTGTCCATTCCTGTTTGCAGAATGATGAAAAATGTACGGAACGTTCTTTGTCGTGATGCGATGGTATACGCTTGGAAGATAGGGTGATCATGCGTAGCCTGTATCTGAGGGATTGAACTGTCCTGTTGTGGTCCCCACTTTCAAAGATGGTTGGATGTCTGCAAGTGGATGGAGGGGTTATGCTGTATACGCACGTTGTCATCGGGACGAATGATCTGCCACGGGCCAAGGCTTTCTACGATACCCTTTTCAACGTTCTTGGAGGGCAGGCCCTTGGGGAACTGATGGGTAAGCTGCTTTACGAGAAGGATGGTCAGATGTTCATGGTTGGGCGCCCCATTGATGGGCAGCCTGCCACAGCTGCGAATGGCTTTACTCTTGGTTTTGCCCTTTCGAGCGTGGAGGCGGTGGAGGCTTGGCACAGGGCTGGTGTTGAGCATGGTGGAACCGCAATAGAAGACGCACCTGGCGTGCGGACCATCGGAGGCAGGAAATATTTCATGGCCTATCTCCGGGACCCCGATGGCAATAAGCTTTGTGCCCGTCACGATATGTGAACGTGGGATAATTGCAGGGGGGCGGGAATTACTGCGAGTCCCGTGGGTATGATTGATTGGATCATACGAGGCTCCTGTGTATGTGAGGTTTTTTCTTTTCCTTCAGTGTGTTCTGATGAAGGAAAACAGGAGGAGATAGCCATGTCTTTATCATCCAGGCTGGCCCGTATGTTTCTGCTGGGAGGAATGGCCATTGGGGCCTGTACTTCTTCCATAGGGTTCGCTGCTTCGGGAAATACCACGGCTCAGCAGGGAGGGCTGAAGCAGATAACGGCGCCGTTTTCTGGTTCTGTGAGTCCTGCAGGAGCGGTGGAGGACAACAGTACGGGGAAGATCATCGGAGAAGTTGATCGGACCGGTGTCGTGTATGACAACACGGGCACAGTGGTAGGGTCGATCGATTCGAAGGGAATCGTACGGAATGCCAAGGGGGTGGCTGTGGCTCAGGTTGCACAGAACAACCGTCTTGCCGGGATAGCGTTTCTTCTGGGCAGGTAAGTTCTGTTCTCTGATTTGCCCTGCCCGGTTTATGGGGCAGGGTGAGTCCGTGCCATTTCGGACAGAATGTCCGTGATGTCTTTCTGTACTTTTTCAAAATGGCGGTTGGGTTGTAACGTCTGCAGGTTCAGGTAGCAGGCACGGTTGATTTCCACCTGCAGGGTCTGCCGATTTTCTTCCATCTGGCCGTATCTGCCCGTTATGTAGCCGCCCGAGTAGGGTGTGTTTCGCTGGACATGGTACCCTTTCTCGAGGAAAAGGTGCTCCACTAGGCTGATAAGTCTGTCGGAGCAGGTTTTCCCATGCCTGTTCCCTAGGACGACATCACAGGGGCGGGACTGTGCCAGTGGTGGCATGGAATGGATGTCCAGCAGGATGGAAGCGCCAAACTGTGCGTGCAGTGTTTTCTGCGTCTGCTGGAGCGCTGTATGGTATGGCTCCCAATATTGTGAAAGGCGATGTCCCGCCTCTTCGAGAGGCAGGCAATAGCGGTAGATGCTCTTGCCTGGCGATGTGCAGCGGGGAATGACACCATAACCTGCGCTGACTTTCGTGCTGAGGATGAGGTCCTTCTCAATGAGAGGAGGAGAAAACATGGTGGCATCCAGTTCTCTCCAGTCCCGGTTTACATCGCAGAAACTGCGAGGAAACAGGGCCTGCACGAGGCTCAGGCCATTCTCAGGGGCATATTGAAGGAGCTGATCGGTGAATCGGTCCTCCATGCGTTCCAGCTCTGTCATGGGCAGGACGGCCATTTCCAGGAAATGCTGGGGGTAATTGCGCCCTGAATGTGGAGAGGAAAGCAGGAAGGGTGTCCGCTTCCGGCAGGAAGGAAGATGGATCCCGACAGTGGAAGACGGGCGGGCAGTGTTGGTGCATGGAAGTTTCTGATTTTTTTTCACAATAAAGGCTTGCCACAATCCATAGGCTGAGGTAAACACCATTTCACACCAGACGGGGGCGCATAGCTCAGCGGTAGAGCACTACCTTGACATGGTAGGGGTCACAGGTTCAATCCCTGTTGCGCCCACCACCCCTCTGGTGATTAACTCCCTGAAAATATGCTTGAAGTGCAGGCGGCTGTATAGCCATCTTCTTTCTATTCTAGCGAAAATTTCACTTAGCCTGTAGATTTTCTGGTACGCGCAGAGAATGTGTATTGGTGTGGAAAGGAAGAGACCATGTTCCTGAGTCATATTGTTGTGGGATCGAACGATCTGGAAAAGGCCAAGGCGTTCTATGATGCCCTGTTCGGTGTTATGGGAGCTGATTTCTGCCCGCAGGATAATCCGGACAGGATCGTGTACCAGAAGGATGGGCAGATATTCATCATCACACGTCCGATCAACGGGGAGGCTGCTACGGCTGCCAATGGCGGTACGGTTGGTCTCGGCCTGTCGTCTCCCGAGGATGTACGCAGGTGGCATGAAGCTGGCATCAGGGCAGGGGGAACAGCTGTTGAAAATCCGCCAGGTGAGCGTGTGGTGATGGGCATGAAGCTTTATCTGGCCTATCTTCGTGACCCGGACGGAAACAAGCTCTGTGCGTTTCATAAAATGTAACGGGTAATTCAGACCGGATTATTCGGTTTTTGTGAAGTGGCCGCATCTCCTGGAACGGGGGATGCGGCCATTTTTGTTCATGCCATGATAAAAATGCAGCCCATCCATACAGTTGCCATGATGAAACTGGACTGCGCCTTATCTGATTTTAACTTATTGTAAAATAAGAATTTTATTTTTAAGATAAATTTTATTTATTGCCTTTCTTGCCTTCAAAAATAATTCCTTTCCCAAGGTTAATTGCAATTACCCCGTTTGGAGTCTTAACTTCGGGGAAACGAAGCGGGAAGCAATGGAATTTTCCGTTCGTCACCAGCCTTTGTAATCGTGCGGGGCTGCTTACTTGAGTGAAAAGGATGTATTCATAATGAGCTCTCACTCACCACATAAACCAGTAAATGCAGGTCGTCGGCATGTTCTTGGAGCACTCGGTGCTTCTATTCTGGCTGGCGGCGCTGGCAAGGCTGTGGCCCAGTCTCTCGGTTTCCCCGCACCGCCTGCCGGGCTGGGCAAACGCCCGTATCCGAATCTGCTTCGCCCGATGAATGATGGTCCCCGCAAATTTGGCTATGCCATCGTGGGTCTTGGCAAATATGCCGTCAATCAGATCCTGCCGGCTTTTGCCGAGTGTGAATATGCCAAGGTGACGGCGCTGGTCAGCGGCGACATCAACAAGGCCCGTCGTCTGGGCAAGCATTACGGGATCGAGGAATCGCACCTCTACACCTACGACAATTTTGACAAGATTGCGCAGGACCCGGAGGTTGACGCCGTTTACATCATCCTGCCCAACTCCCTGCATGCCGACTTCACGGAGCGTTCTTTCCGTGCCGGCAAGCATGTGCTGTGTGAGAAGCCGATGGCCGTCACGGTCGAAGAGTGTCAGCGCATGATTACTGCCGGCAAGAAGGCTGGCAAGAAGCTCATGATTGGCTATCGCTGCCACTTTGACCCCGTTACGCATAAGGCTATCGAGCTGGCCCGTACCAGCATTGGCAAGCCGCAGATCATTACCACGGATAACGGTGACAATACCGACCCGACGGATCCGACCTACCAGTGGCGTCTGACCCGCTCCCTGTCTGGTGGTGGTGCGCTGATGGATCTGGGCATCTATGGCGTCAACGGTTCACGCTACATGCTGAATGAAGATCCAATCGAGGTCCAGGCCACCATCATGCCGCCGTCTGACCCGATGTTCCGTGAGATCGACGAGACCATCGTCTGGATCATGAAGTACCGTTCCGGTGCCGTGGCACATGGCAGCGCCTCCTTCAACGTGAATGCCATGTCCCGCTTCAACCTTCAGGGGACGGACGCCTCCCTGCGGATGGACCCGGCCACGAGTTACTGGTGCAACAGTGTCAGCCACTGCACCACTGGTGACACGCATACATGGTCCACCCCGATGTTCACCATCCCGGCCCTGAACCAGTTCTCTGCACAGCTGGATCATCTGGCCATCAGCGTTGCCAACAATACGCCGCTGGCAGCCACGGGTGAGGAAGGGATGCAGGATGTCCGTCTGATTCAGGCCATGTATCAGTCTGCCCATTCTGGCAGCCGCCCGGTTTCCACCGATTGGGGTGATTGGCGCAAGACCATCTGATCATTTCGATTGGATGTCATGCAGGAGGGGAGGCCGCATTTATGCGGCCTCTCTTTTTTGTATCGGCAGGATCAGGCCGCAGTGGCGTCCAGCCAGCCCTGGAGCATGTAAGCGGCGGCCATCTTGTCCACGACCTCGCCACGCCTCTTGCGGGTCATGTCGGCTTCCTGAACGAGGAAGCGGTTTACGGCACTGGATGAAAGCCTCTCATCCCACAGGCAGGCAGGCAGGCCCAGCCGCTCACTAAGGTCATTGGCCCAGTCACTGGCGGCACGTGCCGCCGGGCCAAAGCTGCCATCCAGTGAAAGTGGAAGGCCGACCACAATCCCGCCAATTTCATGTTTACGACAGAGGGTCTGAAACTGGGGAACCATCTGCTTCATTTTACCACGGGCCAGCACGGTCAGGGGTGAAGCCAGCATGAGAGCAGTGTCGGAGAGCGCCACGCCAATCTGTTTGCTGCCGGGGTCCAGCCCCAAGATGGAATGTGCTGCAGGGAGCTGATTACGCAGGTCATGTGGATTGAATAGTGTCATGGCAAAGGGGTATGATCGCTTCCATGGCCGTAATAGGCTGATGTGATTGATGTCTGAAAGCAGGATTATACATGTCGCTTGATGCGAAAACAGTGGCAAAAATGGCCAGGCTGGCAAGGGTTGGCCTCTCGGAAGAGCAGGTTCACACCTATCAGAAAGAGATGCAGGGGATCATTGGCTGGGTTGACCAGCTCAATGAGGTTGATGTGACCGACGTTCCACCGATGATTGGAACTGGTTTGGCCCAGCCACGTCTGCGGGACGATCAGGTGACAGATGGCAACTGTCGGGACAAGGTGCTCTCCAACGCACCGGACCGTGAAGGCCCCTTCTATACCGTGCCGAAGGTGGTGGAATGATGAGCAGCATTTTTGATCATACTCTTGCTTCTGCCCGTGAGGCTCTCCGGTCCCGCAAGATTTCTGCCGTCGAGCTGGTCGATGCCCATATTGATGCCATTGAACGTCTTGATGGTGGGCTGAACAGCTTCATCACCCGCACGCCCGAGCAGGCCCGTCTGGCCGCCAAAGAAGCGGATGCCCTTCTGGCGAAGGGAGAAGGTGGAAGCCTCTGTGGCCTGCCCATCGGGATCAAGGACCTTTTTGCAACGGAAGGCGTTCGTACGACGGCTGCCAGCAAGATTCTGGGTAATTTTGTGCCGCCTTACGAAAGCACAGTGACAGCGAACCTGAAGCGTGATGGAGCCATTTCTCTGGGCAAACTGAATCTTGATGAATTCGCCATGGGCTCCACGAACCTGACCTCTGCTTTTGGTGGTGTGGAAAATCCGTGGAAGCGTCGTGATTCCGATGCAAAGCTTGTGCCGGGTGGCTCTTCTGGCGGGTCCGCTGCTGCTGTGGCGGCAGGGCTTGTTCTGGGAGCGACCGGGACGGATACGGGCGGTTCTATCCGTCAGCCTGCGGCTTTCTGCGGTATTACGGGAATCAAGCCGACCTATGGCCGCTGCTCCCGGTTTGGGACGATCGCCTTTGCCAGCTCTCTGGATCAGGCGGGGCCGATGGCCCGTACCCTTCAGGACTGTGCCATTCTTCTTGAATCCATGGCAGGGTTCGACCCCAAGGATTCCACCAGCGTGAACAGGCCCGTCCCACATTATGAGGCGGCTCTTGGACGTGGCGTGAAGGGGCTGAAGGTCGGTATTCCAAAGGAATATCGCATCGATGGTCTGCCTGCCGAGATTGAAGCCATCTGGCAGCAGGGGATCAACTGGCTGAAAGAGGCTGGTGCCGAAGTGGTGGACATTTCCCTGCCGCATACGAAGTATGGTCTGCCAGCCTATTACATTGCCGCTCTGGCAGAGGCATCCTCCAACCTCGCCCGGTATGATGGTGTCCGCTTTGGGGAGCGTGTCAGCGGTGCGTCTCTGGATGCACTTTATGAAGCCACCCGTGCTGCCGGATTTGGGGATGAGGTGAAGCGCCGTATCCTGCTGGGCACCTATGTGCTGTCTTCCGGCTATTACGATGCTTACTATCTTCGTGCCCAGAAGGTTCGTACGCTGCTCCAGCGTGACTTCCTGAAGGCGTATGAAACGGTTGATGTCATCCTGGCACCAACGGCTCCTTCCGGGGCTTTTGCTTGGGATGAAAAGCCGACTGATCCGGTTCAGGTCTATCTGAATGACGTCTTTACGGTGCCGGCCAGCATGGCAGGCGTGCCGGCCCTGTCCGTTCCGGCCGGGCTGGATGGCCGTGGCGTGCCGCTCGGGCTCCAGCTGATCGGCCGTTTCTTTGATGAAGAAACGCTGCTGGCCGCCGGCTCCGTTCTGGAGCGGGCCGCTTCCTTTACCCATCGTCCCACCATTCATGCAGGGGTGTCAGCATGAGCGCATATCGTATCACGGGTGAAACTGGCGAATGGGAAGTCATTGTCGGGCTGGAGGTCCATGCCCAGATTGTCAGCCAGTCCAAGCTGTTCTCTGGTGCCTCTGCGGAATATGGCGGGGAGCCCAACACGCACGTCAGCTTGGTTGATGCCGGTTTTCCCGGCATGTTGCCTGTCCTGAACCGTGAGTGTGTGGCACAGGCCGTACGGACGGGCCTTGGGTTGCGGGCACAGATCAATCTTTTCAGCCGCTTTGACCGGAAGAACTATTTCTACGCTGATCTTCCGACGGGCTATCAGATCAGCCAGTTCGAGCATCCGATCGTTGGTAAGGGCACGGTCGAGATCGAACTTTCTGATGGTGAGATCCGCCATATTGGCGTGACCCGCATGCATATGGAACAGGATGCAGGCAAGTCCATTCACGATCAGGACCCGACACGCTCTTTTATCGATCTGAACCGTGCTGGTGTTGCTCTCATGGAGATCGTGAGTGAGCCGGATATCCGCTCTCCGGAAGAGGCTGGGGCTTACCTCCGCAAGCTGCGTCAGATTCTCCGTTATCTGGGGACGTGTGACGGCAACATGGAGGAAGGCTCCATGCGTGCGGATGTGAACGTTTCCGTCCGCCGTGAGGGGGAAGAAGGGTATCGCACGCGCTGCGAGATCAAGAACGTCAATTCCGTACGTTTTGTCATGCAGGCGATCGAGGTCGAGGCGCAGCGGCAGGTGGACATCTGGGAGTCTGGTGGAGAGATCGATCAGGAGACCCGTCTTTTCGACCATGTGAAGAGCGAGACACGGTCTCTGCGGACGAAGGAGGATGCGCATGATTACCGCTACTTCCCGGAGCCGGATCTTCTTCCGCTGGTCATCGAGCAGTCCTGGGTTGATGAGCTGAAGGCTGCCTTGCCGGAACTTCCAGAGGACAAGCGTGCCCGTCTGGAAAAAGAATATGGCGTGTCCCGCTATGAGTCTGGCGTGCTGACGGTGGAGCAGTCCGTTGCGGATTTTTACGAGACGGTTGCCCGTGGGGCTGATGCCCGTCTGGCCACGAACTGGATTCTGGGTGACTTCTTCGCCGCATTGAACCGTACGGGGCGCAGCATCGAGGATAGTCCTGTTTCTGCCGAGGCCCTGCGTGAGCTTCTGTCCCTGATCAGTGATTCCACCATCAACGGGAAGATTGCCAAGGAAGTCTTCGAGGACATGGTGGAGACGGGGGAGAAGCCCTCTGTCATCGTGGATCGCAAGGGCCTGCGGCAGGTGACCGACACGGGAGCCATTGAGGCAGCCATCAGTGATATTCTGGCAGCCAATGCGGACAAGGTGGAGGAGTACAGGAGCGGCAAGGATAAGCTCTTCGGCTTCTTCGTCGGACAGACGATGAAGGCGATGAAAGGGAAGGCAAATCCTGCCATGGTGAACGAGCTGTTGAAGAAGCTTCTTGCCTCCTGAAAAATATAAAAAAGAGTGTTGTAGGGGGTTTACGTCAACGTCATTTCCCCCTACAAACACTCCTGCAAACGCCGTGTGAAAACCGTTTACAGCGGAGGGGTGGCCGAGAGGCTGAAGGCGGCGGTTTGCTAAACCGTTATACGGGTAACTCCCGTATCGTGGGTTCGAATCCCATCCCCTCCGCCAATCTCTCTTTTTATTCAGTTTTAAGTTGCATAACAAACGGCGGATTTCTGCGGATATCCTCTCATTTCGTGTTGCATTCCGACTCATCAAATTGCACTCTATCCCACATCACGCGTGGTATGGAGTGTGGGAATAGATGGGCCGGTTATCAGCGACCTCTGTAAAAGCCACCAAAGAGCCTGGACGCTATGGAGATGGAGACGGGCTCTATCTTGTCGTGACCCCTTCGGGGAGCAAATCCTGGGTTTGCCGTGTCCAAAAGAACGGCAAGCGCCGAGATATCGGCTTAGGCAGCGTCAAGAAGGTACCCTTGGCCCTCGCAAGAGAGCGTGCCGTTAAAACGCGAATGCAGGTCGAGGTCGGAATTGATCCCGTCTCAGAGCGCCGTAAAGAGGCAGGCATTCCCACATTTCGCGAGGCCGTTTCTCTGGTCTTTGCAGAGAACAAGGCGAGCTGGAAAAATCAGAAGCACCGCGCTCAGTGGTTGTCCACGTTAGAGCGCTATGCGTTCCCCATCATTGGTGATCTCTCCATCTCGGAGCTCGACGGACACCATGCGCGCGATGTTGTCGCCCCCATCTGGTTAGAAAAGCCCGAAACAGCGCGCCGGGTCCGTCAGCGTATTGGCAGCATCGTCGATTGGGCTATTGGCAAAGGTTACCGAACCTTACCATTGCCCCTCGCGGCAATGGACAAATCTCTACCGAGAATTAAATCCAAGCCCGTTCATCATGCAGCACTCCCCTACGCGGAGGTGCCGCAATTTCTGTCTTATCTCCGAGGGGGCGATTCGATCGGTCGCTTAGCGTTGTCCGTCTTAATCCTCACGGCGACACGCTCTGGCGAGGTCCGGGGCGCAACGTGGGACGAGATCGACTTCGAGAAAGCCCTCTGGACGATCCCGGCTGAGCGTATGAAGGCAGGCCGGGAACATGTCATCCCTCTTTCACCGCCCGCACTCGCGCTGTTGCAGAAAGCTGCGACCTATCGGGAGGCGCGGAGCCCTCTGGTCTTTCCAGGACAGCGAGGGGCGAAGCCCCTATCGGACATGACGCTGACTAAAATCTGTCGAGACGCCAAAATCGAAGCCGTCCCACATGGTTTTCGATCGTCTTTCCGCGACTGGGTTGCAGAAGAAACCACCTTTGATGGCGATATCGCCGAAATGGCCTTGGCTCATGCAATCGGAAACAAGGTTGAGGCCGCTTATCGCCGAGGGAACTTGCTCGATAAACGGCGTGTGATGATGGAGGCTTGGGCGTCTTATGTAACTTGCAACATGGATGACACGACTCATGCATGATGCGTATCAGAAAGATGATATTTATAACGAGGCAGCACGTCGTGTCGGTGCAGGAGATATCGTTCTTGGCAAGGGAACGATTAGAAAAAGCATAGAATTTACCTTGCGTGAAATTCGAAAAATAAAAATCAAAGCGATTAGTCTATCATCAATATTTTTATTTTTATCTGCGTATTATTTTTGGAGCTATATTTTACACACATACACGAACGGAAAAAATTTTGATCCACATATATGGCGTTCAATTGTGTCATTTTCCTTTCTTTTACTAGCGATTTTTGCATTTAATTTGGGAAGATGTGTTCAATATGTGCCCGTTTTTTCAAGGTTATTCCTCCGTGAGGATCGGGAAATCCCCCCTGAAATTGAAGGTCTTTTCAATGATTTAAGAAACGGATCATGGGAGGCTTCGATCGGTGGAAAGCAGATGCCCTCGTACCTGTTGGATAGCCCTTGGCGCATGCTTCTGGTCGGAGGAGCAGATGTAAGAGAACGACGGCATGAGCTCTGGTGTTTATTTAGACCTAAGCTTTCTGGGGATATCCAGGTTCGCAAAATACCTAGCGGTCAACATCCCATAGATAGACCAGATATTGCTTCGATACACGTCCAGAGGGGCATGCAGGAGACGACTGAAATTGCTCTTGAGGACGTAGCACGCGAAAGTCACGGTACTCCCAGCGATACAGATACGCCGAAAGAATCACCCGCCTATGCCGCAGAAGTAATTCAAGGCAGTGATATTGTTACGAGAGAAGGCAGGTTGCTTGGGGTGTTTCGGTCTATCTTCCCTGAGCAATGCAATGATCTGATCGAAAGTCTTCAAGGGCTCCACTCAACGCGCCAATTAAAAAGATCACGCAAGTGGCCGGGTGAAAACAGTGAGAAGTGGCTGATCATCTTTCAAACCTGTCATGAGGTCGCAAAGACTACGGGGGATGTCGAAAGCACCGGCAAGCGCCTTATTGCCGAATGTGTAGCTGCACTGAAAAAAGCCAAAGATGAAAACCGAATCAATGAAGTGGGCCTGACTGCAGACTCTCCATCGACCGATTGGGTAAAAGGCTTTGTATATGACGAGAAAAATTATGGCTGGATTTATGAAGGAATCATCAAGTTCAATCGCTCTCGTGAGATAAAATAGTCAGAAAAAATCTTTAAAAATCATTTGGTTATATTTTAACTGTTATTTTGAGAGGGTCGTGGAAGGTTAAATTCACACAGCTCCGATTGCACCTCATAGGGTCGGCATCGTTCCAAACGAAACAGGATGGACCACGATGCATAAATCCGGACCCGATGCTTTCCTCCTCACGATCGATGATCTGCTCCGCATGACGGGCTACCGCAGCCGATCGAGCATTTACCGTCTGATGAAGCGCTCCCAGATTCCGCTACCGATCATGGTCGGCGGAGGGCGCGTCCGATGGCGCTCTGGCGACATTGAGCACTGGCTCAAGAGCCTCCCGACCCAATCCTACGGCTAGCGGTCTGAGGCAGCGCCTGCGTCGTTAAACGCCGCGCCGCCCCAGACCTCCCGAACATTCTCACCCTTCCCATGACTTTGCGTCCTCGAACGCGAAAAGGATCTCGCATGCCCGTGTTCCTGAGTGCTTTTGCACGCCTTCAGTCCTGGCTATCGCCCGCCTCTGATCAGACCCTTTCTGTTAAAGCTCATGCTCGTATCCTGCGGGTGGCTGGCCCTATCATCGAGAAGCTCATCACTGATGACAAAATCGGCGAGAGCTACCGGTGCGCCACGTCGCACTGGTTTCGCTATGACGTACCCCCTCTGGAGTATTATCATGGCTCCACATCGACCTGCGTCATCTCCGGCCCGTTGCTGAAGCATGGCAAAGCCTACCGCCCAACAGGGGCGATTATTCAGACACCCGGCTTCGATGTTCGCCTCCCGCCAGAAGACGCTTACGACCTGGACCAACAGATCCAGATCGCCATCGAAAACACGATCGCCGATTGGGGCGCGGATTACCACGAGCGCGAGCCAGCCCCTGAGCCCCTCCATCCACCGGGTCCAATAGTCGATCTCGACGCGCTCCTTGACGACACGGCGTCCGTGTTTCATCCAGACTCATTAGAGACACGGTTTGCGTCGCCTAAAACGCGGAAACAGCGCCGTTCGACCTCCTCATCCAAGGGAGGTCAGCATGTCTAAACGACAGCCTGTCTCTCTCCCGATCGACCGACCCGAGACTTTGTCTCGGGCCACAGAAAGAAGAACACACCCCACGCACTGGCCTGCGGCTTTTAACGGCCGGTTTTCCCGAGTGCGATCCGCCTACACATCCGGCGGTTCTGTTCGACACATTGGCACGCCTAGATTTTTCGAGAGTGCGGATGGCCTACACGGGCAGGTGCAGCCATGAGCACCGTGCAGCACACCTTGCGCCTGCCAAGGGCGCTCGATCAGGCTCTGCGCAAGCACGCGGCGGCGCGCGAGCTGACCCCTTATGCGCTCCTACAGCTCTGCGTGCGTAGCGGACTCGCGAGCGTGATCGATAATCACGGCCAAACTCCGCTTCTCAACGAGGTCGCGCGAGAACTTGGAGCCCTCAGCGCGCGCCTTACTCATGTCGAGCGCCTCACAGAACGCACGCTCTATGTCGCGTGTGCAGCCTATGTCTATGCCCGCGCCGCAGCTCCGGCCCGTGTCGATGACACCCAACTCAGTGATGACATCACGGCCGCCTTTCAGCGCCAGCTTTCTCATGCCGGAGACGCCTCATGAGCAATGATCTCGACCAACGTGCTCATGCCCAAGCTTTGCGCGCCCTTCGACGCGCTGAGAGCGGCGCCCGCGCCCGTCAGGGGTTCCTCATCATCTTGTTCGTGGCGCTTGTAAGCGGACTCTTAGTCGGGCTCGCCACGACATCACGGGAGACGCTTCGTCTGTCAGGATCGTTCTTGCGTGCTGAAGCCCAACGTCCGGTTATGGCGATGACGGGCAAAGACGTTCCGATGCGCGTCATTATCGAGGGCAAAACCTACGACACCGGCGCGCAAGAGGTTCTGAGCGAGCCTTGGCTCCGGGTGCGCATGATTGGCCTGATGGAGCGCATTGCGATCGGCCTGATTTTGGGTGGCGGCGCCGCAATTGCGGGTCTTTGGCTGACCAAAGACAAACGCCAGCACAAAGCCGTTGCTGAGCTGGCAGATCGCTATATCAGCGGCACGCAACTGGTCTCAGCCCAAGCGCTCGCTAAGGCCACGACCAACCCCGATGACCCAGCGCCATTCTTCATCGGATCAGTGCCGATCCCGCGCGGTTTTGAAACCCGCCATTTCGAGCTAGATGGTTCGACAGGGTCCGGCAAGACCACAGCCATGCGTCAGATGCTCGACGGCATCGAAGCCCGTGGCGAGCCTGCGATCGTCTATGACATCTCCGGCAGTTTCGTTGCTCAGTATTATAACTCTGTGCGGGGCGACATCATCCTCAGCCCCTTTGATGCCCGCGGGGTTTATTGGAATCTCTTCGACGAGATCCATCACCCGGCGGATGCAGCACGTCTTGCACGCTACCTGATCAACGAAACCGGCGACCGGGATCGGGATGTCTGGTTGGAGACGGCGCGCATCCTGGTCGCCAATATCTTGCGCCAGCTTTGGGAAGAACAACGCGGAACACCGACCGCGCTGATCGAAGCGCTGCAATATATGACGAGCGAGGAGCTGGGCCGCTGGCTGGCGCATACCTCCTCAGCACGCACTTTTGCCCAGGATGCAGAACGCGCCACAGCCAGCGTGCTCTTCATGCTCGCCAAGGCCGTTAACCTTCTGATGTTCCTGCGGGCGGAGCCTGAACCGGGCGCGACACGCTTCTCCTTTGCTACCTTCTTTCGCAGCCTGGACAAGCACAAAGGCGGAACACGCGCGCCGTGGGTCTTTGTGCCGCGCAAGGAAGACTACTTCGAAGCGGTCAAACCGCTCATGGCGCTTTGGCTCGAATGCGCGGCCTCGGCGACACTGGCTTTACCACCCTCGAACACGCGGCGCTTGTGGTTTGTGCTCGACGAGTTCCCCGATCTTCCTCGCGTTGACAATATGACGCGCCTCTTGCCCCAAGGCCGACAGTTCGGAGCTGCGGTCATTCTGACCTTTCAGACCATCGGACAGATGCGCAGCCGATATGGTGAGCAAGATGCCCAGGCCATTTTGGGCAATTGCAACACAAAGCTGTTTCTCCAGCTCTCAGATACAGAAAGCCGAGAGCGCGCCTCTGCTACAATCGGCAAGGTCGAGGTGGAGATCCAAACTGTCTCAGGCGTGATGGATACCAAGACCCGCAAACCCCAGATCACCCTGAGCTCTCGGCGGGAGGTCCGGCCTGCTGTAATGGAGAGCCAATTCCGCCTGCCACCTGGGCGCGGCTATCTGCTCCTCCCGGATGGCTTGCCAGTGGCTCAAATCGCACTCAGCACAGACCACATTTCGGCCCGTGGCGCTCCAAAAGCCGCAGCTTTTGAAGCGATCGACCCCGCCAAAACATTCTGGGGCAAACAAGACAGACAGAATGCTGTGCGTGATGAAGCCGCCCTTGAGAAAACGCCATCCAAGACGGCGCAAAAACCGACATCAGCCGTTCCACCCAAACCCGCGCGTGATCGGGGGCCAGTCTGATGGTGGCGACCGTTTCCGGGCTGACCAATGCGGCGCAAGCCAGCGCCTATTATGAGGCCGATGACTATTATTCGGAGGATGGCACGGCGCCGTCCGTTTGGCTGGGAAAAGGTGCGGCTGAGCTCGGCCTCTCTGGAGAAGTCGATCAGGAGGCGTTTACACGCCTCCTGCACGGACAGATCACAAAAGATCAGCGCCTGGGCACGCAGCGCGATGGAGAATGGAGCCATCGCCCTGGATGGGATCTCACCTTTAGCGCCCCGAAGTCCGTATCGGTCATGGCGGAGGTTGCAGGCGATCGTCGTCTGATCGAAGCCCATGAGGCGGCGGTCCAGCGCACCCTTGCCCTGGCTGAGCAGCATTTGGCGGCAACGCGCATCCGCGAAGATGGGGAGGTTCGCCGTGAGATGACGCAGAACCTTGTGATTGCAAGCTTCCGGCACGGGACCAGCCGCGCGCTCGATCCGCAGCTCCACAGTCACAACGTCATTTTGAACATGACGCAGGGCCAAGACGGTCAATGGCGGAGCTTGGAACCACGGGCCCTTTATCAACTCCAAAAGCAGCTTGGCGCGCTTTATCGCCAGGAATTGGCGCATGAGGTGACAGAGCTGGGCTACGGGATCACCAAAGGCAAAGATTCAAGCTTTGAGATTGCCGGTCTCTCTTCTGAGAGCTTGGAGGCATTTAGCCAAAGAGCGCAGGCGATCGAGGCGCAACTGGCGGAACGTGGAAAGTCCCGTGCTCAGGCCAGTGCAGCCGAAAAACAGACGATCGCGCTGGATACCCGCCAAGCCAAAGAAGCCGTGCCCCAGGCTGAACTCGTGCAGGCTTGGAGAGAGGCCGTTGATTCAGCGGGACTGACGGAGGAAAAGCGCCGCCAGCTTGTGGCAGAGGCTCAGGGGCGCCTGGCGGCGCAATCGGCTCAAAAGAGTTCCAACGCGTTTGGCCGGGAGCTGTTGGCGGATCAGGCTGTTGCTCAAGGGGCGGCGATGCTGGGCGAGCGCAATTCTGTCTTTGCCACGACTGCGCTGCATGAGGCGGCAGGACGCTTTGCGATTGGTGCGGTCAGTCAGGCCGAGATTGCCG
>NZ_LMYH01000015.1:0-36266 GCF_002917995.1 Parasaccharibacter apium
GCTTTCGTAACTTTCGGCCAGTGGGCTGATTGGTTGCCCAAATCAGAGTTGCCTAGGGAGATACTCTCTCCGTGTTCTTTCTGAATATGGAGGAACGGTATGAAAGGGGGGCACCGGCTTCCGTCGCAAGGATGCCCTCGCCGTAGTGGGTTGTCACTGTTCTTCATTCTTTCAGACTTGTCCAGAGAATTTCTTTCAAGTGTCTGATTCTGCATTTAACCTTCTTTTTAAGTCAAAATATAAAATTTTGTGTTAACATAAAACAATGATAGCATGAGACTGTGCCTGATATTTCAGGAACATTAAAGAAGGATTTCAGAGTATGCGTCGTTCTATTTTTGCGATAACAGCATGTGCCGTTTTTGCGTTTTCGACACAGAGTAGTTATGCAGGATTCTTGAGTGATATCGAAAATGCAGGGACTGCATCCAACGGTGCCGCCATTGGAGGAGTTGCCGGGGGAAAGAAAGGTGCCTTGATTGGTGCCGGTGCTGGCCTGGCCTTTCAGACGTTGCATGCTCAAGCCAAGGGAAATAATGAGCAGCAGAAGGCTGTGGAAAATGGTTTGAACGCTGAAATTGCCACGACCAAGAAAAAGCTGCGTATCGCTCAGGCGAATGTGCAGAAAGCCCAGAAGGCTTATGATGAAGCAGTCGCCAAGAAAAATGGTCTTGAAGGCGATGCTGCGAAAGCCCAGGATCAGGTTATTGCTCGTAAAAATGCTGTTTTGGAAAATGAGAAGCAGCGTGTAGCGGAATATAAGGCAATGGCTAACAAACTGCAGCAGACCAAGAGCGATGCGCTTGCAAAGTCTAATGCTCAGAATAATGGCGATTAATATTTGAAATTATATATCTTGAAGGGAGCATATATTTATATGCTCCCTTTCTTGATAGAACGCCTAGTATATTATTTTTACTAGGCGTTTTTCTGTATGAAAGGGGGTATGTTATGATTGTTAAGGTATCAAAGAGACGCTCATTGTATGTATCTCTCTCAACAGCATCTCTTATGCTGTTTTTGGCTGGTTGCTCAGCAGCAGATTGTGACCCGAATAAACAGGATGAAATGTTTACCCAGATGGCTTGTTCGTTTGGGGGAGGCTACCAGAAAAGAACAAAGGCTTTGACAAATGAGCGTAGCGTGCAGGAACAGGCTGTTCAGATACAAGATGCTCATCTAATGTCCATCAATCAGCAGATTGCCGTACTACGTCAGGAAATGGCGCAGCTACAACAGAAGATTGCTAAGGAAAAAGCGCAGCGTGATGATCTTCTTAGACAGGAGGCTTCCCTGCAGCAGCAGTATGATCAGGCAAAAGCTGATGGCGATTCCGATAAAATGAAAGAGTTGATCGAAAAAATCAGGAATGTGTCTCAGATAAAGAGTCATTTCGATTATAGCATTAAAATAGATAATGCAGCATATGCTTCTAAAGTTGACGAACTCAACAAGAAATCTGCTGAAACTCATTCACTTTAAAATATTTTAAATTGTTTTTGCTAGTTTTATGGAAGCACAGGGATATGAAGTATCCCTGTGCTTTTTCCTTATCTGTTATAATAATGCATATGAGCCGCCTGTTCTATTTTTGTAATAATATCCCGCTCAGCATCGAGGGATTTACCGGAGGATATGTCTTTTGTATTTTGTATGGCTATGTCTAGCCAGTCGAGGCGCCTGGAAAGGGGAAGGTCTTTATAATTATTTTTGAGATTGTTTACTATGATGGTCTTGGCATCCTCTAGACGGGTATCCCTTTGGCTATTACGGGATACTGTTTTTAACAGGCCGAGGTAAGCGTTCACTGTATCATCAAGCGAAACCTGTTCTGTCGAGATGGAGGTTTTATAGATGCTCAGATTGGGGTTACGGGCATTGTCAGGATCATTGACGAAAGCCGTATAATTGACAATATCAATCCTGTTCGAGGCGATCTGCTTGCTGAGTGTCAACAGAGTAGTCAGGTTGGCGACAGCGCTATCCAGGTCAGCTTGGTTACGTTCTGCATTGGCCTGATTTTGTGCCTCCCGTGCAGCCTCCATAGCCTGGTTCAATTGGGTAAGACGGGCTTGTAGCTCAGCTTTGTTCTGGTCACTTTGGCTCAGGGCAGACTGAAGGTTTTTGAGAGCATCGTTTTCGTTGGCATGCTCTTCTTTGACTTTGCTGGTATCAGCGTTGGCAGCATCATTGACCAGCGCAGCGAACCCTTTTTGTGCTTTCAAAGCTTCCTGTAGGCTATTCATTGTCATGGCACCGATGACAACACGGAACCCGACCTCAGGAGCACGCTTTGCGTCTCCATTGTCGTCATAAGGGGCAAATTCCGCACGATAAGCGCTGGAAATGTCTCTGGCGGAATTCAGGACACTGCCTCCGAAAACTTGCGTCCCGCCTGTAAGTCCCTGGTTCCAGTAATGCAGGTAAGCCCTCATCTGGTAGGGTGTAAGAACCATCTCACTGACATTGCCGACTATATCGTACAGGGAGAGGGGATTGGCTATATTGAGTGATCCAATCGGTTTGGGGATGACGCCATGATCGGTAGAAATCCCCTGACTGCTGCCAACAATGCAATCATCAATCTGATTCTGGCAATCGCTGCCCGGTTGTGGCCAAGGGGCAGGTTGTGTGTTCAGGGAACTGTTCTTGATCCCTCCACTAGCGGCAAAAACCCATTCAGCATCAGTTGGCAGGCGAATAAAGCCGGGCTTGTCTCCTCGCTTCGGCAGACGGTCAGGAGCATTCTTCATGAGCCAGCTCGTCCATTTCTCTGCAAACTGCTGTGCTTCCAGGAAGGAGATATTGCTGGCAGGAAAATTCCTGCGCTGAGGGGGAGGAGCCCCCTGACCTTCCATGACAAGTTTATATTGCGCCGCGGTTACCTCATATTTTCCGATATAGTAGACAGGATGCTGATTTTTATCAGTAAAGGGAGCGGCAAGATTGGCTTCATGTATGAAAAGGTTATAGCCATTGCTATGGGAGGCCTGAGTACTTTTCAAATCCATGGCCTGGCCAATTGTGATCCGCCGGTTTGCCATGAAAGCGGCATCTCCTGTGCTGGCTGATGTAGGTTGTACTTCAACACGGCGAAAAACCATGGCCCCTCCGCAGGGCATGGGAAGAACCAGTTCCTCGGCATCGGAATCTGGTGAAGGCTTGGGGTCATAGATGGCTTTGTTCCAGCTGATCTGTGCTGGAGTGGAGGTTGTGCACTGTGCCCGTGCTGTGTGGCTGGAGAGACCTGTACAGAGCAGGGCTGACAGGACAAAGACGGGCGCTGATGGGCGAAGTTGAGCCATGATGCGCAGGGATGGTTTTCGGAATGCTAAAAATTCTGTTGCTGTAGTGAAATGTAAATAAGACATTGGTGGTCCTTTGCTTATAAAGGCATGTCAACCATGATGACAGGCTGTCAGGAGTTGCATATGCCTTGCCATGGTGAAACCCGGTGCAGGGAGCGTGTTGTTGCCCAGGCCATGATGGTCGATCCTGGGATAATATAAGCAACTAGCTGCAAGGCAAAGGCGATTGTAATATTTATGGAGGATGCTGACGTTTCGTCTTGTAGAAACGTGTTGTGAAGTATGCGATTCATGGGCCAGCTTAATCCCCAGGCTATGCAAAAGGCGAGGCAGGTTCCTCCAGTGGCCAGGAGAATGGTCTGCACGACAGGGATGATACGAGCGTTATTCAGTCCAAGAAATGTCAGGCTTGCGAGATGGAATTTCTTTCGTTCAGTTTTCGCTGCGATGGCCGTACCCAAAGTAACGGCAAAGCCTATGGCCCCGATATAAGCCATGAGATGAAAAAGATGTGTTGTTTGCTGATTGATATTAAGAATGGTTTTAACACGGGGAAGCTCGCTGGTTATGCTTAACCCCTGATGTGTCAGATCTCTGTCCAATGTGATGACGTCAGATAGTGAACGCGCGTAAAGTCTGAAACCGGGCCATGTTGCCTTTGGTGTACGTGCTTTCAGGAAATCAGCTGCTTTTTGTTCGCCCAGGGTCAGGGCTTCCTGCCAGGAGGAGAGGTTGGTGTTCTCGCGCCATTCTTCGGCCGCTTGCGCTACAGGAAGTGACACGAATAGCTGGAAGCGGGATGTAACGGTCTCGTCTGCGATAGCAGCAACGTTTAATTGTATGCGAGCCATTTTTGCAGCGCCTGCGGCATGTCGGTCAATGAGCATGACGAAGGTGTCCCCGGGTTGAAGGTGCATGTGTTCTGCCAGATGGGCGGACATGACAACCGGGATATCTGGAGATGAAATCTGCGCATGTAATTTTGCCAGGCGCATTTCAATTCTCTTTCCCAGAAGAGGATCTCCGGGAGAGGATGGAAGGAGTTCGGCGTCTGTTCCCTCGAATACTGACGTTGTGTTGGTTGCCTGTAACCGTACGCTTGCGGCGAGTGTGCGTGTTTTGGGAAGGAGAAAGGTCACTCTCTTGTCGGTTCTCAAGGCCTCCAGTTGTTGTTCGGAGTAAGGATAATTTCGGGCGCTTGAAATTTCCAATGCCGAGGGGTCGTGCAGCAGAGTCTGTTGCATATGATCAACGAGACCTGCCTTCAATCCTGCAAGGAGCAACATGGGCAGCAGAGTACTGGCAAGACCACTTACAATACACAGGGCAAGTATTTTATTGGAAAAAAGGTCCCGCCAGGCTAGATGACAGGCAAGAAGAAGGTGACGAAAGTGCGTGTGACCCCGGGACGGCATGAGCGTTTCCTTTAGAGAAAGTTATATATGAAAATTGTTAATTGTGGATGATAGTTTTATTCCCTTTCATCTGAGCCTGAACCAGTGAAAATTCGGCCTTCTGTAGGGCGTCTATGTCATGACTTACTACAATGACGCCGGCGTTTTGTGTTTCTGCATAATTGCGTAGTAGATCCAGGACGATCGCAGCCTGGGAAGGGTGAAGGGGAGCTGTTGGTTCATCAGCCAGAAGGATAGGGGGTGTGTGAATTAAGGCACGTGCGATGGCAACACGCTGCCTTTGACCGACAGATAATTGAGAGGGCAGTTTTTCAAGGCAGGATATGATCCCGAGCCGCTCGGCAAGCATGTCGATGTGCCCAGCACCCTGCCCGGAGGAGGGAGTTTCCAGCACATTCAAAGCGAGGGCAATATTTTCGCGCGCTGTCAGGAACGGCAGAAGGCCGCCGGTTTGCGGAATGAAACCGACATGCTCGGCCCGTAATGTAGTGAATAGCCGTTCACGCTTGCGGTTTGTGGTGTGTGACCCGGGTGAAAGATAAGGGGCGAGCTGCCTCTCGAGCAAAGAGAGGCAACGAACTTTTGTTGGAAGAAGGGCGAGCGAAAGTAGACCTAGCAGTGTACTTTTCCCGCATCCTGATGGTCCGATAACCCCGAGGCATGTTCTCTTGTGCAGTGTCAATGAGGGGATCTCGAGCGTAAAATCCCCCCCCGGTGCCTGCCAGGTCAAGGCTTCGGCGTGGAGAAGGGGGGGATCGGCAGGGCAGCTTCCACTCTGAACCATGGTTGGGGCCGTGTTCAAGGCAAGTCATCCAACCCTACGGAATAAACTTTTTCATCCTCATCATTGCCCCCGTTGATGGAATGCCAGCCGTCCGTATCACTTTCATAAAGCTTGTAGCGTTCAATAAGCGCACGCAGGTCGCTGAGTATGGCGTCCTGTTCCCCGGCGCTCAGGCTATTCCAGCGCTCCTGGGTGAGTTGGGCAATCCGAGACCGATAGGGAAGGCCATTCAGATATTCCGGCAGCAGGCTGCCCAGTGTTCCATGGGCGGCATCGCCATCATGTGAGAGGGCATCCGGATTACGGGCCGAGGCTGCGAAGGCAAATTGCAGCCGCTGGAAAAATTGCTCGGGAGCCAGCTGGCTTTGTTCACCCTGGTCCAGAATGGTTTCAAGCGAAGAGGCGAGATTGCTCATTTCATTTCGCTTCATCAACAAATTGACGCGCAAGGCAGTTTTATTGCTGACAGGATCGGTGCTTGCAACATAGCCTTCGATCATGGGCGGAAGGCTGGCATTGTCACGTTGGCCTATGTAGCGCAGACGCATGGCCTGCTCTACAATGGCCATGCGGTCATTGGAGGGGCCCTCAGGTGTTGTTTGGCTGCCATGTTGACCGGAAATGTGACTTGCCTGGGTCAGAATCGCCTGTGTCAGTTGTCGGACAACGAGGTTGAAATCATTCGTCAGATTATCGGATGTACCATTACCGACGGGATAATAGAGACTGGACGTATTCGGGAATGCCGAGAGAGTTCGGTATTGCGCTTCTGCCCGGTCAGTATCGTTGAACTTTTTCCCGGCGGGTGTGTGAAGATGGATCACGAAGAGGGCAATATCGTGTTTTTCGGCCAAACGGTTGAGGTCGGTGATGCCAAGGTGGGTTGAACTTAGAGGGTTGTGTTCATCGCGGGCACCGGCATCGGTTACCAGAATGATATAGCGGCCTTGCATGGAGGACCAGTCAATATCCGTTATGGCAGTTTTCAGGCCAGCGATGGGGTCTTCGTCGAAGCCGAAGGAGGAGACATGTGCTTCGTTGACGGAAGCGATCTGACTGGTGATGGCATCGCTCGATTGGGTGAAATCGGGAGTTGCAAAAATTTTTGAGGCATATTCAAGTCTGGGATCATCCTTTCTGGACTGATCCCTGAAGCCTACAAGCCCGAAACGGAAATTGTGTCCCAGGGGAGCGTTGTTGATCTGTGAGACAATGTCATTGATGGCATTGCGAGTTTGCTCGATGTAAGGCTGCATGCTCTGTGTCGTATCAATGACAAAGACCAGACCTGCGCGGAATGGGGGTGCTGCGTCGCTTTTCTGTTCGTGGGGGGGAGGCAAGGTGGCCCCGGCGACGTGCATCAGCATGGCACCGGTATAATCGGGCTCGCTATTATGTGCGTCCAGGATGGGCAGCAGATAAAAATGTTTTTTCTGATCAATCCAGGCATCAGGTTCCAGTGCGGCAGCCTGGCTGTTGGGAGGCTGGTGATCTCCGGCGCTGAGGATGGCCCGGGCATCGGCGGCAGGGTCATTCCCATTCAGCAGATTCTCTTCGGCCTGCCGGGTGCTCATGAAGATGGCGCGCGATCGACCTGCCAGCGGAGCAAACTGGGCATTCAGGCGATGATTCCAGCTGAGTGTCTGGGATGCCTTGATCCAGCCATTGGGATGATCTTTCGTACTGCCAATCTGAAGTTTGTCATTCGCCCTGGCAAAGACGTAATAGGCCAGAAATCCTGGAGAAGGGGTGCCCTGTTCGGTGTGTTCATCTGGCGTGATGATGGCCCCAGGCTGTGTAAGTATTTGCTGATAAAGAGTGCCCCCTGCCCTTTGCAGCAAAGGAGCGGCAAAGCCGTGCTGCCCGGTGAGGGCGATTATTCCGCACAGGGTGGACCCCATCAGTCTTGTGATGATCCTGGCTTTTTTGGAAGAAAAGGAGAACAGCGTGCTGGCAGAAAGAAATGTTGGGGTCATCGTGCGTATTCCTGAAGGGTGAAAGCGGCCTCCTGGTCGCCATTTTCGGCTTTCTTGCGAAGGGCTGCGAGCAGGCTGTCCCGTTCACTGCGAACGTCCTGATTTCCTGCGAGAAGGGCCTCGCGGTAGTAGCGTGCTGCCTCCCGGGGATTGGGCTGAGGAATGGGGCCGTCGGTACGGAACCTGGCAGGATCATACAGCTCTCCCATTCTCTGGAGGGAGACCGGGTCATGTTTGGTTGCTGCATACCCAAGCAGCCGCAGTCCTGCGTCACCCTGGCCTGCACGGATACGTCGCCACCCCTCCTGACCAATGGCAGCCGGGGTGACCAGCTGCTTGACGGCATCTGCCGGACTCATGTTTTGGTAAGCAGGCGTTGCGAGAAAAGATGGTTTGTGAAACCAGAACCATCCTCCTGCCGTGGCAAGACAGAGTGCGATCACTGCCCCCCCTGCCGGGATGAGCAGTCCCTTCTTCCTGGAGGAGGAAGGCGTTTTATCCATCGCTTGCGTTGTCTCGGGTGCATCCTCCGGCTTTTTGTCTTCAGGCGTCCCGTCGGCAGGATGCTGGGTGGCCGTTGCATCAGGTGGTGGAAAAGGCACGGCTTCGGGGGGGGCGGCAGGAGGCGGAGAGAAGGCTGCCTGTTGTTGGGATTGCTCTTCTTCTGTCTCCGATGCCATTTGCAGGATTTGTGAAGCCGTCTGGGGCTGTCTGTTCGCAGGGAAGCCAACCCAGTCGATTTCTGCTTCTGTTATGCCGAGCGCCGGAATACTGACAGCGGAAGCGGCCAGCGGGTCAATGCAGGCTTCGGCCTGCTTGCGCGGAAGAAGGGCAATGACCATATGCCCGTCGTGCGAGATTATTGGGCAATCCGGCAGGAATGTGTCGTCAACCTGCACAGTGACGTTCTGTTGCGTCGAGACGTCACCCGATGCAATGACCAGGCCAAGAGTCATCTCTGCTTGTAATGGAATGGCTTTGTCGGCAAGGGTAATTTGATTCATCTGTTTATGTCTTTCCTGTTATCATGTGCATTGTCGAGCCTGCTCAGTGTCTCCAGGTACTGGCCCAGCTTGGCATTCTCCTCCACGTCATACTGCGGACCGGCTTCCTGGAAACGGGCCTTCAATGCGGTGACCCAGTCCAGGAGGAAAAGTACGCCGCTATTGCCTATGTTCGGAAGATCTGGATAGAGCTTCCCGGCTGGATCTTCGGGAAGAAGGAAGATTGGCATACCCGTTTCTTTACGAACCGGCCGGTTTGCTGGGGCGTCCTTTTTGTCAACGGGGGGATATCCGAGCCATGTCACAAAATTGCTGATGGTCTCGGCTGTAAGGATTCCAGGTTTTTCGCCATTCTGGACAAGCTTGCTGACATTTTTACATGTGTTGCGCAAAATGTTGGCAATGTCTCCAGCTAGATTGTTCGTTTCAGCCAACTTGAAAAGTTGTGCCAGGAAAGGCGAGAAGGCATCGTTGTTGACATGAAGCCAGTTTCGTTCCCTTTCGGTATTCATGTTGTCAGAAGAGAATTTTTCCCGGCAATGGTCTTCCCAATATTTTAGGATATGTGCGGCGAAACGGTCAAAATCATCTTCCTCTGGTGCAGCGTCAGCGGACACGTTTTTCTCGGCTGGAGAGGGTGAGAGGAGACTTTCAAGTAACTGAATTTCCTGGTGAGTGGTCTGCGGTTTGGTTTTGTTGAAGGCAATCCATTCCCGAGTAACAAGCTCTGCACTGAGGGAGAGTTGCTGGAGCAGTACGCCAAACCGTCCTTTCTGGGCGAGAGGGAGGCAGGTTGCCCTGATGAAATTATCCACGGAGCGCTCTGCTTCGGCGTGAACGGCTTCCTGCGAATTGTCAAAGTAGAATTTCTTCCCTGTCTCCTGCAGGTTCTGGAGTATCCTGCGCAGCTTCAGATACAGCTTGCTGGTCTTGATATCTTTTTCTGCGAGAGGAAGGAGACGCTCGGCAAGATAGCTGACACCGCCATCATTGGGCTTGAGTACGGCATCGAAGGCTTTGTCATGGTTCCTGATGTAGGTTCTGACTTTTGCTGAACTGTCGTACCCTGTTTTGAGGCTTGGCAGCCGGCTCTTGAAGCCAGGGAGCATGGTAGTTTCATTTTTCTGGGCATCGCGATCGTAGATCGTATCCCCATAGGTGGGGGAGCGCAGCCATTGGATGTTATTGAATATTGGCTGGGCGGGTTCCCACGCATTAAGCCAGGGAGAGTTTTTGAAATAATTGATGATAGAAGCATCGAGCCGCGTGTCCCAGCGTTCAACTCCATCATCTGGCCGTCCTGGCGTGGAGGCTAATGCCGTGTCGAATTTGGTCAGGATGATAAATAAGGAGTTATCCTGGGTGCTGCGCTCTTCTGGCGTAGCGCCAATGGTCGTGTTGACCCAACCATCAATCATCGCCGGCAGGCTAACGACCTCCTGGTTACTGTCGCCAATACATAACAGGACAGATGTCAGGTCATTGTTGCTCTTATAGAGGTGGAACAGATAGTCGACCTTCCCGCGGAGAAAAAGCTCGGGGATGTTCGTGGCCTTGCTGAGTGATGGATATTCCCCACGGGATCGCGCTCCGGGGAAGTCAAGTAAATCGATCCGCTTTTTCTGGAACTCCCACCGTGCTGCCTTCAAGGGGAGAATAAGCTCTGAGATGAGGGCCGCTGCAACGTCACGCCCCATTCCAACCAGTTTTCCACTGGGGGATTTCAGGGCGGTATTCATGCTGGCTCCCGGACCCCACAGGGTTTCAACATTCAGTATGCTGCCATTATTGGGGGCGTTCAGGGCATCGGGATTACAAAAAGCCAGTTCATCCCTGTCGAGACTGAAGCGGGCTTTGAGCAGTTTGTGCGCATAATCGGTGAAAGGCGAGTTCGGACCACCCCATAATGGAGAAAGAGCTTTTATGGCTGTATCGAGATCAAATGAAGATATGTTCTCTGCGAGAAAAGCCCAATATTCATTATCAGTCCCGTCTGATGAAAATGGCGTATAGCTTTTTTCAGAGAGGAACGAGCTGTTAAAATAATCCTGCAATGCTTCAACATCATTTTTCGTAAAAAATGGTTCCTGCTGCGGATCGTTTTTTTCACGTGGGATGATGTTTTTTATGGTTTCAAGTATGTCAGTGGTTTTAACAGCATCTTCGGTAAGCTTGAAGTCCCTGAAATAGGTATTCCCTAAAATACAGACCACATCTCTTGCCGAGAGCAGTTTGACGCAAATCGGTGTGTCCGCACCCACGTTTGTGGGGAGGGAGGGAGGGGTTACGGTAAAGCGGGAGACAAGACCGGAGGATTCCTTACCGCCTGGCGGGTTGATTTCCCTCAGAAAGTCCAGCTGGTGGTCAGTTGAAAAGTCGATGATGAGGGGGCCGGTCTCGGGAGAGGTCAGGGCGCCGGTCAGGAAGGATTTTCCCGCCTGGGAGGCTCCATAAACGGCAATTGTCTGGGGTGCATCAGCGGTGTGATCGATTGCCTGCGCAGCACGCAGGCAAGCACGCACCTCTCTCCCTTCCCTTGCATGAGGCTTGTTGTGCTCCATCCAGGCAGAAAGGGTTTCTGCAGTGGTGGCAAGTGCTGAAGATACGCGCTTCAGGGCGTCGGGAGATATGGCATCCATGGCGTAGACTTTCTTGGGGCGGTGAGGGAGGCTGGGAGATAGGGTGGATCAGACTGTTGATTGGTCTTGGATGGTTGTCAGGTGTATGGCGCCGGTGTCACGCCAGTGTCCCTGGGGGGTGAGGGTTGTCTGTAGTGTTGCGCTGATGAAGTCTCTGGCTGGCACTTTTATGGGAGGGCCATCATGAGTGATGGGTTGGCCTTCAATTTCCGTGATGACCAGATTTTCACAGAGCTCTTTCCGTTCAGCTTCGCTGGTGGAGGGGGTTCTGGTGCGGGAGAGTGTAAGGGACAGGGGGCTGTTAAGGTCAATGCGCCGCTGCTGAAGGAAATCCCGTCCTGCGGATGTCAGGGCAAGATTGTAGAATGGACTGCTGGGAAAGTCCTTGTTGGGGAGCTGTTTTGTCCCGAGTATCATGCTGCCTTCGAATGTATCGATCTTTATTTCCAGCTTGTCTTCCGCTGTGACATTCGAGAGGTCGTAAGCGATAGGGGATCCGTTTTCCTCTTGAGGGTTGAAGAGACGGATGATTGTTCCTTCGTTGATTTTCATGTTGCCAATGAAATGCGCCGTTGATTTTTCATATCTGGTTTTGGAGGCCAATTTGAAATTGCCAATCTCCGCACGGCAAGCCTTCTTCCAGATGACGGCGCCCATCACGACAGTACTTTTGGGATCTCCAATCCGGTTGCTGCTGTCAGAGAAAGGATAGTCACCAGTAATCACATAGTTATGCATGGGAATGACACGCCGCGGAGCTACGGGCAGAGCGCTCAGGATCAGGCTGCAGACATGTGGCAGTTTGGAAGGTCTGCCGGAAAGCAGGAGGGCATCGCAGCCATAGGCCTGAACAATACTGCACAGTATCTGCAGGGGTTGGCCCAGCCTTCTGGTAATAATACCTTCCATGTCCTCGGTTGTTACATGTATGCTGGCATCCAGAGGGTCGAAAATATCTTCGTTGGCAGCTTGCGTGTCATCGTTCTGGTCAAGAAATCTGGTCAGAGCGGAAGAGGAAGGCGTGCCGTGAATGGAAAGATGTTTTTTGAGGGCTGCCCTGAAATAATCACGTGTGCGTTCGGCGGCTTTCGGAGAAATCTGGTGAAGCTCGTGCAAGCGGCCTGTTATCAGCTCTCCTGAGAAGAACGTTTCCACATTTTCGTAGGCATTAATGATGCTCAGTGCGACAGGTTCAAGAATTGTGGAAATGAAAAGCTGTCGCTGCGTTGCCTCCTGAATGGTTGAGTCTGCGGCACCCAGTTTGAACAGGGTATTAAAAAAAGCTCGTGGCTCAGGAATATGATATGTTCTGAAATGATTCATGAAGGCCGTGATAATTGGCCCTGAAATTATGTCTTCAAGCAGGTCATCACCCGCAATGCGCAGACTCTCGCGGAAGAGCTGATGCGGGTGGAGCATTTCTTCATGTTTGTTGCGCCGATAATCGCACACCATGAGGTCTGTTGTCCCTCCGCCGATATCAAGGCTGGCGATGCGGAGGCGTTCTTTGCCATCGGAGGAGGCAGCATGGCCATAGAGATGGAAAAATTCGTCAACACTGCCGCCCATCTTGTTGTTTATTTCATTCTCCAACCAGACAAGCTGAGTGGCTGTTGCCTCATCTATGCTGCATTCAAGCTCAGGTGGCTGTGTGTAGGCGTCCCCAAATTGTTTCCATGTTTCCTGCTGCCTGGTGCTCTCCCAGGCCATGGTGAGGGCCGTCCGGGCACGTTTGGTAAGGATGCGGCGCTCAGCCAGAGGCATGCCGGGCGGGAAAGCCAGTACAAGGGAACGCAGCCGGCGTGGTGTCCGGCTTTGCTCGCGACTTTCGCGTTCCTGCGGGGAGTTCATGAAGGCTATGGCCTGCAGGATGAGCTCATTGAGCATGAGGATGGAAATCTCGCTTTTGGATAGCTGACAGACTTTCACTTTTCTGGCGGCTGTTATGTCCGGTCCCGCATTGGCACCATCGTATAGCTCTTCCTTCAAATCAGTGCTGAATGTTGTGATGCCCCGTTCGTTCTGCCGCATCAGGATTTCATGAAGTTTGCTTCGGAATGAGCCTGATACCCGTGGGTTTTGGGCGGGATGGGGGGGAATGGCTTCCGCGCTGGTGAGAGCATCATTGAAATACCATCCCTGAGATGTAGGAGTGCGATCCCAAAGGTAGCGTTTGGGGGAAGCGAGGCCGGAAAAGCCTTCGGTTCCTTCCCGAGCGGCCATCATTTCTTCGGCCTCTCCGCCTACCCGGACAGGAGAGGGCCAGAGGAATGCATCATCGCGCCCAGATTCCCGGGAAAGCCGGACATCTCCAAATGTTATGTTGCTGAATTCGATCCGGCTTGAGAAAAGCCCGGAATGGATGGTCTGTGGAGCACGCAAATCCCGGAGGCCAAGCACACGGCAGTTGCCGAACCGGCCATTTTTGGAGAGTGCCTGATCGGCGTTCTGCTCGATAAGGATACCGCTGCTTCTGGAGTTCCCCAGGTCCAGGACGAGATCGACATCGATTGGTTTTGTTGCATTGTCAACAAACTTGATGACAGGCAGGTCTTTATCGGCGGTAAGCCCCTGCAGCAAGGCCAGATAGGCAGCAAGAGCTGTAAGGCGGTGATCCAGATCTCCAGGCCGTGGAGGCGGCGGTGTATCATCATCAAAGGAAGGCAGATACGCTTTCACGCTCTCAGCCTGGGCGGCAAAGATGATATTCTGGACCCAGTGATTGACACTCAGCCAATCTTTGATCCTGGTGAGGGGGGGCAGTGCGTAGGTTGCTGCTCCGTTGTCATCCGGCTTGGGGCCGTTGTAGATGGGATTGCCTTCTGGGTCCTTGGAGGGGGTACGCTCCATCGTGGTATCGATGACAATTTCCATGAAGAATTGTTTTGTTGTCGAATCTTTTTTGAGACGACCACGAATCCAGTTGGAAGGGCCGCCCTGGAGGTCAACTATGTCTGTTGGATCTTCTGTGCTGGAAGGTCTCTTCTGGGAGTCACTATCGCTGAACGTGTTCAGCCAGGGCAGTGGAATCCAGCGCCCCTCAAAGAGTTTTGCAACGGTTCCTTCGAGGTTCAGGAAAATTTCTTCGCCTTCAACCCGTTTTCCTGCCGAGTTGCGAGTGATGACCAGAGTTTCCTGCTCTTTTGAGGCAGGGTTGGAGACAAGACTGAAGATATAGTCCTGTTCTACCCGCTCACGGAATGAAGCCAGGTCGAAATGAAGGGTAGTAAACTGCAACAGGCTGTCAGGAACGAGAAGAAGTTCTGTCATGATAAAAACCCAAAATCGGATAAGGAATGGACGGGTTTGGAAGGGAGTGCCTTTTACAACGAGGTAGCAGGAGGAGGAGAGCTGCCGCCATCAGGCAAAGACTGCGTTCCTGGGTGGGGTGCATGATCCCCGTCGATTGGTGCCTGCGGGGCCTGATCGGGGGCAGGGGAAGGAGCCTGACCAGCACCCTGGTCCTGCGTACCGGCCGGGGGTTCGGGCAGGGTGAAATTGAAGCTCTGCCGGTCGTTATCGGTGCGGGCTTCTGCGTTGTATTCTTGGACGGGCTGCCCGTCTTCATAGACGGTCACATGGTATGGGACAGGCTCGCCGTTGGAGCGCATGTGATAAGGGATGACCCTGATGCTGTACGTACCGGGCTGTGGACGGACCGGCCAGGTGATATGCTCGATGGGATGCTGTACGATGGGAGAGGTCGGCGTTCCCACGTTGGCGTCCACGTCCAGCACGCCTCCCTGTGATGCACGCTTGGAGAAGCTGATTTCCTGACCGGCAGGAGGTTGGACATGCAGGTCTAGGTCGCTGGGGTCGTTCCAGGCCAGAGAGATTTCCAGAGCTCCCTTGTTGCCTCCCCGGCTGCGTGCTGTCTGAAGGTCATTCATGGCAGTCTGTCTGTGTGGTGCGTCAAGGGGCACTGCTGTGTGAACAGGGGCGGCAGGGGGTGCCAAAGGAGTGTGGACAGGGAGCTGACCGTTACTGCAAGCACCTCCGATGGAGGAGGATACTCCATTAATGCTGCCAAGGCCGGGAGGGGCAGACAGGTGCCGTGCAGAAAAGAGCCCCATGAGCAAGGTGCCCAGAAGCCATAAGAGCAGGAGGAGGCCCAGCAGAACGAACCCCCACCGCCAGAAACGTCGCATCCAGAGCCCCAGGCCGATAAGAAGTGACGCAAGAAGCGCCCAGCCCAGTCCGACTCCCCACAAGGCAGGCCCCAGAGATGTGCTCAGGGCAAGGAGGAGGAGGAGAAAAAGGGGAAGACCGAATGTCAGGGCGGGGAACCAGTGCCAGGCCGGAAAGAGGGCCAGCCATCGTGTGTACCACACGCGGTACCATGGAAGGATGACAAGTCTTTCTTGCGTAAAAGTGTGGCTGCTGGTGAACCTCTGGGAGGTTCTTTGCTGACTGGTGGTCTGGTCATTGGATGCTGATGCATGGGGGGAAGAGGGCCGGGATGCCGGCTCTTCGGAAGTGGTTTTTTCTTCTGGTTCAGGGCGGGGCTCGGGGTCGGGCGCTGCTGAGGGAACGTCGGGAAGGGTTTTACCCTGCAGGTTGCCTTTGGCCAGCATGCCGGAAATTGCACGATGCCCCCAAGCCGTAAGAATGAGCCCATGGGGGTTATAATACAGGTTGTCGATGTTGGGGATTGTTAGGGCTGTTGGAAGTAGGGATACGATATCCGGGTCGATGTTGCGGCCACTATTCTGTTTCGCCCATTGGATGATGTAGTCGCGGGTCTGTGTATAAATCTGGTTGATCTGGCTCTGTTTTTCCGGGGGGATGGGAGAGCATGCAGGGCCATACCAATCTATGGTGCCATCGGCAGGGTTGCCAAAAGGTTGTGCCAGGGAAAGATGCTGGGCTTTGGGAAACTGTTGAGCATATGCCTGCAGAACATCCTGGATATCTTCCCAGAGCTCCGTGACGGGCTGGCCTTGCACCCGCAAGGTTTCAAATTGGCCATTTCGTGTAGTTTTAATGCGTGAAAAAGGCATATGGAGGGGCTTCTCGGTGTAGGGACGTTGATAATCTTCCAAGACAGATCATGTCATAATATTGTTGTGTTGTTAACTTTGCAATGGATGGCATGAGTTTCCCCTGTGGAGAAAGTGGTCATGACGAGATTGACATGTTCTGTTTTTTTACAAAAAAGTGAAGTTATTTTATATTTTCTTTATGAGACCTTCTATGCTCTTGGAGCTGTCAAGTCCTTAGAGAGGAAGAGACGTACCTGTCTGGCACTGCATTTTTGACATGTCCTGATGGAACTACCATTTGTGCCCATCACAAGGCAGCTGGAGCTGTCAGGAGGGGGGCTGCAGGATATGTCAGAGGGGGAAGCAAGGTCACGGAACGCCTTGTATTCATGCGTCTTCCCAGTCAGTTTCAGCCCAACATGATCAAAACCGCCCGGAATAATGCTGGTGTTTGTCTGGCGACCCCAAAGTTCATTTGAACTTCTCCAATCGCCTGTTACGCTCGACATGGTCGATAGTTGTATGTCCAGGGGAGAGAAATCAGATGAAAGAATGGCTTGATTGGCCCGCCAAGAGTGCTCATCCTCCTGAAACTATTGAACATCCGGCAATTTATCATATGCTCGATGTAGCGGCTGTCGCTGAGCAGCTGCTTGCGGAATCGCCTTGGCCATCTGCATTGAAACAGGCTTTTATTGCACTGGCAGGCCTGCATGATTTAGGAAAATTCAGTGAAACATTTCGAGGAATGTTACGTGAGGGGGCATATCAACCATTCACGCACTGGGAACTGACTGAAATTCTTCTGCTGACTGAAGATGACTGGTTGGCGGAGTGGCTGGGCGGTACCGAAGACGTTCGGGAAGTTTTATATGCGGCTGTGGCCGGGCATCATGGCCGCCCTCCTCAGACAAACTTGCAGAGACGGGAGCTGAGGAAGTGCCTGCGGGCTGTCGGAGATGGCCATGAAGCAGCACAACGTTTGTTGGAGATTTTCAGGCAGCTCTGGCCGGAGGCTTCTCTTGATTCCCTGGATGAAGAAGCAGCGACAAGTTTTTCCTGGTGGCTGCCTGGGTTCTGTACGGCAGCCGATTGGATAGGGTCCAATACGACATGGTTCTCTCCAAAGGAATTGGAGCTGGAACCGGAGGCGTACCTGAAAGAGGCACGTGCAATTGCCCAAAAAGCCGTGAAAGAAGCTGGCTTGAGTGGAACAACAGCCCGTGAAGGGGAGTTGTTTGATTTTGCACTGAGGCCACTGCAAGAGGCATGCGTTTCTCTGACCTTGCCAGAAGGCCCCGCACTGGTTGTGCTGGAAGCCGAAACCGGGGTTGGTAAAACGGAAGCCGCTCTTATTCTGGTGCAGCGTATGATTCTGGCAGGGAAGGGGCGGGGATTGTTTTTTGCTCTGCCTACTATGGCCACAGCTGATGCCATGTTTGGGCGGGCCAGGCGGGTCATGGAGACGATGTTTACAAACCCGTCCTTGACCCTCGCTCACGGTCGGGCCGGTCTGTCCGTGCCGTTCCGTGACCTTGTCAATGAAGGAAGCAGGACGGGTAAATCTGATGATCAGTCCGGCGTGACAAGTGCTGAGTGGCTGGCTTCAGATAATAGACGGGCCCTGTTGGCTGATGTTGGGATCGGCACGATTGATCAGGCTTTGCTGTCCGTTCTGCCGGTACGGTTTCAGACATTGCGGCATTATGGCCTTGCTTCCAAGATACTGGTGGTTGATGAGGTTCATGAAATGGGTGAGCCCTATATTGCGGAAGAGTTGGTGGCTCTGTTGCAGATGCACAGGGCCATGGGGGGCTCAGCTATATTGCTGACAGCGACTCTGCCACTCAAATTACGGGCCCGCCTTCTGGAGACGTACGGCGGCATTTCTGAATCTCACGCCTATCCGGCCATAACTGTCGCCGGAGGTGAGACCGTAACACAGTTTGATGATGATGCTCGGCCCCAGAAAGGGCCTGTCATGGTGGAGCGGCTTTCCACGATGGATGAGGCGGTGCGATATATTGCCCAATCTGCAGCAGGTGGAGCTGCCTGTGTATGGGTTCGCAACGCCGTGGATGATGCCATTGCTGCGGTTGATGCGTTGCGGGCTGAGGGGGTGCAGGCCCATCTGCTACATGCCCGTTTTGCCTTGTGTGATCGCAAAAAGCTGGAACAGGAAGTGCTGGATCGTGTGGGGCGGAATGGGACTGGCCGTAAGGGATTTGTTCTGGTTGCGACACAAATTGTTGAAGCCTCGCTGGATTTGGACTTTGATGTCATGGTGTCCGATCTGGCCCCGATTGGCTCCCTGATACAGCGTGTTGGCCGTCTATGGCGGCATATGGATGTGCGGCCTGCCACACAGCGTCCCGTCCCGGCACCTGTTTTGAAGGTCCTGTCACCAGACCCTGCCGAAGTGCAGGATGACCGCTGGTTGCAGAAAGTTTTGGAGAGAGGGGCTTGGGTTTACTCATTGCCGGATATGTGGCGGACGGCTTCGGTTCTGTTCAAGGCTGGCCAGATCAGGACCCCAGATGGTTTGCGCTCCCTGATAGAAGCTGTACATGGCGATGAGGTGGAAAACCTGCCCTCCGTACTGGATGGGGCGGAGGCAGAAGGGTGCGGAAAGGCCATGGCTGCGCGGCATCGTGCTCTTCAGAATCTTGCCACTATTGAAGATGGCTACCGGAAGGGCGGCTGCGGTGCGGATGATACGACCTATCCTACCCGGCTTGGGGATGAAACCCGGATTCTTGCTTTGGCCCGCCAGACGGACCATGGCCTTGTCCCATGGGCACAGGCCGAAGGAGTTCCTTCGGATGAGTTGGGCAGGAGTGAGCTGGCAGCTCTATGGGCATTGTCGGAAGTTTCTGTGAGGAGCAAGCGGCTTGTGGGGCTGGACCTTCCAGATCAGGACAGGGCCGATATTCAGGAAGCTCAAAGATATTGGCCACAATGGAAGAAGAAAGCCGTCACGATCTGCCCGGTTCATGAAATAGATGGAGCTATCTGTCAGGGTGTTTATTATAGGAATGATATAGGACTGCTTATATACCATTCTTCCTGATCTGGTAATTTCATTGATTTTTCCAGCCCATTATTCCTCATCTGTTTTGATTTGTGACTTGTTAATGGGCTGGAAATGACACAGAGTGATATCGGAGTGCTGTATTTTTCTGCTGGTGCATGAAGACGCAGCAGATGGTTGATCTTGTAACACCTAGAGGTTTCTGGTGTCTCTAAATCTGATAACAGACCCGTGGATCCCTGTACGATGCGACGATGGTAGCAGGCGGATTATTGCACCATGGCAGATGGCAGAAGAGGGTATGCTCTTCCCGGACTGGGTCCGTCCTGACCTGAATGTTGCCTGTCTGGAGCTGCTGGTTGGGCTTGTCTATCTGGCAGATCCACCAGCGAACAAGAAGGATTGGCGGGCCCGCAGGCGGGCTGATCCAGAGCGTTTGAAAACGAAATTGGCTGCTTATGAGCCGGCCTTTCATCTTCTGGGTGATGGTCCCCGCTTTCTTCAGGACATGGAGAAGCTTTCAGGCTCCCCTAATCCGGTTGACATGCTGTTCATCGATAGTGCGGGTGGGCAGACCATGCGCAATAACATTGACGTCATGGTGCATCGCAGCCGTTATTCATGTCTTTCTCTGCCGGAAGCGGCGATGGCGCTTTACACATTGCAGGACTTCGCTCCATCTGGTGGAGCTGGAAACCGCACCTCCATGCGTGGTGGTGGGCCACTCGTGACACTTCTCGATCCCGGCGAAGAATTATGGGACCTCGTCTGGCTCAATGTTCCGTTCGGTCAGCCATCCGACATGAAAGACCTGCCGTGGATGAGGCCGACACGGACATCGGAGCCTGGGCGGGCATCCGTCTATCCGTCTGATGAAAAGAGACACTTTGACGTGGAAGCGTTTTTTGGCATGCCCCGCCGTCTGCGCCTTGTAGGGGATGACGAGGGTATAACAGGTGTCATACAGAGGCCCTATGGCACGAACTATGCCGGGTGGCGGCATCCTTTAAGCCCTTATTACCGGCTCAAGGTCACGGAGGACTGGCTTCCACGCCATCCACGGGCTGGGCGGTTTGGCTATCGTAACTGGCTGGGTATCATTGCTGAAGGTGAGCCCAAGAAAGCGCATGAAGAGCGTTTGGCCAGTTTGGCACTGATCGTGAGAGAGTGGTGTGGACGAGAGAGAGGGGATGAGGCGTCCGTAATTGTAGCGGGCTGGGCCATGAACAACATGAGTCCGAGAGATTTTGTCTATTCCCGCCAGCCGCTTTCTCGCCTGTCCGAGGATGCTGAAGAGGTTTTGCGAGGTTTTATTGAAGCTGCCGAGATGGTGGCGGCAATGTTGAACTGGGCATTGTCATCCGTTCTGGATACTGGTGAAGCACGGGAAGCGCAACGTGAAGAGTTTTACCTGAAAACTGAACCCGCTTTTTATCATTGCTTCCATCAGATAGCCGCCGGCGAGAGGCCCTCTGAAGAGTGGCTGAATGCGTTGCGAAAGCAGGCTCTGGGTCAGTTTGAAGCTGTTGCTCTGCCGGGGCTTTCCGAGCGTGACATGCAGAGCATGAAGAAAATTGCCGAAGCCCGGAAGCTTCTGAACATAGAGTTGTGGGGATACGGCAAGAAGGCAGGTCCGGCCCTGTTTACAGCATTGGGTCTCCCCGTCCCGCAGAAGAAGAGGAAGGCCGCATGAGTGAAAAAACAGACATTGGCGTGAAGGTCTTTGAGTGGTGGCAGAAAAATCTTGCTCCACGCACGCAGTCTGCGTCGAAGGATGCAGAAGAAAGCGGGAAGAGCGAAACGGAAAAGATGCCGGGCCAAACAGCGGCACGCACGCTCAGTGCGAAGTTGCGTCGTGGGGGTTTCCCTGATCTTCTGTTTGAACCGGAAGTGCATCATCTGGTGCGTACGCTGAATGTGCGGGAGCATGAGCTGAAACGTTTTTGTCGGCTGGTTGAGATACTGGGCAGTGTGCGGACCAATAGCCACAGCACATTGGCAGAGCGGTTGAGAGGGGCAGATAAGGAGCCATTATTGTCTCCTCTAAGGTTCAAGCAGTTAATGACAGCGGAAGATGAAGAGCTGGCTGCGTTATTGCGGCGTGCTGTGCAGATGGCAGAGTATCGCTGCAACGTTGCAGCCCTCGCACGGGATGTCATGTTCTGGAATGATCGGACCAAGACCCGCTGGTGTCTCGATTATTTTGGTGCTGCGAATTCGGGAGACAAGACAGAATAGCACATGTGTTGCTGGTCTCGTTTTTATCCATTTATCAAGTAGGTTTTTGTGTCATGACAAATTTTGTCCAGTTCCATGTTCTGACAACTTATGGTCTCTCCAATCCCAATCGTGACGATATGGGCCGCCCCAAACAGGCCGTGATTGGTGGGGAGGTGCGTATGCGTCATTCCTCACAGTCGGTCAAACGGGCCTTGCGGGAAAGCACGTTCTTCAGCAACGACCTTGCAGACCATATGGGGACAAGAACTAAACGCCTGCATGGTGGGCTGGTGCAGCATCTTTTGAGTAAGGGCGTTGCCGAGAAAAAGGCTCAGGAGAGTGCAAGTACTGTTGCTGGCATTTTCGGCAAACTGGAAGCGGCTGACAAGGAAACGGGCGAACAGATCGCCACGACACTCGCTTTTATTTCACCAGATGAATGGAAACTGGCAAAAGAGCTGGCCGAAAAAGTCGCTGCCGGGGAGAAACCGCCCAAAGACAAAGACCTGAAGAAAGAGGTCCTGCGTCGGGCTGATGGGGCGGTGGATATTGCCATGTTCGGGCGTATGCTGGCCTCCGATGCCGACTTCAACCGGGATGCCGCCGTGCAGGTGGCTCATGCGTTCACGACCCATCGTTCAGTAGCGCAGGAAGACTGGTTCTCCGCTGTGGATGATCTGAACAAGGATGATGAGCGTGGTGCTGGCCATATCGGTGAAAGCGCCTTCGGTACGGGGGTGTTCTACCAGTATGTCTGCGTCAATCTGGACCTGCTGGTTGAGAATCTGGCCGGTGACAGGGAACTTGCAGCCAAGGCCATGGAAGCATTGGCTCGGGCGCTGTCTCAGGCCACGCCTCGTGGCAAGCAGAACAGCTATGCCCATCGGCCACGGGCACATTACATGCTGGCAGAACAGGGTGAGCAGGCACCCCGTGATCTCTCAGGTGCGTTCTTCCATGCTGTAAAAGGTGAGAATCTGCTGGAAAGCTCCATTAAAAAGCTGGAAGAGACCCGGAAGGCCATTGATGATGCCTACGGGCCGTGCTGGGCTGCCGAAGCTAAATTGTGTGTGGGCAAAACCGGAACACTGGATGAACTGGTCGCCTTTGCAGGTAAAGCCGTGCGGGGTGAGTGATGGCTTCCCCTTATCTGGTGTTTTCGCTCTCGGCCTCCCTGGGGTCGATGGGCGAGCTGGCCGGGCATGAGCGGCGGGGGTCGCTGCTCTGGCCGGGCCATTCCGCACTGATCGGATTGATGGGAGCTGCGTTAGGCATACGGCGTGATGGCGATTTCTCTGGGCTGGACAGTCTGAAGATTGACGTGGCGGTGTTTGACAGCGGCACGGCTCTGCGTGACTTCCATACCATTCAGTCCGTCCCTGCGGCGGCGGTGAAGAAGCCAAATTCCCGCCCGGAGGCAATTCGGAAAGCGGGAGGACGGCTGACAACCAGCATCACTCTGCGCGATTATCGGGCGGGCGTGTTCTATGGCGTGGCCGTGCAGGGTGAAGGGCTGGAGGAGATAGCGGCAGCGTTACGCAAACCGCATTTTACGCTCTATCTTGGCCGTAAATCCTGCCCGCTTTCATCCCCTCTGAATCCTCAGGTCGTACAGGCCGATACGGTCGAGGAGGCCTTGGGGCAGGTGAAAGTGCCTTTCTGGCTTTCCAGACATGTTGATCTTTCTGAAAAGGTCATGGTTGTCGGCGAGCAGGGCAGCCAGCGGGATTACGTGCATGATGTCCCACTGGACCGGCAACGCTGGCACTTTGCTGCACGGGATGTCGGAATACGGCATGTTGAACTGCCAGGGAAGACGATGAAATGAGCTGGTATCTAAGTAGAATCCGCCTTTCCCGCAGCCCTGCCGTCCGTGTTCTGGAGGCTGCCCTGAGAGAGCCGGATACGGGGCTGAGGCGGTCATCGCAGCATCATATGCTCTGGTCTGCCTTTGCGACTGATCCCAACCAGAAGCGGGATTTTCTCTGGCGTGCAGAAAGTGACGGGAGCTTTCTTACCCTCTCTCCACGCCTTCCACGGGATGATAACGAGCTGTTCGAGCCTCCTCAGTGCAAGCTTTTTGCCCCTGAACTGAAGGCAGGGGACAGGCTCGAGTTTCAGCTTCAGGTCAATGCGACACGGATGAAGCGTGATACGGGCAAGCGTGTGGATGTCGTTCTGGATGCGATTCACGCTATTCCGAAGGAGGAACGGGCAGAGAAACGCATGGACCTTGCCCAAGAAGCAGGTCTTGCCTGGCTGACACGACAGGGTGAGAAAGCGGGTTTTGTGCCGCATCATGTATCTGCCGATGATTATCATACCGAGACGCTCCCACGTTTTGGAAACGAACGGAAGAGGAGCAACCGGCCTGATTTCGGTATTCTGGACCTCTCAGGCCAGCTGGAGGTGACAGACCCGGAGGCGTTTCTGGCCCAGCTGGTCCGGGGCTTTGGCCGGGCCAAGGCCTTTGGTTGCGGCCTCATGCTGATCCGGCGGGCTTCATGAGCGGGGCGGGGAAAGGCGGGTTACCCGGTCTGACCCCGCCAAAACCCATCCCTCTGAAAGATCGGGCTTCCCTGATTTTTGTCGAACGGGCGCAGCTGGATGTGCTGGATGGTGCCTTCGTAGCGGTGAACGCTGATGGTACGAGAACCCAGATTCCCGTTGGCGGTCTGGCGGGCATCATGCTGGAGCCGGGTGCCCGTATCTCTCATGCAGCCGTGTCGCTGGCCGCCCGTGTAGGCACGTTGATCACATGGGTAGGGGAAGCTGGCGTGCGGTTATATTCTTCCGGTCAGCCTGGTGGAGCACGGGCGGACCGTCTGTTATGGCAGGCCAGTCTGGCTTTGAATGATGAGGCCCGGTTGCGTGTCGTGCGAGAGATGTACAAGCGGCGTTTCAAGGAGGAGCCACCTGCTCGGCGGTCGGTGGATCAGCTGCGTGGTATTGAGGGAGCTCGTGTAAGGGAAAGCTACGCCCTGCTGGCTGCTCAATATGGTGTCAGCTGGAAACGCCGCTCTTACGACCGGAAGGACTGGGACGGCTCGGACATTCCCAACCGTTGCCTCTCAGCGGCCACGGCCTGCCTGCATGGTTTGTCCGAGGCTGCTGTGCTGGCAGCAGGTTATGCCCCGGCAGTGGGGTTCTTGCATAGCGGGAAGCCTCTTTCTTTCGTGTATGATGTGGCAGACATCTTCAAGATGGAAACCGTTGTGCCAGAAGCTTTCCGTATTGCAGGCAAGGCGGAAAAGGGGCGGCTGGATATGTCCCCAGACCGGGCCGTGCGCCTGGCCTGCCGGGACAGGTTCCGCAAGGAAAAGCTGCTGGAGAGAATCATTCCGACCATTGAGCAGGTTCTTTCGGCTGGCGGTCTGCCTCGTCCCGAGCCCCCACCGGAGGCCGTGCCCGTCGCTTTTGAAGATGAAACCTTTGGCGATCCGGGGCACCGTTGATGCTGGTTGTGGTGGTCACCAATGCGCCACCCCGCCTGCGTGGCCGTCTGGCAGCATGGCTGGTGGAAATACGGGCTGGGGTCTATGTGGGCAGCTACTCCAGACGGACAAGGGAGATGGTCTGGGAGCAGGTACTGCTTGGCCTTGGGCCTGAGGGTGATGCTGTCATGGTTTGGCATGTTCCCAACGATCAGGGATATGAGTTCCGTACGGCTGGTCACAATCGCCGGATGCCGGTTGATTTCGATGGATTGAAACTGGTTGCTTTTCGACCGGAATAAAGCGAAGGAGTGAGGTATTAAATTCTGGTTTAAGTTGGTACGGTCTTTGACAATAAAAAAAGTCATGTCTTACAGTACGTTGCAGGAAGTCTGTTCCCCGCCCATGCGGGGATGAACCGAATTTTCGGAGACAAGCGGGGGAGCGTCAAAGCTGTTCCCCGCCCATGCGGGGATGAACCGCTATCTCGATAGGCTTTATCCCGCTCTAAAGCCTGTTCCCCGCCCATGCGGGGATGAACCGCCATCGGGGGGTACCCAAGAGGGGCGACGGTGCTGTTCCCCGCCCATGCGGGGATGAACCGTATCCGGTTGTCAGCGTGCCCTGCACGGCGGGCTGTTCCCCGCCCATGCGGGGATGAACCGCTTGTGCCTGCTTGTTGCCTGCCGTCTTGGGACTGTTCCCCGCCCATGCGGGGATGAACCGGCCCAGAGGATCCGTCAATATCTCAGCGCCGTCTGTTCCCCGCCCATGCGGGGATGAACCGCTGCTTGACGGACATGGCCAGCGATTTTTGTACTGTTCCCCGCCCATGCGGGGATGAACCGCATTACCTATTTCGTGAGACCTGGAATACCAGCTGTTCCCCGCCCATGCGGGGATGAACCGACGACGGCGAGGTGCGCCTGGATCGCCTGAACCTGTTCCCCGCCCATGCGGGGATGAACCGGCGGCGATTACTGGGCCGTTTCTGGACAGGCGCTGTTCCCCGCCCATGCGGGGATGAACCGAACACTGGCAGCAACGGGCAGACGGGCCCGGGCTGTTCCCCGCCCATGCGGGGATGAACCGGCCCTGGGCTTCCCGAAAGCCACCATGACACCCTGTTCCCCGCCCATGCGGGGATGAACCGACCTTTTTTGATGCTCTGGCCCAGTTTCGCCACTGTTCCCCGCCCATGCGGGGATGAGCTGTCTTCATGAAAGACTCCCTGGGAACAGCTGGGGATCAGGGGAAAGTCCTTAAAAAACTTGAGGAACAGCGCAAAGAGGCCAACATCCTCATATTGAGGATGCCGGGGTATAAATCAAGCGAAGTCACCCTATCCGGCTACGAGTTCGACCGCACATCTCAATCAGGGTGCGATCTTCTGGTCGTCCGAATGACTTTGCAGGAAGTGCGTTTCGGGGCGAAAAAACGGGTGGTAATGAAAAATTGGACACCTGTTGAAGCCGACAATATGGGGAATAAAATCCCCCAGAAAATTAGCGGTTAATTATTCATCCCCTAGCGTGAAATCAACCTCTGCTGTCCCGATACCATAGTTATTGATCTTTATGTCAAAATCTTCTGATGACCAGCACTTTGCGGTGACAAAATCCTTAGCTGATTTAATTATGTCATCACCAGTACCTTTTGGAGAAGAAAAATGGCATGAATCTGCCCGCCAGTAATTATCATTACCTTTCTGGAAATGACATGTCGCATCAACATGCCCTTCTCTGCCTTCTTGTTGCGCCGTTTCAGGGAACTCAACCCTTATGAAACGACACTGATCTACAAAATACTTGCTATCAGGAGCAGTAAGGTATGCGGGAGGGCGCAGGTTTTTCCTGTACTCTCTGGCGTCCTGCTTCTGCCTCTCCAATATGGCGGCTATCACCTTGTTCCTTGCAGTGCTGGTCACGCCCCATTGCAGGCGTTCATTTTCTCCCTCGATGGCTGAAAATGGTGGGATCGTGAGAGCATCATGCTTCAACGCTTCTGGCTCGCAGATATGGTCGACCACCATGCCTTCCCCCTCGCCGGGGAAGAGACTCATTCCTCCCTCTACGGCGTGGACAACAGGACGTGCAGACATGGCGCATCGTGATGATGGCTGATACTTCATCGCCCATGCTGCCCATCGTGCCGTTTCTGGATCAGCGCCGAACTGCTGAAGGATAAACCGTGTGTGCGATTCTTCGTAGGCGGTCCACTCAGCGTCTGTCATTGGCGGTGCGGCATGGGCAGAACATGACACGGCACAAGCCGCCATGGCGGCATACAGCACACGTCTTTTCAGCATTTCTCCAGCCTCATCAGGTCATCGTCATGTCTCAGTATGCCATCCCTCTCACCAGTTCTGCTAGCCAGACTTTCGGGGTCACTCTTTCCGGCCAGTCATATACCGCACTTCTTGAATGGCGGAGCGGGTATGGGTTGTTTCTGTCTCCAGCAGCAGGCGGCATACTATCTATCCTTCGCCCATGCGGGGTCTCACCATTATTGAATGTCTTGATGAAGGCTGTGGCTTTACCTATTATCGGTGGTGCAGCGTATGGTGATCAGGCGATATTCTGCCGGCCTGGGCCGCCCGTTAGGGTAGTTGCGTTATTGTGGGGTTTGCGGCAGGCCCCACCCATACGCTGTCTTGGTTTTTTGTGTTCGGGAAGCTTCGCCCGGTGATGCGGTGGCGGGGCCTGCAATGAACCCCGCAAAGCGCCACGTGGCGGGTTGCCACAGCTGCGGCCTGCAGATTGTCACCGTGTCGCACCGCATCGGCAGCAGTTGATGTTAATGGGAACGTGACGTCAAGAGCTGTTATCCTGTACGGCAAGACAGATTTCCTGTAGTTTTTCTGCTTTGTTTCACCATCGATATGAGAGATCACCAAACAGGGCACGGCCAGGAGCGTAGGAGCAGTTGGTCGTGCTGGTACATACGGAAACATATTTCGAGTTGGCAATGTTTGTGCCATTCAGCTGGAGGTGCCATCTCCGGTAATCAAGATGGGCCTCAATATCGCCAACCAGCTGGGAGGGTACGATGATGGTGGCTGGCAGGGCACCGGCCGTTGTGCCCGTATAGCGGACGCCCCCACCAATTCCGGCACTGAAGGTGCGTGTGATGATGAAGTTGCGCCGCATGAAGAAGGAAGCCATGCGGGAGGGGACCGTCACGGGGCGTTGGCCCACCTGGTTTTGTGTGGCGGCACTGCCTTTGGTGATGCGTGGGTCCTGCACCGTGAAGGAGGCGAGGAGGTCGATCCTGTAGGGGAGACGCCCGACAAATTCCGCTTCAAAACCACGGGTCCGCTGGGCACCGAGCTGTATCTTGTCGCTGGAATGGAGAGGGTCCTGCACCAGGTCATTCCGTTCTTTCAGGGTGAAGACATCCAGTGTGAGCAGGAAACGGTCGCCAAAGATGGAGTCTTTGCGGGGCCTGTATTTTATTCCGGCCTCCAGCAGCCGTCCCCGTGTCGGGGAGAAGGCGGTGCCATCATAGGTCGTGCCAAGCTGCGGACTGAAGGACGTGGCGTAGGAGACATAGGGAGCCACACCCCAGACCGATTGATAGAGCAGGGCCGCCCGGCCAGTGAAGGCGTTGTCCTTCTGGGGTGTGCGCTTGCCCGTATTGTTGTTGACCTGCACGCTCTGGGTGAAGTCGCCACGACCGGAGAGGGTGAGGAAAAAACGGTGCCAGTCAGCCTGCTCCTGCCCGTAAAGGCCCGTCTGTGTCCCAGTCGTGTTGTAATTTCGTTTGGACGCATAGGCGGGCATGGCGATGGCCCGATAGACTGGCTGATAGAGGGACAGGTTGGGCGCTTTCCTTTCGCCACGCCGTTCCGCCATGAAGTCGCTGCGGAAATCGACACCGGTAAGCAGAATGCTGTGGAGGGAACCGAAATGGTCTTTCCATTCCGATCGTGTATCAAGCGTTGTGGTGTTGTAATTGCCGGACTGCAAAAGGGCCGTGCGGGATATCGTGTCCGTGTTGACCAGCTTTGGCTGGGCAACCGTGCGGTACAGTACGTCCATGTGGGCAAAACGCATGTTCTGCGAGAGCGTCCAGCCCGGCAGCAGTTCCTGTCTCAGCGCATAGCCGACTGAAAGCTGACGTTTGGAATAGACATCGAAATTCCGGTCGCCGGACAGGAAGTTGCGGGGCAGATAGCCATGCCGGGTGGGCACGACCGTGCCGACATAGGGCAGGAACTGCGAGCTGGACCCCGCATCCAGCTGCTCATAGCTGCTCAGGAAGGTGAAGTCCGTACGGGAGGAAGGCTGCCAGCGCAGGGAGGGAGCCACATAGATTTCATTGTTCTTGATGTGGCGGGCAAAGGTGCCCGATTTGTGGATCAGCCCGTTGAACCGCCACAGCCAGTGGCCCTGCCTGTCAAGGCTGCCTCCAATGTCCACGGCTCCCTGCCGCCGGGCATAGCTGCCTCCCTGTACGGAGATGATGTTGGTCTGGTGCTGTGTGGGACGCTTGCTGACGGCATTGATGATGCCGCCAAGCTGGCCGGACCCGTACAGTGCGGAGCTGCTGCCACGGATGATGTCCATCTCCTCCAGCCCCCAGGGTTCTATGGAGAAGGACTGCGACGTGGCGGCGTTGGGCGTGCGTGTGCCATCAAGATAGATGTCGGGTGTGAAGCCACGGATGGTGCCAAAATAGCCCCGTGGGTCATCTTTCCCGCCATAGTCGGAGACACCCGCACTGTAGCGGATGGCCTCCGTCAGGGTGCGGCTGTTGAGCATGTCCATTCTGGCCCGGGAAATGACCGTCAGGTTCTGGGGTGTGGTTTCCAGCGGCGTGGCCGTTTTCAGGGCCGCCTGTCCCGTACCGGCAAGGAGGGCACGGGCCCTGCCACGGACAAGGATTGATTCGACAGGTGGTTTGGGGGGCGTGGACGCTTTGTGTGTCGTGTTTTTCCGTGTTTCTGGCGGGAGCGGTGCCTCGGCTGCCATGACGCATGATGGAAGGATGAAACCTCCCAGAATGAGAAGCCCCCGGAATGATCTGGATGAAACGGGACGGAGCAAAACGGCCTCTTTAATATGAGAATGATTATCATCATCAAATATAAAAAGTAGTTTAATTTCGCAAGCGCTTTCACATTCCTGTGATGAGATGACAGGGCTGTAAGATAAAGCGGGACAGGCAGCCATCCATTATGGGCAGAATGGCGGTTTTTCCCCCTGTGAGCTTGGGAATTTATTAAAACTAAAAAACATAGTGATTTATAAAAACAACAAAATAAAAAGTTGATTTTTATCCCAGATTTGACATGCTCCCCGCATGATGACAAAGCCCTTTTCCTATCTGCCCATCGTTCTGCGGACGGACCAGCGTGACGCCCTCCTTGTGGGGGGCGGGCAGGTGGCCGTGCAGAAGATGCGTCTGCTGAAGGGGCGATGCCGGATGATCCACATCTGGGCAGAAACACTGCATCCCGAGCTGGCAGCTCTGGTGGAGCAGGGGCAGGCTGCGTTCCGTCAGGGCAGGGTGGAAGAAGACGTCCTTCAGGCCGTTCTGCCAGACATGGCACTGGTCTTTGCCGCCACGGATGATGAGGCCGTCAATGAGATGGTGGCCCGTCAGGCCCATGCGCTGCGGGTACCCGTCTGTGTGGTGGATGCCCCGGCTCTTTCAAGCTTCATAACTCCGGCTCTGGTAGACCGGTCCCCCGTGCAGGTGGCCATCACGACTGGCGGGGCCTCTCCGGTTCTGGCCCGTCGTGTCCGGCAGATGGTCGAGGCCATGCTCCCGGCCAGAATGGGTGAGGCCGCCCGTTTCATGCAGAAGCAGCGGGGCTGGCTGAAGGACCGCCTGCCGGGGATGAAGCAGCGGCAGCGTGTCTGGGAATCTTTCGTGGATGGTCCGGCCTATGAGGCTGCCCTGGCCGGGGAGGAAGACCGGGCACGGGAGCAGCTGGAGCAGCTCGTGGCGGAGGCCGAAGGCGAGGCGGACCGCCCGCAGGGTGAGGTCTGGCTCGTGGGGGCTGGACCGGGAAACCCGGACTGGCTTACCCTTGCGGCCCTGCGCCTGATGCAGAATGCGGACAGTGTCCTGTACGACAATCTCGTGGCGCCGGACGTGCTGGACCGTGTGCGGCGTGATGCCGAGCGTGTCTATGTCGGCAAGAAGCGGAGCCATCACACCCTGCCGCAGAGCGACATAGAGGCCGAGATGCTGCGCCGGGCCAGGCGGGGTGAACGTGTCCTGCGGCTGAAGGGGGGTGACCCTTTCGTGTTCGGCCGTGGGGGGGAAGAGATGGAAACCCTGCTAGCTGCCAATGTGCCGGTACGGGTCGTGCCCGGCATCACGGCGGCCAATGGCTGTGCCGCCGCCGCCGGGATTCCGCTGACCCATCGGGACTGCGCCCAGAGCTGCGTGGTGGTGACAGGCCATGCCCGGGCTGATGGAACGCTGAACCTGCACTGGCCCAGCCTTGCCCGCAGAGGGCAGACGGTCGTCATTTACATGGGACTGAGCTCGATGGCGGAGCTGTGCTGGAAGATGCAGGATCATGGCCTGCCGGAAAGCTGGCCAGTGGCGGTCGTCCATCGGGGGTCCTGTGCAGACCAGCGTTGCGTGACGGGCACGCTGGGCACGATTGCTGAAGATGTCCGTCGTCAGGGGCTTCAGAGTCCCGTACTGATCATTGTGGGAGAAGTGGTGCATCACCGTGGCGAGGTGGTGCAGGCTGTGCCCGGTTACAGCACATCGAAGGAGAGTGCCTGATGAAACGTCTTTCCCGCCCGGGAGAAGGGGAAATCCTGCTGCTGACGGCCAGCCGTCTGCTGGATGGCCGTATTGTCTGGCTTGGCGAGGGGGATCACTGGCATGAATCCATCGCCGAGGCTGTCCGCTTCACCTATGAGGAGGCCGGTCCGGTTCTGGAGCGTGCCCTGGCCGAGGCGGAACAGAAAGAGGTCGTGGCCGTATATGAGGTCGTGGCCAGGGATACCCGGCCTCCCGAGCCTGTCACGACACGGGAAGCCATCCGGGCCCACGGGCCGAGCGTTCACCCGGATTTTTCTTACGATCATGCCCCGGTGCGGGAAAAGGAGAAGGTAGGATGACACAGCCTGCGTCACGGTCTGTCGGGCATTACCAGTATGAGGAGCGGGACCGGACCTTCCTTCAGGAGCGCATCAACGAGTTCGAAGGGCAGGTCCGTCGTCGTCTCTCCGGCGAGTTGAGCGAGGAAGAGTTCAAGCCCCTGCGGCTGATGAACGGGGTCTATCTCCAGCTTCATGCCTACATGCTGCGGGTGGCCATTCCCTATGGCGTGCTGGACAGCCGCCAGCTGCACAGGCTGGCCGATATTGCGGCCAGGTATGACCGGAATTACGGTCATTTCACCACCCGGCAGAACATCCAGTTCAACTGGATTGCGCTGAAGGACGTCCCGACCATCCTGCGGGAGCTGGCCGAGGTGGACATGCACGCCATCCAGACCAGCGGCAACTGCATCCGTAATGTCACGTCGGACGAGTTTGCCGGGGCCGCGAAGGATGAACTGATGGACCCCCGCATCCATGCCGAGATCGTGCGGCAGTGGTCCACCCTGCATCCCGAGTTCACCTTTCTGCCCCGCAAGTTCAAGATCGCCATTTCCGGCAGCCCGGAAGACCGGGTGGCGGCCCGTTTCCATGACATCGGCCTGCTGGCCCGTCCTGGTGAGAATGGTCCGCTGTTCCGTCTTTTCGTGGGCGGTGGACTGGGGCGGACGCCGGTCGTCGGGCAGGAACTTTTCGATTCCGTGAAGGAAGAAGACCTGATCGCCACGCTGGAGGCCGTTCTGCGTGTCTATAATGCGTTTGGACGGCGGGACAATCTCTACAAGGCCCGCATCAAGATTCTGGTGCAGACCATCGGTCTGGAGGCCTTTCGTAAGGCCGTGGAGGAAGAGCTGGCCCGCATGGACCGTTCTGCTTACCGGCTGACACCGGAGCATGTGGCGCAGATTCGTGCCCGTTTCGCCCTGCCGGACCTCAAGGCCCCGGCAGATGCGGCCGACGTGCTGGAGCAGCACAGGAAGGCTGATCCCGTCTTTGCCCGCTGGGTGGCCAGCAATACCCATCCTCATCAGGATGAAGGTCATATCTGTGCCGTCATCTCCCTGAAGACACCGGGGGCCATTCCCGGTGATGTGACGGCCGAGCAGATGCACGGTCTGGCTGATCTGTCCGAGCGTCATTCATTTGGTGAGGTGCGGGTCACGCATCTTCAGAATCTGGTGTTCGGGCATGTCCGCAAGGACCAGCTGCATGAACTGTGGCAGGGCCTGAAGGCACTGGGCCTTGCCGCACCGAATGTCGGTCTCATCAGCGACATCGTGAGCTGCCCGGGGCTGGATTACTGCAATCTGGCCAATGCCCGCTCCCTGCCACTGGCGCAGAAGCTGGGGGCCCGTTTCGGCGATGCCGACCTGCAGGCCGAGATCGGGGCCTTGAGCATCCACATGTCGGGTTGCATCAATGCCTGCGGGCATCATCACGTGGGTAATATCGGTCTTCTGGGGGTCGACAAGCGGGGGGCCGAGACCTACCAGATTCTTCTCGGCGGGGATGCCGGGGAGAATGCGGCCATTGGCGGGATTCTGGGCCCGTCCTTTGCAGAGGATGAAGCCGTGGATGCTGTGGCCCGCATCGTGGAGTTCTATCTCGGGCAGCGTCAGAAGGGGGAGACCTTCGCTGCGATGCTCAAGCGGTGTGGCCTGAAGGCTTTCAAGGAGGTGGCTTATGAAACTGTTTGATCTCAGCGGGCGTAAAACGCTGGAGGCGGCCTCTCCCGTTCCTTTCGAGGAGTGGAAGGAAACCCGGCAGGGCACGGCCATCTCTCTGGCACCGGATGTCGAGGTGGAGGAGCTGCGCTCCCATCTTGGCAGCCTGACACTGATCGTGCTGGAGTTCCCCGTCTTCCGGGACGGGCGGGCTTTCACGCAGGCCCGGTCCCTGAGGGAATATGAGGGGTATGAAGGGGAAATCCGGGCGTCCGGCCATCTTCTGCCGGATCAGGCCATTCATTTCAGACGTTGCGGGTTTGACAGCGTGGTTCTGCCGGATGGGGCCAACGTGAAGGACTGGGAAGACCAGCTGGGACGCTATCAGTTCTACTATCAGAATACCGCCGTCAGCCCCGCCTGAGGGGGCGGCTTCTGGGAGAGCCTACAGAAACGGGCCGGAAGGGACTGTCCTTTCCGGCCCGTTCTTGCAGGTGGGGTGTCTCAGAACTCCGCCTTGACGGAGCCGAAGAACTGGCGGGGTGCGCCAAGAAGGATGGACTGGTTGTTGTAGGCTGCTCCGCCCTGGTTATCCATCGTGAAGCCGTTCTGGCCCACGGTGGAGGCGTATCTGGTGTTGGCCAGATTGTAGATGTTGAAGGCGAAGACCAGATTCCTCACGGCCGTGGGGTTGCGCATTCCGAGATGGGTCATGTCCAGCGTGTAGATCAGGCCGAAATTGGCCAGCCAGTAGGTTGGCAGCTTGTAGTCGCCCACATAGTCATAGCTGCGCTTCCCATAATACTGGGTATCGACATAGGCCTGTAGATGCCGCCACTCATAGGAGAGGCGGGCCTTGTACATGAAGCGGGGATACGCCACCACCTGCCGACCTTTCGTGGCATAGAGCGTTCCGCCGCTGCGTATGTTCTGGTCGTACGTTGCCTTGTCGTAGCTGATGCTGTTGAGCAGGGCGAGGCCGGGCAGCGGCGTGATGGTGATGGCCCCATCCACGCCATTCATGGTCACGCCCCCCACATTCTGCACTGTGGAGGTGTTGTTGGTGAGGATGGACCCGGCCCCCGCGCTGCCCAGAATCTGCTGGAGGCGGTTATGGAAGTTGGTGCGGTACAGGTACAGGCTGCTCTGGATAAGATGGTCAGTGTAGCGGTAGCCTCCGGCGAAGGTCCAGGCCGTTTCCGGCTTCAGGCTGTTCTTCGTGGCGTTGTAGGCAAGCTGGGACACCGCAAAAGGTGAGTTGCTGGAGTTGTAGCCGGACTGGCTGTAGGCATGGGCATTCTCGGAAATGTCGAAGAAGAGCTCATGATGGTGGAGGAAGTGCCAGTCCCCGCTGATATGGGGCAGGAAGGCCTTGGCGGTCGTCAGGCTTTCTCCGCTGGCCAGAGCCGGGAAGCGGGGTTCCCAGTTGGTGGCATGGCCCACACGGGTCGTATTGAGAATGGACTTGAAGCCAAAATGCAGCGCAACGGACCTGATGGGGTGATAGGTGTCCTGCACGTAGGCCGTGAAGCTGTTGGTGTTGTAACGCTGCCCCCAGAGGGTCCGGCCGGGAACGTTCCTGAAGCTTTTGAATGGATTCAGGGGTGTGCCGTTGGGGCTGTCGGGCTGCTGGTAGGCATAGGCGTAGGAATCATACCGGTTGTTCTCGTACCAGAACCCCACGGAGAGATCATGCCGCTTCAGGCGGTAATCGAAGGAAGTCAGCCCGCCGAACCGTTCGATGGAAGGATGGCGGACCTGCTCGAAAATGGGGCCACCATTGAGCTGAACGGTATCGACGCCATTCTGGTACGCATAGGGGCTGGCATAGGTGCCGTGGCCGGTCTCGCTGTGGCCATAGAGGCTGCTTTTCCATGTCAGGCGGTCGGTCAGGGCAAGGTCAGCCTTGATGCCTCCGAACAGGTCGGACGAGCTGGCCGTACTGTCGTAGTAGGAAACATCCTTGGGGTCTGACAGCCGGTCATAGGCGGCAGGGTACTGCCCCCGTGCGGCCCGGTAGGCTCTGGCCCATGCGCCGGGCCGCCCGTAGAAATTGTCCAGCCGGGACCCAGCCTGGTCCAGCCAGCTGGGAGCGTAATCCTGATAGTTCACCATCTGGAGGGCATCCCAGTTGAAGAAGGCGGAAACCTGGCTCCGTTCCCCGATGGGCTGGACCAGCTTGGCATTGACCTGCTGCATGAACTGGTCTCCGCTGCCCTTCCATTTGTCGCCCTGATTGCGCATGTAGGAGACGTAGAACTTCGTGCCGCTTTCATTCAGCCTGCCGGAGTCGAACCGGAAGAAGGAATGGAACAGCGCATTGCTGCCGAAGGTCTGGGCAACCAGCCCTCCCGTTCTGTTCTTGGGGTTGCTGGAGACGTAATTGATGCTGCCCCCCAGATTGTTGGTGCTGGCCGTGCTTTCCGCCCCGGCACTCTGGGTGACCTCCAGCCGTTCCACATTCTCCGAGGAAATGGCCTGTAGCGGGTTCAGCCCGTTATAGTTGCGGAAGGTCGGCTCCCCGAGGGGCAGGCCATCCAGCGTCATGCCGATCTCGTTCTGGATGAAGCCATGCATGTAAATCTGGGTCGAGTAGGTGTCCACACCCTGCGGGTCGTCGGACTGGAACTGCACGCCCGGCATCTGGGCCAGCGTGCGGAGGGGGTTGGTGCCGGGTACCTGCTGTTCCAGCTGTTTGTGCCCCAGCACGAGCTGCGTGCCCTGAACGATATGGCG
>NZ_LMYH01000008.1:0-19636 GCF_002917995.1 Parasaccharibacter apium
GCGTTACGCGGAGTGCTCATAGATTCACCGGATTTTCTGAGAGGGGACAATTCTGCCCTGCATGTCAGGGGAGAAAGCCTTGGTGCCCAGAAGAAGACTCGAACTTCCACGTCCTTGCGGACACAGGCACCTGAAGCCTGCGCGTCTACCAATTCCGCCATCTGGGCATAAAGCTGTAAGAGAAAGCTGTCTCCGTGAGGAAGCCGCCTCAGCTCTGTTGAAGATGCTTTTACGGCGCAGGAGGGGGGACGTCAATGAGGAAAATGCATCCTTTTGAAAAAAAAACGAATGGAATGATGTCAGGGTGATAATAGGTCCGTTTCGGACTTATTTTGTAAAATGAAAATGACAATCATGCGCATTTTCAGGATGTTATGATGCTCATTAGGTAAGCGGTACTGTCTGGTCTTTTATGGTTGAGCTGTTTAGTGCTGGGGCGATAAGGACCATTCTGCGCTTCACGGTGCAGGCAAGACGGGGATTGATGTCATAATGGCTGAACAGATGCTGCGGTTCGTAAACTGCTCCCAGAAACTCCCGGACAAACGCTCGGCTGCCGAGAGACGGAAGGATTTTGGCGAGATTTACGCCGGGTTCAGCCCTCAGAGGGCGCAGGAGCAGGCGTCACGCTGTTCCCAGTGTGGGATTCCGTACTGCACGGTCCACTGCCCGCTGGGCAATGTCATTCCCGAATGGCTGCGCCTGACGACGGAAGGGCGGCTGAAGGAAGCCTATGAACTTTCCTCCAGCACCAACAGCTTTCCGGAAATCTGTGGCCGCATCTGCCCGCAGGACCGTCTCTGTGAAGGGAATTGCGTCATCCGTCCGGGTTTCAGCAGCGTGACCATCGGGGCCGTGGAGCGGTATGTTACCGAGACGGCCTTTGCGGAAGGCTGGGTCCTGCCCCGTCTGCCCGCCGAGGAAACGGGGCAGAGCGTGGGGATTGTCGGGTCCGGCCCGGCCGGTCTTGCCTGTGCCGAGCGTCTGCGGGCCGCAGGGCATGAGGTGCACGTCTATGAACGGCAGGGAAAACCCGGCGGGCTGCTGATGTACGGGATTCCGGGCTTCAAGCTGGACAAGAGCGTCGTGGAACGTCGCTGGAAGCTGCTGGAGGAACAGGGAATCATCTTCCACCTGGGGCAGTCCGTCGGGCATGGCGATGGTGCTCTGCCTCTGGAGGAACTGCGTCAGCGGCATGATGCCGTGTTTCTGGCCACGGGTGTGTATCGTGCCCGGCAGGTGAAGGGGCCGGGGGCCGGTCTGGCCAACGTGGTGGAGGCCCTTCCTTACCTCAAGGCCTCCCAGACGGAGCATGAGACTGCTGGCCTGACAGCGAAAGGCAAACGTGTCGTGGTGCTGGGGGGCGGTGATACCGCCATGGACTGCGTCCGCACGGCCATCCGGCAGGGGGCGAAGGAGGTGGTCTGCGCCTATCGTCGGGACCGTGACAACATGCCCGGCTCCCGTCAGGAGGTTCTCAATGCGGAGGAAGAGGGAGCCCGCTTTGAGTGGATGCTGACACCGGAGGCCTTCCTTGGCGATGACAGGGTGAAGGCCGTCCGCCTGCGGGAGATGCGCCTCGGGGCAGCTGATGCGGCGGGCCGCCGGGCCGTGGAGCCGACGGAATCCACCCGTGAACTGAAGGCCGATCTGGTCATCTGTGCGCTGGGGTTCGAGCCGGAAGACCTGCCGGTTCTCTGGAACCGGCCCGACCTCGCCGTGACACGGTGGGGCACGCTGGAGGTCTCCGGCAGCGGGCATGAAACCAGCCTGCCGGGTGTCTTTGCCGGTGGGGACATCGTCCGGGGGGCGAGCCTCGTCGTCTGGGCCATCCGGGACGGGCGGGACGCCGCCGATTCCATCATGAACCATCTGTCTGCCGGGGCTGCCCGGACCGCAACATCTGTCGGGGAGTGTGCCTGATGACCACCATGAACGAAACCACGACCATGACATCCGCTCCGGAAACGGCACGGGACTTCGTGAAGGCCTATCAGGCCAATGTTGAACGGCTGGAAGGGCTGTATGACCCGGCGCAGGAGCATGATGCCTGTGGTGTGGGGCTTGTGGCGGCGATGGATGGCAGGCCCAGCCGTGCCGTGGTGCAGGCGGGCATCGAGGCCCTGGGCAACATCTGGCACCGTGGTGCCGTCGATGCTGATGGCAAGACGGGGGACGGGGCTGGCATCCATGTGGAAATCCCGCAGAATTTCTTTGAGGATGCCATCCATAATGCGGGTGACCTGCGGATCGAGGGACGCATCTCCGTCGGGATGGTCTTCCTGCCCCGCACGGACCTGGGAGCGCAGGAACGCTGCCGCCAGATCATCGAGACGGAAATCCTGCGGTTCGGCTACGGCATCTATGGCTGGCGTCAGGTGCCGATTGATACGGCCTGCATTGGCGAGAAGGCCAACGAGACCCGTCCCGAGATTGAGCAGATCATGATCCGCAACACGCTGGGGCGTGATGAGGAAACGCTGGAACGGGACCTCTATGTCATCCGTCGTCGGATCGAGCAGGAGGCGACACGGGCACAGGTGGAGCTGTACATCTGCTCCCTGTCCTGCCGTTCCCTCATCTACAAGGGCATGTTTCTGGCGGAGAACCTGACGGATTTTTACCCGGACCTGCTGGATGAACGGTTTGTCTCCCGTTTTGCCATCTATCACCAGCGTTATTCCACCAACACCTTCCCGAAATGGAAGCTCGCCCAGCCTTTCCGCAAGATCGCCCATAACGGGGAGATCAACACGCTCTCCGGCAACGTCAACTGGATGCGGGCGCATGAGACACGGCTGAGCAGCCCGGTGCTGGATGACTACATGGAGGCCCTCAAGCCTGTCGTGCAGGTGGCGGGGTCCGACACGGCCGCTCTGGACAATGTCTTCGAGCTTCTGACCTTCGCTGGACGGACGGCACCATCGGCCAAGGCCCTGCTGATCCCGGCAGCGGCGGGGGCGAATTCTTCCCTGTCCGCCCGGGCCAAGGCATTCTACCGCTACTGCAATGCCGTCATCGAGCCGTGGGACGGTCCGGCGGCCCTGTGCGGGACGGATGGCCGCTGGATCATCGCCGGTCTGGACAGGGCCGGTCTGCGGCCGCTGCGCTACAGCATCACGAAGGACGGGCTGCTGATCGTCGGGTCCGAGACGGGCATGGTGCGTGTGCCGGATGAGGCCATCGCCCTGCGTGGGCGGCTCGGGCCGGGGCAGACCCTTGCGCTGGACCTTGATGAAGCCCGTTTCTACACGCCGGATGACGTGCTGGACATGCTTATCAACCGGCAGGATTATGAGAGCTGGATCAGGGACGGCATCGAGGATGTCGGGCCGCTGATGGCCCAGGTGATGGAACCGGACGGCATTGACGCCGAGACGCTGCGTCGTCGCCAGCTGGCCGTCAACCTGACCTATGAGGACATGGAGGCCACGCTCCAGCCGATGGTGGAGAATGGCAGCGAGGCTCTGGCCTCCATGGGGGATGACACGCCGCTTCAGGTGCTGTCCCTGCATTATCGGGGGCTGTCCCACTATTTCCGGCAGGGATTCAGCCAGGTGACGAATCCGCCGATCGACAGTCTGCGGGAAACACGGGCCATGAGCCTGGTGACGAGGCTGGGTAATCTGGGCAACATCCTTGCCGAGGAAGCGGGCCAGTGCCAGCTTCTCCAGCTTTCCAGCCCCATCCTGACGAATGGCGAATTCAGCCGTCTTCAGGAGATGTGCGGCAGGCAGGGTGAGGTCATCGACTGTACCTTCCCGCTGGCCGAGGGCGAGGACGGGATGCGGGCGGCCCTGACGCAGATATGCCAGAAGGCCGAGGATGCCGTGCGGGGTGGCTGTGCCCATCTCTTCCTGACCGATGAACACGCCACGGAGGACCGTGTGGCGGTTCCCATGGTGCTGGCCGTGGCGGCCGTGCATGTCCATCTCACCAATCACAGCCTGCGGACCTTCACCTCCGTGAATGTCCGGGCCTCCGATGTGCTGGACGTGCACAGCCTCGCCGTGATGGTCGGAGTGGGGGCCTCCACGGTCAATCCGTGGCTGGCCCAGCAGAGCATTGCCGATCGTCTCCAGCGGGGGCTGTTCGGAAAGATGACCCTGCGGCAGGCCATGGAGCAGTACCGCAAGGCCGTGGACAAGGGGCTGCTCAAGATCATGTCCAAGGCGGGGATTTCGGTCGTTTCGGCCTATCGTGGCGGGTACAATTTCGAGGCGATCGGCCTCTCCCGTGCGCTTGTGGCCGAGTTCTTCCCCGGCATGGCGTCCCGCATTTCGGGCATCGGCCTGCCCGGTATCGCCCGGAACGTCATCAAGGCGCACAGGCAGGCATGGCAGCCCGCCAACGTGTCTCCGCTGCCCATCGGGGGGCGGTACAAGATCCGCCCGGGTGGGGAGGCGCACTCCTTTTCGGCCAGTGCGGTCCACATGCTTCAGACGGCGGTGCAGGCCAACAGCTACAGGCTCTTCCGCCGTTATGCGGACGCTCTGGAGGCGCAGGAGCCGGTCGCCCTGCGTGATCTGCTGGATTTCCGTTCCAGCGCACGGTCCATTGACGTGGATGACGTGGAAGGCATCACCCAGATCCGCCGCAGGCTGGTTGCCCCGGGCATCTCCCTCGGTGCGCTGAGTCCGGAAGCGCATGAGACGCTGGCCATCGCCATGAACCGCATCGGGGCGAAGTCCGATTCCGGCGAGGGAGGCGAGGACCCGGCCCGGGCCACACCACGGCCCAACGGGGACAATGCGTCCTCGGCCATCAAGCAGGTGGCGTCCGGCCGCTTCGGCGTGACGGCGGAATATCTCAACAATTGCCGGGAGCTGGAGATCAAGGTCGCACAGGGGGCCAAGCCGGGTGAGGGAGGCCAGCTTCCGGGCTTCAAGGTCACGGAGCTGATCGCCCGTCTCCGTCATGCCACGCCGGGCGTCACGCTGATCTCGCCGCCGCCGCATCATGACATCTATTCCATCGAGGACCTTGCCCAGCTGATCTACGACCTCAAGCAGATCAATCCGGAGGCGACCGTGACGGTGAAGCTCGTGGCCCGGACGGGCATCGGGACCATCGCCGCCGGTGTGGCCAAGGCCAAGGCTGATGCCATCCTGATCTCCGGCCATTCCGGTGGGACGGGGGCCAGTGCCCAGTCTTCCATCTATTATGCCGGCCTGCCGTGGGAAATGGGGCTGAGCGAGACCCATCAGGTGCTGATGCTCAACCGTCTGCGCCACCGGCTGAAGCTGCGTGTCGATGGTGGAATCAAGACCGGGCGTGACGTGGTGATCGCCGCCATGCTGGGGGCCGAGGAGTTCGGCATCGGTACGGCGGCCCTCGTGGCGATGGGCTGCATCATGGTGCGGCAGTGCCATACCAATACCTGCCCTGTCGGTGTCTGCGTGCAGGATGAGGAGCTGCGGAAGAAGTTCGAGGGCACGCCGGAGAAGGTCATCAACCTGTTCACGCTGATCGCCGAGGATGTCCGCAACATTCTGGCCCGTCTGGGATACCGCTCCCTTGAGGAGATCATCGGCCGGACGGACCTGCTCCATCAGGTCTATCGTGGCTCGGATTATCTGGATGATCTGGACCTCAACGCCCTGCTGGTGCAGGCGGATACGGGCGGCTTTGCCCGTCACTGCACGCTGGAGGGCCGCAATGAGGTCCCGGACACGCTGGATGCACAGATCATCGCTGATGCGCAGCCGCTGTTCGAGCGGCGGGAGAAGCTGCATCTGCACTATATCGTCCGCAACACGCATCGTGCGGTGGGGACGAGGCTGTCATCCCTCATCACCCGTCGCTTCGGCATGGCCAGCCTGCCGGAAGGGCATCTGACGCTCTCCCTGCGTGGGTCTGCCGGTCAGTCCCTTGGGGCCTTCGCCGTACAGGGGCTGCGCATCGAGGTGGAAGGTGATGCCAACGATTATGTCGGCAAGGGGCTCTCCGGGGCCACTCTGGTGCTGCGGCCCAGCAGTGCGACACCCTGCGCCACGGAGAAGAATTCCATCATCGGCAACACGGTGCTTTATGGTGCGACGGCGGGAGCACTCTTTGCCGCCGGGCAGGCCGGGGAACGGTTCGCCGTGCGGAACTCCGGTGCCGTGGCCGTGGTGGAAGGCTGTGGCTCCAATGGCTGCGAATACATGACAGGCGGTACGGTCGCTGTTCTGGGCAAGGCCGGGGACAATTTCGGGGCAGGCTTCACGGGTGGTACGGCCTATGTGCTGGACCGTGATGGCGATTTCCCGAAACGGGTGAATCACGACACGGTCATGTGCCAGCCCGTGACGGCCAGACGGTGGAAAGATGAGCTGCGGGGCCTCGTGGAGCGGCACGAGCGTGAGACGGGCAGTGCCTATGCGGCGGATCTTCTTCACCACTGGGAGGAGGTTCTGCCGAAATTCTGGCATGTCGTGCCGAAGGATTATGCCCGCATCATCGGGTATGAGGAGGCCGATCTCAGAAGCCTGTCAGCCTGACAGGGGCCACCCGGGCAGGGCTGCGGGGCTGGAGGATGGACCGTGACAGAAAAGAGAGTTTTCACAGCCCCCTCGCTTGGCTAGTCTGCAGGGATGATGACATCATTTCTCAAGACACGCTCTTTTGCCCGTCTGCCGGAAGGCAGGCAGGTTTCCGCCCCGGAAGGTGAGGCGGCTGCGCCCGTGGCCGCCCCCCGCTGGGACCTTTCCGACCTCTATGCCTCCCCGGAGGACCCGGCCATTGAGTCGGATTTCGTCCGGCTGGACCATGAGGCCCGGACATTTGAAAGCCGCTGGAAGGGTACGCTGGGCAAGGCCTCTCCGGCCGATCTGGCCCACGCCCTCCAGGGCTATGAGGTGATCGAGGAAGGGCTGGGGAAGATCGGTTCCTATTCCCAGCTTCTCTTTGCAGCCCACACGACCGACCCTGCCTGTGGCCGTTTCGCCCAGAGCGTGCGGGAACGTCTGACCGCCATTTCAGCTTTCCTGTTGTTCTTCCCGCTGGAGCTGAACCGGCTGGATGATGCAGCCCTTGAGAAAGGCTTCAGCGAGAATGCGGAGCTGGCCTCATGGAAGCCTTATCTGCGGGACCTGCGGGTCTTCCGCCCCTATCAGCTTTCCGATGAGGTTGAGCGTGTTCTGATGGACATGGCCGTCTCTGGCCGGAATGCGTGGGTGCGGCTGTTTGACGAGACCATGGCTGGGCTGATGGTCTCCTTCGAGGGGAAAGAGCAGCTGCTGGGCGACGTGTTCAATTACATGACGGACAGCGACCGGAAAAAGCGGGAAGGGGCGGCCAGGGCCATCAGTGCCACGCTGGCAGCCAACAACAAGCTGCTGGTGGGCATCACCAACACGCTGGCCAAGGACAAGGCCACGATTGATACCATGCGGGGTTACCCCCGGCCTGTCAGCAGTCGCAACCGGGCGAACATGGTGGAAGACGAGGTGGTGGATGCGCTGGTGGATGCCGTGCAGTCGTCCTTCTCCCGTCTCTCCCACCGTTATTACGGCATGAAGGCCCGCTGGCTGGGGCTGGACAAGCTGGAACACTGGGACCGCAATGCCCCGCTGCCCGACGTGCAGGACAGGCGGCTGAGCTGGGATGAGGGCAAGGCGATCGTCCAGCGTGCCTATCAGGATTTTGATGAGGAGATGGGCCGCCATGCCAGCACGTTCCTCAACAGCCCGTGGATCGATGCGGCAGCCGTACCGGGCAAGTCTTCCGGGGCGTTTGCCCATCCGGTCGTGCCCTCCGTGCATCCTTACCTGCTGATGAACTATCATGGCCGTCCCCGTGACGTCATGACGCTGGCCCATGAGATGGGGCACGGCATCCATCAGATGCTGGCCGGGAAGAAGCAGGGCTATCTCCGTTCCGACACGCCGCTGACGCTGGCCGAGACGGCCTCTGTCTTCGGGGAGATGCTGACCTTCCAGTCCCTGCTGGATGCGGAGAGCGATCCGAAACGCCGTCATCATCTGCTGGCCTCCAAGGTGGAGGACATGCTGAACACGGTCGTGCGGCAGATCGCCTTCTACCAGTTCGAGGTGCAGGTGCATGATGAACGCCGCAGGGGCGAAATCCCTGCCGAGCGTCTTGGTGAAATCTGGCGGGACGTGCAGACACGCAGCCTTGGCCCGGCCTTCAGCTTCACCCCGGATTATGACCTCTACTGGTCATACATTCCGCATTTCATCCACTCGCCCTTCTATGTGTACGCCTATGCCTTTGGCGACTGTCTGGTGAATGCGCTTTATGGCGTGTATCAGGACAGCCCGGCAGGCTTTGCGGAAAAATACAAGGAGATGCTTGCCGCCGGTGGCACGTTGCGCCATCAGGAGCTGCTCGCACCGTTCGGGCTGAATGCCGGTGATCCGTCCTTCTGGAACCGTGGTCTGGATGTCATTTCCGGGCTGATCGACCAGCTTGAGGCTGAACCGGCTGCATGAGGATGAAAGCCGGCCTGCACGCCATGCAGGCTGGCACACTGCCTGACAGGGCAACAGGTAAGGGTTGAGATCATGGCACGTGAACGTGACATCGACAGGACGGGCTTTGTCGATAACATGCAGCGCATGTTCCGGGCCTCCAGCATGGTGGGGGGTGTTGCGGCCCGCATGGCCGGGCACAAGCTGGGCCTGCGGAGCAACACGACCAGCCATGCGGAGGAGCTGCGGGCCGTTCTGGGCAACCTGAAAGGTCCGATGATGAAGGCTGCCCAGCTTCTCTCGACCATTCCCGGTGCCCTGCCTGATGACTATGCCGAGGAGCTGGCCCATCTCCAGGCCAATGCGCCGCCAATGGGATGGAACTTCGTCCAGCGGCGGATGAGGGCCGAGTTGGGGGCGGGGTGGGAATCCCGCTTCCGGTCTTTCAGCCATGAGGCCGTGGCGGCGGCGTCACTGGGGCAGGTGCATCGTGCGGCTCTGGCCGACGGGCGGGAGGTGGCCTGCAAGCTGCAATATCCCGGCATGGCGGGAGCCATGGAGCAGGACCTCCGGCAGCTGAAGCGGGGTCTGGGCGTGTTCAGCCTCGTGGGCAATGCCATCCGGCAGGATGAGGTCTATGCCGAACTGGCCGAACGGATGCGGGAAGAGCTGGATTACACACGGGAGGCCAGCCACCTGCGGCTCTACAGGCTCATGCTGGCGGACGTGCCGGAAGTTACCGTGCCTGCCCCCGTACCCGGGCTGGTCACGGAACGGCTGCTGACGATGGACTGGGTGGGGGGCCGCTCCATGAAGTCCGTGCTGGAGGAACAGCTCCCGCAGGAAGAGCGCAACGCCATTGCAATTGCGCTGTTCAAGGCTTGGTACAGGCCCGTCTATCATTATGGTGTCGTGCATGGTGACCCGCATATGGGCAATTTCACCGTGCGGCAGGATGGTGGGCTGAACCTGCTGGATTTCGGTTCCGTACGCATTTTCTCGCCCCGGTTTGTCGGTGGTGTCCTGTCTCTCTTCGATGCCCTGCGGGATGGCGATGAGGAACGGGCCTACGAGGCCTATCATGACTGGGGCTTCAGGGACATTTCACGGGAGCGGGCCGCCGTGCTCAATGAGTGGGCACGCTTCTTCTATCGTCCTCTCATGACGGATGAAATCTGCAACGTGGAAGAGAGCAACAACCCGCAGGAGGCCCGCCGGGTGCTGGAGCATGTCTATGACGGGCTGAAGCGCACGGGCGGCATCACTCTGCCACGGGAATTCGTCATGCTGGACCGCTCGGCCATCGGGCTGGGCAGTGCCTTCCTGCGGCTGGGAGCACGGGTGAACTGGCACCGGCTCTTCATGGAGCTGACGCAGGATTTCAATGTGGATGTTCTGGCGGCCCGGCAGAAGGATGCCTTGCGGAAGGCGCAGGTCCAGCCCGCCAGATGAAGGCAAGGCCGGACGGGTGAGCATACCGGTCCGGCCTTGCCTGTCAGGATGGGCAGGGAACTGTCAGCGGAAGAATTTGCTCAGCAGGTTGCCGCCGATTTCCTGGATCACGTCCTGCTGGAGGGCCTTGCCGAAGCTGGCGAAGCCGCTGCTCTGCTCACCGGAGCTTTCGCCCCCGTTTTTCTCGCCGAGATGGCTCACCAGACCGGCCAGCTGGCCGACGAGGTCCCCGGCATGGCCCTGGCCATTCTGGAAGATGGAGGAAATCTGCTGGAGGCTCGCAGCCCATTCCCCGGCCTGTGTGTCGCCATTCTGCGAGGCGTCCTGCATCTGGCCGATCAGCCGGTCAATCAGTTGGAAGGCCTGCTGCGCCGTGTTGCGGAACTGCGTGTAGCTCTGCTCGATCTGTTCGATATCCATAAGGTTCTGACCTTTTTGTGGAAGTGGAGCCTCATAGGGCAGTGAAGAGGCGGTGTGATGGTAAACGACCCTGTAAAAACTGCCAGTCTTTTTATGAGGAATGAACAGCCGGAAACGGGTGGCTCCATTTATTCCGTCAGAGGCATCTTGTGGTGGCAGGAACATGCTCCCATCTAGGGGCCATGGCAGTTTCTTCGTCGTCCCGCAGAAAGAAAAAACCGGTCGCGCCCCGTCAGACGGATTTTTTCCCTGAAAAACAGCCCGCCAAACCGAAGACCAACCGGTTTGTCGTCAAATCGGATTACGAACCCTCCGGGGACCAGCCGCAGGCGATTGCCGCCCTGCTGGACGGGTTGCAGGCCGGGGAGCGGGATCAGGTGCTGATGGGTGTGACAGGGTCGGGCAAGACCTTCACCATGGCCAAGGTGATCGAGGCGGCGCAGCGGCCCACGCTCATCATGGCTCCCAACAAGACCCTGGCGGCCCAGCTCTATAGTGAGATGAAACAGTTCTTTCCCGACAATGCGGTGGAATATTTCGTTTCCTACTATGATTACTATCAGCCGGAAGCCTATGTGCCCCGTTCGGATACCTTCATCGAGAAGGACAGCCAGCGCAACGAGCGCATAGACCGGATGCGCCATGCTGCCACGCAGGCCCTGCTGGAAAGGAACGATGTTATCATCGTGGCCTCCGTGTCCTGCATTTATGGTATCGGCTCGCCCGAATCCTATGCCCGCATGAAAATCCGCCTCGTGCCGGGGGAGATCATCGATCGGGACGACCTGATCCGCCATCTGGTGGAGCTGCAATACCAGCGGAATGATCTGGCCTTCGAGCGTGGGTCATTCCGGGTGCGGGGGGAGCAGGTGGACATTTTCCCCATCCAGAACGAGGACAGGGCGTGGCGTGTCATGCTCTTCGGGGATGAGGTGGAAAGCATCACCGAATTCGACCCGCTGACGGGGGAGAAGACGGCTGATCTGGAAGAGGTCAGCCTCTATGCCAGCTCCCATTATGTGACGCCCCGCCCAACGCTCAATCAGGCGATGGTCAGCATCAAGGATGAACTGCAGGACCGCATCCAGTATTTCAGGGACAAGGGAAAGCCGCTGGAGGAAGAACGCATCCTTCAACGGACCAATTTTGATCTGGAAATGCTGGAAACGACAGGCGTCTGCAAGGGAATTGAGAACTACTCCCGCTATCTTTCAGGTCGCCGTCCCGGTGATCCGCCGCCAACCCTCTTTGAGTATCTGCCGGAAGATGCCCTGCTGATCGTGGATGAAAGCCATGTCGGTGTGCCCCAGATTGGCGGGATGGAACGGGGAGACCGTGCCCGCAAGGAAACGCTGGCAGATTTCGGGTTCCGTCTTCCCTCCTGTCTGGATAACCGGCCCCTGTCTTTTTCGGAGTGGGATGCCTTCCGGCCGCAGAGCATCTTCGTGTCCGCCACGCCGGGGCCGTGGGAGATGGAACAGACGGAAGGCGTGTTTGCCGAGCAGATCATCCGTCCGACCGGCCTGACAGACCCCATCACCATCATCCGACCCGTGGAAGGGCAGGTGGACGACCTGCTGCATGAGGCCAGGGCGACCATTGCCGAGAATGGCCGTGTCCTCGTCACGACCCTGACCAAGCGCATGGCTGAGGACCTGACGGAATATCTTTCCGAACATGGCGTGAAGGTGCGGTATCTCCATTCCGACATTGATACGCTGGAGCGCATGGAGATCATCCGGGACCTGCGGCTGGGGGCCTTTGATGTTCTTGTGGGCATCAACCTGCTGCGGGAAGGGCTGGATATTCCCGAATGTGCCCTTGTGGCGATTCTCGATGCGGACAAGGAAGGCTTCCTGCGGTCCCGCACCTCTCTTGTGCAGACGATCGGCCGAGCCGCTCGCAACGTGAATGGCCGTGTCCTGCTCTATGCGGACAAGGAGACGGACAGCCTGCGTTACGCCATCGAGGAAACGGCCCGCCGCCGGGAAAAGCAGATGGCTTGGAACGAGGCGCACGGCATCACGCCGCAGACGGTCCGCAGCCGCATCAGCGACACGCTCTTTCAGGAAGAGCTGGCGGGCAAGGAAGCTTCGCCGGAGTCTGATCCACAGCTCACCATTGACGATCTGCGCAAGAAAATGCGTGAAGCAGCAGCTGAGCTGGACTTTGAACAGGCCGCCGCCCTGCGGGACGAGATTCACCGGCGGGAGGCCAGTGACATTGGCCTCATTGCTCCGGCCCCGGCAGCTTCGCAGGCCAGACAACGCAAGACGACCAGACGGAAAAAGAAGGACTGACCATGCTGGAACTCAAGAGAGACGGGCAGAGCCTGACCATCCTGCCGGAGACGGGGGCTGCCCTTGGCCAGTGGCAGGTGCAGGGGCATGAGATGCTCCGTCCGGTCGCCAATCCGGCCCTGCGGAACCAGAAGGGCGTGGCCGTGGGGGCCTATCCTCTGCTGCCCTATGTCAACAGGATTGCAGACGGCCATTTTGCCTTCGGGGGAGAGGAGCACAGGCTTGTCCCCAACATGGGGGGCTGCCCGCATCCCATCCATGGCAATGGCTGGGAGCATGAATGGCAGGTGGCGCACAGAACGGACAGTCACGCCATCCTGACTTTCGATCACACGCCTTCTGATGATGAAGCCGGTCGGGGGGAATGGCCCTATGCCTATCGGGCCGTCATGTCCTACGAGCTGCGGGCGGACGGGCTGCATGTCTCCATCGTGATCCGGAACAGCGATACGGTCGATCAGCCGGTCGGTCTGGGGTTCCATCCTTTCTTCCATTCGGAGGCCAAATCCCGCCTGAAATTCGCAGCGGACTCGGTCTGGCTGACGGACGGTCACGGCCTGCCGACCGAAAAAAAATCCTGCGAAGGTGAGTGGGATTTTTCGAAAGGGCAGGCCCTTGAGGAGCTGAAGCTGGATAACGGGTTTGCCGGGTTTGCCGGTCAGGTCCGGCTGGAGCAGCCCGGGGGTCTGCCAGACCTGACGGTGGAAGCGGACCGGATTTTCTTGCATCTGGTGGTCTTCTCCCAGCCGGAGGAGGGCTATGTGGCCATCGAGCCGGTCACGAGCATGACGGATGCCCTCAACAGGCCGGAGATCGCCGGGCGTGGCGTGCATGTGCTGGCACCGGGGCAGAGCCTTGGTGGCATGATCCGCTTCCGTGCTGATGTCTCACGTCGTCCGGCGGAAGGCTGACGCCGCATGGCCGCCGAGAAGATTGCCCTGCACCGTTATCTTTCCCCACAGGGTGCGGCCCGGATGCGGGCTGAGCTGAAAGAGCTGACCCAGAAGGAGCGGCCGCAGGTCGTGGAGGTCGTCTCATGGGCGGCGAGTAATGGCGACCGTTCGGAGAATGCGGACTACCAGTATGGCAAACGCCGCCTGCGGGAGATCGACCGGCGCATCCGCTTCCTGACGAAACGGCTGGATCAGGCCGTGATTGTGGACCCGGCAGCCCAGACCAACCGGAACCGTGTCTTCTTCGGCGCCACCGTCTGCTATGCGGATGAGGAGGACCGTCATTATACCGTGACGATTCTTGGCGTGGATGAGTCCCGGCTGGAGCATGGGGAGGTCAGCCTGCAGGCTCCGGTGGCCCGTGCTCTCATGAAAGCGGCCGTGCATGACGAGGTCACCATGCAGACACCATCCGGCCCCGTCCTTGTGGAAGTGCTGTCCATCGCCTATCCAGACCCGGCCTGATATGGTGGGGGCCTGAAAGAAACCGTTCGGTCCTGAACTGCTTTTGCGGAGTTATTCTTATGGTCCAGTCCTCTTCCTCCCGGCGGCGTGTTGCCGTGCAGATGGACCCGCTGGAAGACATCAACATCGATGGTGATTCCACCTTTGCCCTGATGCTGGAAGCCCAGCGTCGTGGGCACGAGCTGCATGTCTATCACCCCACCACCCTGTCCCTGCTGGAAGGAAAGGGCACGGCAGGCCGTCTTCAGGCCCGGAGCCGCAGGGTGACCGTACAGCGGAAGAAAGGCGATCATGCTGCCTTTGGCCCGGAGGAGGTTCTGGACATCGGCTCATGTGATGTCGTGCTCATGCGGCAGGACCCGCCTTTCGACATGGGCTACATCACGGCCACCCACATGCTGGAGCATGTTCATGGCACGGGCGAGGGGCAGGCCCTCGTGGTGAATGATCCGGTCTCCGTACGCAATGCACCGGAGAAGCTGCTGGTCACGCATTTTCCCCAGCTCATGCCGCCAACGCTGGTGACGTGGGACCGGGAGGCGATTGCCGCTTTCCGGCAGAAGCACAGGGACATCATCCTGAAGCCGCTTTATGGCAATGGCGGAGCGGGCATCTTCCGGGTGAAGGAGGATGACGAGAATTTCTCCTCCCTGCTGGAGATGCACTTCTCCCGCTCCCGTGAACCGCTGATGGTGCAGCGTTATGAGCCTGCCGTGCGGCTGGGGGACAAGCGCATCATCCTTGTGGATGGCGAGCCGATCGGGGCAATCAACCGTGTTCCTGCGCAGGGTGATGCCCGGTCCAACATGCATGTCGGCGGCCGTGCCGAGCGTGTGGAACTGACGGACCGTGACAGGGAAATCTGCCGGACCATTGGTCCGTACCTGAAGGAACATGGCCTCATTTTCACGGGGATTGACGTGATCGGGAACTGGCTGACGGAGATCAACGTCACCTCCCCGACGGGCCTACAGGAACTGGACCGTTTTGATGGCATCAACAGTGCCGGGATGATCTGGGACTGCATCGAGGCCCGTCTTTCCTGAAAGGAAACATGGAAGCGGCCTGGCCCTATGGTCAGGCCTTTCACCTGTTTGGTGTCTGGTCCGTTTTCCGTGTTACGGTCTCGTGGGGAGGCTCTTCCGGTGATGTGGAGCCGTCCTCTGTCCTGGCATCTTTTTCAGGGTCGGAAGGATAGAGATTGTCCCGGAATGGAATGGGTACGCCATCAGAGAAATATCCATTTTCCACCTTCAGGTCCCTGGCTGGTCTGTCCCGGCTGAACCTGTTGATGAGCCATGGAAACAGTCTTTCATGGTAATAGACGACATAAAGGGCCACCCAGAAAAACAGGCAGAGAAGGGCCAATATGAGATCGAGATGCTTCATCGTGTGATCCAGTCATGAGTTCTGGTTCTGTTCTGGACAGGTAGACCAAATTTTTTCGCATAATATCGTCAGAATACCTTGTCAGCCAAGGGCGTTGGGGGGCAAGAAAGGGGCGGACTGATCGGTATCAGTAGCGATAATGCTCCCCGCTTTGTTGGGGGCAGACAGTTGAGGCTGCATTTTCATGGTGTCTTCCCTTAAACCCCGTTCTTCCCTCGATGCTGACAGCGTACGTGATGCCTATCGCCGTTGGGCCCGCATGTACGACAAGGTTTTTGGCGGTGTATCTGCTTTCGGGCGACGGCGGGCCGTGGCGGCTGTCAATGCGCTTCCGGGCACGCGTGTGCTGGAGGTGGGAGTTGGAACCGGGCTGGCCCTTCCTTCCTACAGGTCCGACAAACGCATTACAGGAATCGACCTCTCGGAAGACATGCTGGCCCTTGCCCGGGAGCGTGTGAAGAGGGAAGGTCTCCGTAATGTTGATGAACTTATGGTGATGGACGCCGAACATACCACCTTTGCCGATAACAGCTTTGATATCGCCGTCGGCATGTTCGTGGCCTCTGTCGTGCCTCATCCGGACCTGCTTCTGGCAGAGTTGAAGAGGGTGGTGAAACCGGGGGGACACATCCTTTTTGTCAACCATTTCCTTGCCCGTGGGGGCCTTCGGCTGAAGGTGGAGAAGGTCATGGCCCGGGCCTCCCGTGCGCTGGGCTGGCATCCTGATTTTGCCATTGAATCCCTGCTTCCACCGGAGGATATGGCCCGGGCGACCATCGTGCCCGTCCCTCCGGCGGGTCTGTTCACCCTCGTGACATTGCCGCCTGAGAAGACTAAGTAGGGGAAATCCATCTGCCTTCGAGAAAGGCAGATGTTTCATGGTGGCAACAGGCTGGCGGAATAGAGTGACTTCAAGGCCGTTATTTCAGACAGTATCTTCATCCCGTCATGGGAGAAGCGGTGGGGCGTTTTTTCTGCTGGCGTTGTTTGCTGGCATGTTGGGGGGCGCCATGGGGTTGCCTTTCCTGCATGTGCATCCGTCTCCTGGTGTCGTTGTGTCCCATGCCGTGCTGATGACATTTTATGTTGTATGCCCGGCTTTTCTGGGCGGGATGGCCCGCTGGTTCCTGCCGGACCTGCTGAAAGGCGAGGGCATGGCTCTGCCGTTTGCGGTCCGTACCGGTTTTGGCGTGCTGGCTGTAGGTGCCTTTCTGCTGCCGGTCATGCCGTTTGTCGGGCTGGCTCTCTGGAGCATTGGCGTGCTGGCGCTGGCTTTCAATGTGCTGGCCACGGTTCTGGAGATGCGGTCCATCCCCTTCCGTGATTTTCCGCCGCTGGTCTGGGCGTTTCTGGCCAATGCTCTGTCTGTGCTCATCATCGCTCCCGTTCTGCTGGCTTTTCTGCTGCGGAGTGGTCTGGCTGGTGCCGGGCCGGAAGCCCTTCTGACGGTTCTGCGTGGCAGTGTGGAAATGACCCTGCTGAGCGTGCCTTCGCTTGGCATCATCATGGCTGCTCTTCTGCCCGGGCAGAAGGAGCAGGGGTGGGTACCCCGCTGTGCTCCCCATGCGTTTGGCGTCATGGGTGTGGTGCCTGTTCTGCTCTGGGCTGACCATCTCTTCGGCGGGCTTCCGTCATCGGTTTACAGTGCTGGATTGAGCATCGGGCTAGGGGTTCCCTGTCTGGTTCTTCTCGTAGCCTTTGCCAAGGATATATGGCGTACTGCCCTGCCATCGGGGCCAGTGGCGGCCTGGGCTTCCGGTGGGCTTGTATCGCTGCTCGCTGGCTGGGCCGCCATGCTGACCGAACCAGTCTGGGGCATACAGGGGGTGCCGCCGGGGGCCTTCGTTCTGGGGGCGGCAGGGCATCAGCTTGTGATGTTCGGCAGCCTTCTTGCTCTCAGTGCAGCTTTCTATGGCTGGTGCGGGGCCAGACTGGCACGGTGGGGGCGATCTTTTTCCATTTTTGGCATGATTCATGCTTTCATCACGTTTGTCGGGGCGCTCTGTTCCATTCTGCCGCAGCTGATCGTGCCTGCCGTGCTGTTGATGGGCTGCAGCCTGCTCATGTTCGCCCTGTCTGCCGGAATGGTCTGGTATGGCCTGCTGGTAGAGCGGACCCAAGGGACAATGGGGCTTTTTCCTGAAGAGTAAGGTGTTTTTCCATGCAGGCATCATCCGGTCTTTCGGCCTCTCCACTGGCCCGTTTTCTGGGGGCGCTGCGTGTCGAGGGACATGCTGGTGATACGGCTCTGCAAGATTGGGTGGCGCTGCTCAAACCACGAGTGATTTCACTTGTGGTCTTCACCGGGTTGGCGGGCATGGCCGTAGCGCCGAAATGGCCGTCCGTACCTGTCGGGCTGGTTATCATTGCCTGCATCTGCATCGGGGCCGGTGCGGCGGGTGCCATCAACATGTGGTATGATCGTGACATTGATGCGATCATGAAGCGAACCCGCGTTCGTCCTGTTCCCGGAGGGCGGGTCGAACCAACGAGTGCGTTGGTTTATGCGGTTGTGCTGTCGGTAGCCTCCGTTGTGCTGCTCTGGTTGGCGACCAACCTGCTGGCGGCAGGGATTCTGGCTTTTTCCATCTTTTTTTATGGTGTGATCTACACCATGTGGCTCAAGCGCAGCACGCCGCAGAACATCGTGATTGGCGGCGCAGCCGGAGCTTTCCCCCCCATGATCGGTTGGGCAGCGACGATGGGATCGCTGGACGTGCTGCCGGTGGTGATGTTCGCCATCGTCTTTCTGTGGACGCCTCCGCATTTCTGGTCGCTCTCTCTTTATGCGTGCAAGGATTACGAGAGTGCGGGCATCCCCATGCTGCCAGTCGTGAAGGGCGCACGCCATACACGCTGGCAGATCGTCATCTACACTTTCATTCTGGGGGCCGTGTCTCTCGTGCCGAGCGTGGTCGGGCAGTGTGGCTGGTTCTACACGGTCTGTGCCAGCCTGCTGGACCTCGGTTTCATCTATTACGGCCTGCGGGTCCTGTTCGACAGACAGGATGAGAAGGGGAACAGCCTGACGAAAGATAAACCGGCCCGTCATGCGTTTCGCTATTCACTAGCCTATCTGTTCTTCCTCTTCTGTGGCCTTCTGATTGACAGGGTTCTTCTGGCATGAGCGATCATAACACTCCTTCCCGCCGCCAGGGCCGTCTCTTCGGCATCGTTCTCGGGCTTTCCTTTTTCACGCTGGCCCTGTTCGTGGTGGCTTTGTACCGACTGTGACGTCTTCTCGTAGATGGGAAAGAAAACCCCGCCTGCCTGTCCATGAAAGGTTCAGGCAAGCGGGGTTTTTTCATTCAGGTGAGGGCGGCTGAGAGGCAGGGTGGCTGCCTCTCGCCCAGGGGAGTGGTCACCCGGCCTGCTGGATGGCGGAGAGGATCCAGTTGCCCCGGCCATCGGCACGGAGGAAGGTCCAGAGTTCCGTGATGGTCTGGCGTTCGGTTTTGCTGCCGTCCAGAACATTGCCCATGCTGTCGGTCGTGACATCAATGGCGGAATATTGCAGGGCCACGGTGGCGTAGGTGATTGTGCCTTCCCGCCAGGCTTCGGCAAGGTCACCCCGCAGGAACTGGATATCAGAGACGATGTTGCGGGCACCACGGCTTGTCAGCTCGGAAAGCTGGTTGTTGAAGTAACTGACCATTTCAGGCGTCGCCATGCGCTGGAGGGACATCATGTCCTGTGCGCTCCAGGCAGCCTGTACGTTTATCAGCAACTGCTGGAAGGTGCTGTAATCATCAGGCGTCAGGGTCACGCCCTGCGAAGGAGCCTGCTGCGGCTGGCTGGTGAAGGGGGAGGAAGCGCCACCGGCTGCACCAAACAGGCCAGAGCCACCTGCATTGCTGGACATGGTGTTGTTGGAAGACCGTTTCCGCCAGAGTTTGATGAGGAAATTGATGATGAAGGCAACGACCAGCACCTGAATGAGGAAGCCGAAGAAGGACCCGCCGCCCCCGCTGAAACCGCTGAAGAAGCCATGCCCGCTCAGCATTCCGAACAGCCCGGCCCCAAGGAAGCCACCAGCCAGCCCGGTCAGAAAGGGGTGCCGCATGGCAAAGGGTGGTCGCATGCTGTTGCCGAAGTTTGGCCGACTGAAGCCGCTCTCCGGTGCCGGAGAGGCATAGGACGGCGTGCGGGGCGTCATGCTGCGGTCCATGGGCCGGGTCCAGTTGGGGGTGAGGCTGGTGCGGGGCGGGGGGCTATAGGTGCGGGAGCCCCGGCTGCCCAGGGA